>NZ_JBXAHJ010000020.1:0-61021 GCF_058794995.1 Pseudomonas sp. GW823-FHT06E10 | reverse complement strand
CTCATCGGCGGCGCAGGCAACGACGTTATCATCGGTCGCGCAGGTGCCGACACGATGGCTGGCGGTATCGGCAGCGATGTCTACGAAGTCACCGACCTCGGGGACGTGGTGAACGAGTTTGCCGGTGCCGGCAGCGACTCGGTCTGGACCTCGCTCTCGAGCTACACCCTGGGTGCCAGCGTCGAGAATCTGTATTTCGGCGGTAGTGGCAACTTTGCGGGCAGCGGCAACGAGCTCAATAACACGATCGTGGGCGGTGCGGGTAACGACGTCCTCATCGGCGGCGCAGGCAACGACGTTATCATCGGTCGCGCAGGTGCCGACACGATGGCTGGCGGTATCGGCAGCGATATCTACGAAGTCACCGACCTCGGGGACGTGGTAAACGAGCTTGCCGGTGCCGGCAGCGACTCGGTCTGGACCTCGCTCGCGAGCTACACCCTGGGTGCCGACGTCGAAAATCTGTTTTTCGGCGGTAGCGGCAACTTTGCGGGCACCGGCAACGGGCTGGCCAACACGATCGAGGGGGGGGCAGGTAACGACGTACTCACCGGCGGTGGCGGTAACGACGTGATGAGTGGCGGCGTCGCCGGTAACGATACGTTCGCGTTTGCTGCGGGTTTCGGCAGCGATACGATCCTGAACTTCGGAGCCAATCCGGCCGGGCAAGACTTGCTCAATATCACGGCGCTGGGGATCAACAGCGCGACGTTCGCTGCCAACGTGACCATTACGGCCAACGGGGCGGACACGGTGGTAGGGATCGGGGCGGACACGATTCACCTTGTGGGTGTCAACAGCGCAGCCGTTGATCAGACGGACTTCATTCTGGCCACTTGAGGTCCTGGTCAGTACTGTCGCAGGGAGCGTGGACAGCGGAGGGGAGGGCAATGGATGCCCTCCCTTTCTCCTTCCATTCAATTGCCCATCAGCTATCGGGGGTGCCAGCAGCGTACTGGAACTCATCAAAGCAGGTTGGAACCGAACTGCGAAATCAAAGAAACA
Source organism: Pseudomonas sp. GW823-FHT06E10 (assembly GCF_058794995.1). Lineage (NCBI taxonomy): Bacteria > Pseudomonadati > Pseudomonadota > Gammaproteobacteria > Pseudomonadales > Pseudomonadaceae > Pseudomonas > Pseudomonas sp. GW823-FHT06E10. Next base: position 60,016 of record NZ_JBXAHJ010000020.1, on the reverse strand, counting down.
ATGAAAAAGGAAACCCGGCCTTGAACACTTCAGCCATCTGCCTCTTGAGCAGTCTATTGGTTTCGATCGCTGCTTCTGCTACCGGGGTTAATCCGGTGTTCGACCTGGATTTCACCAGGTCAGCCACGGAAACGCTGAAAAAACTGCACATCAACGACGCTTGTATTATCGCCATCTCAAGTCCTGCTGCGTTTACGTTCTGCCGAGAAGGGTCATCAACGCTCTGGAAGTATCAGGCGCTGGATCTGGAGCAACAGGCGCTGATCCAGATTGGCCAAAAGCGGTCTTCGACGGACTTTCAGCAAATAACCCTTGTGGAAGTCGACAGCGTTGCTTGCGAACAGGATCACCTTGTGGAATGGGTTAAACCAACTATCAGGCATGGACTTGTCCTTGGTCTGATTACCCTGTTTCTGTTGGCCGGCCTGCGATATACCTACCGGGCGATCATGCATTGCTGTTATGACGAGGCTGGCTTTTCGAAGTTCGGCTTACAGCGATTGGACGAATCCTGGTCAGCGCACAATTCAACGGTAATGGCGTTGGTCGCATGGGGTATGGCGGCAGCTATGGCATTTGTTTACTTCGGGTTTTGAGCATGACCACAATTAGCGGATGTGCCGTTTCAAGATGTTCGCCATTCGATGTACTTTGACTCTGTGCAGTTCCACTCGCTGACGATTGATTGATTGATTGATTGATTGATTGACTTGCTTGATATCCTGTTTTTTCAGTTAATCCTGAGTTTCTGTCTACCTGAAAGGGTGGCTGGATCACCGTGAAATTCGCAATTGGAGTTTGCTCTGGATGAGAGCTGCTCGCTATTGTGCGAGTTGTGGGATGTATAACAGCTATTGATTCTGTTGATGGCTTATCCGTTGCTGATTGCGTTCGGGTTCCTGACGATGCTGGCGCTACTCCTTCCTGGATGCAGATGCTCCCTATCTTTCGATACAGAGCATCTTCGTTGAGCATCACCCTTGTTGATCGGTTTTCATACAGTCTGCAGGGCACCATTCTTTAATTACAGAACGGCCGTAATGGGGGTGATAACCATACGAGCGGCCTCGCTTACCAACTCACCCTCACCCCCGCATTGCCACTCACGCCTTCCAGGGCAATGGTGTCCAGATTGGTGTTGTAATCCGCCGCCAGGTACACGCTGACCGTTGACGATAACCGCGCCACCACACCCACTCCGAGATCGGCAGAGGACGATTTGTGATCACTCTTGATCCGGTCCACGTCATCATAGGTCACGGTGTCACTGCCGCCAAAGGTGCGCCAGGCGTTCGCCCGGACGTAGGGCTCGATGGGCGTGTTCTGTACCAGGTAGCGCCCTTTCAGGCGTGCACCGAGGCGACCGGTCCAGTAGTCCTGGGAGTCGAACGAGACCTTGGAAATACCGTCGTTCTGGCTGTCCATATCGATCTGCTGGTTGATCACCTGGACCTGTGGCTCCACCACCCAGTGCTCGGAAATTGCAATCGGATAGCCGGCTTCGGCGGACAACGCCAATGCATGGCCCTTGCTGTCCATTTTCACCCCACGGTCGGATTTGTTATCGCCATCCAGGCGCGTGCCCATGGCCACAAGGTCAACGTACCAGCCCACGGTTGGATCGGTGAGGGTCCAATAGGCGCCGAAGTTGTCGCCGTCGAGTTCGACCCGCCCCGAACGACGGTCCTGGAAGCCCTCGGCGAAACCTTTGACATCGCCCTGCAAGCGGCTCTGGCCGACGAACAGGCCGAAGCGTTGGATCTGCCCGCCGCTGGTTTCGGAGGCATACAGGTCATGGCCCACTTGATAGCCCTTGGTAGAACCGTCGAAGCTGGGGGACACGGTGCCGGTCCAGCTCTTGTTGAAATCGCGGCCATAGGCACGACCCCAACCGGCCGGGACGGCACCGGTTTCGCTCAACAGGCTTTGTTCGCCCTGGCGGTCGTGGAACGTGCCCAACGCTTGCAAAGTCATCAACTGCGCGGCTGGCACCACCACCGAATACACGGGCACCTCCAGGCGGTACAGTGGAATAGGATCGGCACCCGCCACCGCCGTTGGCAGCGGCGGAGTGGTGGCGGCAGGCTCCGGTGATACTTCGGCGGGGACCTGGGTTGGCGGTGTCGCGGGGGGCTCGACTGGCGCAACGGGTTGCGGTGTTGGCGGTTCAACCGGTGGTTCATCCGGGCCTACTACCGGCGGTACGGGCGGAATCGGTGGCTCTGGCACCACCACGGGCGGTACCGGCGGCTGTGGCGGCACAACGGGTGGTTGCACCGCGACCACCGAAGAGCGCAGGTACCAGTTGTTTTCCGAGCCTGCCGTTACACCCCCCTTGAACAGATAGTACTCATAGGCCCCGGCAGAAACCGAGCCTTTCAGGGCAAAGGCATCGGTAGTGCTGACTGCGCCGTTGAGCGCCTGCACCACTTCGATCCCGTTGCTTTGCGTCAGGCCGCCCAGGCCACTGAGATTGGTCACCGCCAATTGGGTATTGCCGCTGATGCTGCCGTCGGAGACCACCAGTTTGTCAGTGGCGGAAGTATCGTCGCCGAGCACGGTTTGCAGCCACAGCTGGCCGTTGTTGCCGACGTAGTTGCCGTACACCGTCAGCGAGTCCGCGGCGCTGTTGCTGCCGGTGGTCATGTCGATGGTGCCGGCGTTGATGAGGGTCGCCCGCTGGCCGGCGGTGTAGGGTCGGATGCTGCCTTGGGTCACCGCCAGCACGCTGGTGTTGTCGATGGAAACCGTGCCGGCATTACTGGCGCTGTCGCCGAGGAAAAAGTCGCCAGCCAGGTCAAAGTGCGAATTGTTGTTGAGGCTGACGGTTTCCCAACCGATGTAGCGGGAGGCCGTGTTGGAAGTGGTGTTGTCGAAGGTCAATTGATCATTGCCCAGGCCGCCGTCGATCGATGGGGTGGCGCTCAACAGGCTTTCGGTCAGGCCGCTGAGCAGCGCGGTATCGTTACCATCACCCATCAGCACGGCGGACTTGATCTGGCCGCCATTGAGCCAGTTGAAGGTGTCGTTGCCGAGGCTGGTGCGGATCTCGCCGTTTATCACGCCGCCGCTGACAGTGATGCGGTCGTCGCCGCCGCTGACACTGATATTGCCGCCAATCGTACCCCCGGTGACGATAATCCAGTCGGTACCAAATCCGGTGACGAGGTTGCCAAGGATCGAGCCGCCGGACATGTCATAGATGTTGTTGTCCAGTTTCATGTCGACGCGGCCGATGGTGCCGCTGGTTTGCTGCGCCACGTCGCCATCTTCAAAGGCGCCGACGATGGTGCCGCCGGTCATCAGGAAGGTGTCGCGGCCGTCGCCTTGAGCCAGAGACTGGATCTGCCCGCCACTCATCACAAAGTCATCGATGCCATTGCCTTGGGAAACCGCACCCGTGACCGCACCGGCACTGATACGGAAGCGATCGGCACCATCACCCTGAGTGATGCTGCCGACGATTCGTCCGGAGTTCATGTCGACGAGGTCGGTGCCAGCCCCGGTAACAATGTTGCCGTTGATGGTACCGGTGCCGTCAATCGGGAGGGTCAGGATGTTGTTGCCCAGCAGGTCGGTCAGGCCGACAGGGCTGCTGCCACTGTCGCAGACATACGCATCGACGCCGGGGCCGGGAGTGAGTACGCAAGCCGCTTGCGCCTGTTGTACTGCCAGACTTAAAAGCGACAACGCCCCCACTTGAAGAAGTCCATTTTTTCCTGCACGAAGCGCAAGGTGCATAAGATCCCTCTTATTTAATGTCATTCTGATATTGTGTGGAGGTTTTATTTTGTAGTTATATCTAGACCATCAATACGATATCTACAAGGAAATGGGCTTGTGGTCCTTTCGTCGATTGCCCAGGACCTCAGCAGGGTGTTGCAGGCGAATAGAAAGTTAAAATCCACAACGCTGAGCTGGGAAAAACGGATGAGTTCCGCTCTTCGATTTAGTACCTCTGCTGGGTATGAGTGAGACAATTCCTGTTTTTTCGCCATAAGTGGGTGGTTATATTGTCTTCCAGTTAGTTTAAATTGTTTTTTCTGGAATATATCGTGTCAAAGATTGCGTTGTTTTTACTTTTTGGTTTTGTGTTGTCGGATTACGTGCTCGCGTCACCCAAAAAACAAATGCTTCTACAAGTGCGTCGTACATGAATTGCGGTTCAGGTCTGGCCACGGCCAAGCGTGTAGCCCAGCTGGAGGTGTGCTTCAGAGTGCCGCCATTCAGCGCCGCACCGCGAAAACTCCTCTGGCAATGGCCCGACATCACGACATAAAACATTTCACACACGGCGTCCATGCTGGTTTTTAACGTTCCCGCGACACGGCTGGCTATGGCTGGCTGATTCCATTCTTAATGCAAATAATTCCAATCGAAGTGAAAACTCATGACCGCAGGTCGTTTTTGTTTTGAGTCATTCCCGTTAGCCCAATGTCGCTGCTCATTTCGATCAATAAGTTGTCATTTACGGTCATTGAGGGATGGCGGCACGACTCTTAGTCTGTCGAACATGACTGATGGGGGCCGCAGAGCTCTCGCACTTTCCGTGATCGCTCGATGTGGAGTTACCGATGACCGCCGCTCAATACCCGCACCTGTTGGCTCCGCTGGACCTGGGGTTCACCACGCTGCGCAATCGCACCCTGATGGGGTCGATGCACACTGGCCTTGAAGAGAAACCGGGTGGCTTCGAGCGCATGGCGGCGTACTTTGCCGAGCGTGCCCGTGGCGGTGTCGGCCTGATGGTCACCGGCGGTATCGGCCCGAATGACGAGGGTGGCGTGTATTCCGGCGCGGCCAAGCTGACGACCGAAGAAGAGGCGCTCAAGCACCGTATCGTCACCCGTGCCGTGCATGACGCGGGCGGCAAGATCTGCATGCAGATCCTCCATGCCGGTCGTTATGCCTACAGCCCGAAACAGGTTGCGCCAAGTGCGATCCAGGCACCGATCAACCCGTTCAAGCCCAGGGAGCTGGACGAGGAAGGCATCGAGAAGCAGATCAGCGATTTCGTCACCTGCTCGGTACTGGCGCAAACCGCCGAGTACGACGGCGTGGAAATCATGGGTTCCGAAGGTTATTTCATTAACCAGTTCCTCGCCGCCCACACCAACCACCGTACCGACCGCTGGGGTGGCAGCTATGAAAACCGCATGCGCCTGCCGGTGGAGATCGTTCGTCGCGTGCGTGAAGCGGTAGGCCCGAACTTCATCATCATTTTCCGTCTGTCGATGCTCGACCTGGTTGAAGGCGGCAGCACCTGGGAAGAGATCGTTCAACTGGCCAAGGCCATCGAGCAGGCCGGCGCGACCATCATCAACACCGGTATCGGCTGGCACGAAGCGCGGATTCCGACCATCGCCACCAAAGTGCCACGCGCGGCGTTCAGCAAGGTCACGGCCAAGTTGCGGGGTTCGGTCAATATTCCGCTGATCACCACCAACCGTATCAACACCCCGGAAGTCGCCGAGCAGATCCTGGCCGAGGGCGATGCCGACATGGTGTCCATGGCACGGCCATTCCTCGCCGACCCGGATTTCGTCAACAAAGCCGCTGAAGGTCGTGCCGATGAAATCAACACCTGCATCGGTTGCAACCAGGCCTGCCTCGACCACACGTTCGGCGGCAAGCTGACCAGTTGCCTGGTGAACCCGCGTGCCTGCCACGAAACCGAGCTCAACTATCTGCCCGTGCAGCAACTGAAGAAAATCGCCGTGGTCGGTGCCGGCCCTGCCGGTCTGTCCGCCGCGACCGTGGCCGCCGAGCGTGGCCATCAGGTGACGCTGTTCGATTCGGCCAGCGAAATCGGCGGGCAGTTCAACATTGCCAAGCGCGTTCCGGGCAAGGAAGAGTTCTACGAAACGATTCGCTACTTCAACCGCAAGTTGCAGACCACCAACGTCGAGGTGTGCCTGAACACCCGCGTCGACGTGGCCGGACTGGTCGAGGGCGGCTACGACGAGATCATTCTGGCCACCGGCATTGCGCCGCGTGTGCCGGCCATTCCAGGGGTGGAAAACGCCAAGGTGCTGAGCTACCTGGACGTGATCCTGGAGCGCAAACCGGTCGGCAAGCGCGTCGCGGTGATTGGTGCCGGTGGTATCGGTTTCGACGTTTCCGAGTTCCTTGTGCATGAAGGCGTCGCCACCAGTCAGGATCGCGCCGCGTTCTGGAAGGAATGGGGCATCGATACACACCTTGAAGCGCGCGGCGGTGTCGCCGGTATCAAGGCCGCGCCCCATGCGCCGGCCCGCGAGGTGTTCCTGCTGCAACGCAAGACGTCCAAGGTCGGCGACGGCCTGGGCAAGACCACCGGCTGGATTCATCGCACGGGCCTTAAGAACAAACAGGTGCAGATGCTCAACAGCGTTGAATACCTGAAGATCGACGACGAAGGCCTGCACATCCGCATCGGCGAAACCGGCGAAGCTCAGGTGCTGCCAGTGGACAACATCGTGATTTGCGCCGGGCAGGATCCGCTGCGCGAGTTGCATGAAGGCCTGGCGGCGGCGGGGCAGAGCGTGCACCTGATCGGCGGCGCGGATGTCGCGGCAGAGCTGGATGCCAAGCGGGCGATTAATCAGGGGTCGCGGTTGGCGGCGCAGTTGTAATTCACGTAATCAGGCTGTTCACAAAACCCTGTGGCGAGGGGGCTTGCCCCCGTTCGGCTGCGAAGCAGTCGTATTGGGGCCGCTTCGCACCCCAACGGGGGCAAGCCCCCTCGCCACAAGTCAGCTGTTAAGATGCTGGCTCTTCACCCAGAGCCGGCATTGATGCTTCTCCCACCCTCCACCTGGTTACCCCAGGCCCCCCTCGACCCCCTTCACCTCGACTGGCTCACTCAAGCCGGCATCGAAGTGGCAGTCCTGCGTCTGGACCGGATCGACCCGCTGATCAGCGGCAACAAATGGTTCAAGCTCATCGAACACCTGAAAACCGCCGACCGCCTGGGTGCCGAAGGCATCATCAGTCTCGGTGGCGCGCACTCCAATCATCTTCATGCGTTGGCGGCGGCGGGCAAGCGATTGGTTTTTTCCACCGTCGGCCTGTTGCGCGGGCATCCTCAGCAAACCCCGACGGTCGAGGACTTGCAGGCGTTCGGCATGGAGCTGCACTGGCTGGGCTACGCAGGCTATCGAGCGAGGCATGAAGCGGGTTTCTGGCAACCCTGGCAAACCCGCTATCCGACGTTGCATCCGGTGCCTGAAGGCGGAGGTGGATTACCCGGTGCTGAAGGTTGCATGCAATTGCGGGCCAGGGTTTGTACCCAATTGGCGGGCTTGGGCTGGAGTGACTATGACGGCTGGTGGCTGGCCTGCGGAACCGGCACGACCCTGGCCGGCCTGGTGCTGGCCGAAGCGGGGGATCATCCGGTATATGGTGCCCTGGCGGTGCCGGATGACCACGGGGTGGCGCAGCAGGTCGAGCGGATCATGCAGGAAGCGGGTGTGGTCGATGCGGTGTATGAACTGTTCGAGGCCAGTCGCGGCGGGTTTGCCAAGGTTGATCCGTTGCTGCTCGACTTTATTGAAAAGACGGAGCAGGTGGGAAATATTCCACTGGAGCCGCTGTATACCGGCAAGGCACTGCTGGCACTCAAGCACCAAGTGGAAGCGGGCAAGTTCGCCCGGGGCACGCGGCTGATCTTCGTCCACACTGGCGGCTTGCAGGGGTGGCGGGGATTCAATTCACAAACCTGAAAGTCACCGAAAACCAATGTGGGAGCGGTCAAGTTCAGGCGTCGCGGTTTACCCGCTTGGGCATCATCCGCAGCAATGTGTTATCGCCCACCACATAATGGTGATACAGCCCGGCCACGGCATGCAGGCCGATCAGCCAATAGCCGATAGTGCCGCCGAGCTCATGCCAGCCCTGGAGCTGTTTGGCCAGGTCCTTGTTTTCCGCTACCAGCATCGGCAGGTCGACACCGTAGAACATCACCTGATTGCCTTTGGCGCTGGTGACCAGCCACCCGAGAATCGGCGTGACGATCATGAAAATGTACAGCGCCCAGTGCATCAGCCTGGCCAGTGTCGTTTGCCAGTGCGGCGAGGCCGGGAAGATCTGCGGCGCCGGGCCGAGGCTGCGTGCGAACAATCGCAGCCAGACCAGAACGAATACGGTCAGGCCGAGCATGAAGTGTGATTCGACGATCAGCGTGCGCGCGCCACTGCCCTTGGGAAAGAATCCGCGAAACTCGATACAGGCGTAAACCAGCACCAGCAGGACCAGCATCAGCCAATGCAGCGCGATCGATACGGTGCTGTAGCGCGACTCAGAGTTTTTCCACGGCATAGGTGTTCCTCAGAGGTCCGGTTTAAAGCCACCGTTCTTGACCGACGGTGTGCGTTAACTGTAATCCTGTTTCACCGGGTTTGCCTGAGGCGATTGGTCGCTGGGTGTTCTGGTTCGGGTAAAGGCAGAGAAAAACCTTGTAGGAGCGAGCTTGCTCGCGATGGTCGCCAACGATGACGCATACCCACTGGGTAACCGCGGCATTCTTGAGACCATCGCGAGCAAGCTCGCTCCTACAGGAGGGCGTTGCGGTATTTAGCTCGATTGCGGCATTTCGCCGTTGGCCAGGCGCTTGTTGATGTCGGCGATCACTTCCGGCAGATCGGTGATGGTGTCGATCATGTAATGCGGGCGTGAACCTTCGAACATTCCGTGGATGCGCTTGCGCTCGCTGTCCAGTTGGTCGCAGCCCAAGGCGCGATAGCCTTCGTAGTCCAGGCCCAGGGCGTTGCCCGAGCAGATCAGTGCCACGGTCCACATGCCGGCGCGGCGGCCTTCGAGAATGCCCGGCACGGTGTCATCGATCTTCACGCACGCGGCGACATCGTCGATGCCCAGGGCGATGACGTTGGCCAGCGCCTGGGCGGGCCATGGGCGACCATTCGGGACTTCGTCGGTGGCGACCACATGGTCGGCAACGTAACCGTTGGTGGCGGCCAGTTCGACCACCTTGTCCATGACCTGTTTCGGGTAACCGGAGCAGGAGCCGATCCTGATCCCTTGCTGGCGCAGGTTGGCGATGGTCTCCAGTGCCCCGGGAATCAGCGCCGAGTGCTCGGCGATTTTTTCGATCTGCAGCGGCATGAAACGCTGGTAGATCGCAGTGACGTCATCGTCGGTCGGCGTGCGGCCGAACACTTTGCGATAACGCTCGGCAACTTCCGGCAGATCGCACAGGGTGCGGATGTGGTCCCACTTGCCCATGCCCATCGGGCCACGGGCCTCTTCGATGGACACCTGGACGTCGAACTCGGCGAAAGCCTCGACGAAAATCTGCGTCGGGGCGAAGGAGCCGAAGTCGACCACGGTGCCGGCCCAGTCGAGGATGGCGGCTTGCAGCTTGGTTGGGTTGGCGTAGTTCATGGCGTTTGGATTCCTGTGATATCGATCTATTCGGAAATTCAGCTTTTCTGTGGGAGCGAGCTTGCTCGCGATAGCGGTCTTACATTCAACATGTGTGTCGACTGATCGGGCCTCATCGCGAGCAAGCTCGCTCCCACAGGGAATGTGGTGTGGTTTAGATGTCGAGCACTTCCATCTCGCGCAACACTTCGGCAATCGCCGCCACCGCTTCGCGCATTTGCGCCGGGTTGACATGGCCGATGCAGCCTACGCGGAAGGTTTCGACCTGGGTCAGTTTGCCGGGGTAGAGGATGTAGCCCTTGGCCTTGACCCGCTCGTAGAATTCTTTGAACGCGTAACGCGGATCTTTCGGGGCGTGGAAGGTGGCGATGATCGGCGCCTGGATAGCCGCCGGCAGGAAGCTGCGCAGCCCCAGTTTGCCCATCTCTTCCATCAATGCCTGGCAGTTGGCGGCGTAGCGTTCGTGCCGCGCTGGCAAGCCGCCTTCTTCGTTGTATTGCAGCAGGGCTTCGTGCAGCGCCGCGACCACATGGGTCGGCGGGGTGAAGCGCCACTGGCCGGTCTTGGCCATGTAGGCGTGCTGGTCCTGCAAGTCCATCGCCAGCGAATGCGAGTTGCCGGCGGCGCTGGCCAGGGATTCTTTGCGAGCGAAGACAAAACCCATGCCCGGCACGCCCTCCAGGCATTTGCCCGAGGCGGCGATCAGTGCGTCGAACGGCACTTGCTGCGCATCCACTGGCAGGGCGCCGAAGGAGCTCATGGCGTCGATGATCAGGCGCTTGCCGTGTTGCGCCACTACTTGGGCGATCTCTGGCAGCGGATTGAGGATGCCGGTACTGGTTTCGCAGTGAATCAGGGCGACATGGGTAATGTCTTGATCGGCACGTAGCAGGCGGTCGACGTCGGCGGCGGTGGTCGGCTCATCTTCTGCGGTTTCGAAGGTACTGAAGGAGCGGCCCAGTACTTCGCAGATTTTCGCCAGGCGTTTGCCGTAGGCGCCATTGATCAGGACCAGAATCTTGCCGTCCCGAGGCACCAGCGTGCCGATCGCTGCCTCGACCGCGAAGGTGCCGCTGCCTTGCAAAGGCACGCAGTGGTGGGTGGCAGTGCCGTTGATGATGGCCAGCAGTTGCTCGCAGAGGCTGGCGGTCAGTTGATTGAAGCGGTCATCCCATGAACCCCAGTCGATCATCATCGCCTGACGGGTGCGGGGCGACGTGGTCAACGGGCCGGGGGTGAGCAGGATGGGTTCGGCAGTACTCATTCTCGTGTCCTCGCAATCGATGGGATGAAGCTACGGGGCCTAAATTGCAATTTGCTGTGTTATCAATCAAATTGTTTATTGTTATGCCAGCCATCAGTGAGAGTTATTCATGAACCTGTTTCAGCTCCGCGCCTTCGATGCCGTGGCCCGGGAAGGCAGTTTTACCCGGGCGGCGGCGCGGCTATTCATCAGCCAGCCGGCGGTCACCGGGCACATCAAGGCCCTGGAGGAGCACTACCAGATCACCCTGCTGCGCCGCACCGCCCGACGGGTGGAACTGACGGAGGAGGGCACCAAACTGGCGGCAATCACCCGGGCGATGTTCGGCCTGGCCGAAGAGGCGCAGGTAATGCTCGAAGCCAACCGGCAATTGCTGACCGGGCGTCTGGAGGTGGCGGCGGACGGCCCGCACATGGTCATGCCCATGCTCGCCAGCCTGCGGGCGCGCTATCCGGGGATCACGGTGAACCTGCGCCTGGGCAACGCCCAGGAAACCCTGGCGGCGCTGCTGTCCGAACATGCCGACGTGGCGGTGCTGACCGAGGTCGAGCCGCGCAAGGGCCTGCATCTGCAGGCACTGAACGAGTCGCGGATTTGCGCACTGGTGCCCGACGGGCATCCTTGGGCGCAGAAGACTAAAGGCGTGCAGCTCAAGGAACTGGATCAGGTGATCATGGTGCTGCGCGAACCGAGTTCGATTACCCGGCGCACCTTCGATGAGGCTTGCACCCAGGCCAAGGTCAATCCACGGGTGTTGCTGGAACTGGACAGCCGCGAAGCGGTGACCGAGGCGGTGGCCGCCGAACTGGGGGTGGGGGTGGTGTCGTCGGTGGAGGTCAGCCACGATCCACGGGTGGCGGCGGTGCCGATCATTGGCGAGGGGTTGGTGAATCGGCACATGATTGGTTGTATGGAGCGGCGGCGGGACTTGCGCTTGATTCAGGCGTTTTTCGGGTTGGCGCCCGTCAGGTAGACCGAGTTGCCTGCATCGCGAGCAAGCTCGCTCCCACAAGGGATTTGCGTCGACCACAGATTATTCAGACGATACACCACCACTGTGGGAGCGAGCTTGCTCGCGATGGGGCCGGACCTGCCTACACAAGACTCTCGCGCACCATCTCAAGAAACGTCGCCACCACCCGCCGCGAACTCTGCTCGCGCAAGCACACCAGGGTTTCCGTCAGCCTGCGTTTGCAATCGATAATCGGCAACGCACACACCCGCGAATCCGCACCAAACTCGGCAGCCGACACCACGCCAACGCCAATCCCCACCACCACCGCCTCCCGCGCTGCCTCGCGACCTTCAACCTGAATCGCCGGCCGAATGCGAAACCCGGCCCTCGCCATTTCCTCCTCCAGCGTCTGCCGGGTCACCGAACCGATTTCCCGCAACACCAGTGGCGTGTCGTCGAGGTCGGCGAGGGTGATGGATTCGCGGTCGGCCCACGGATGATTGCGCGACACGAACGCCACCATCGGGTCGTTGCGCAGGGGCAGTGAAATCAGGCGTTCATCGCTGACATCACGGCCCAGCAATGCAAGGTCAGCCTGATAGTTGAACAGTCGAAAAAGCGACTCGTCGGTGTTGCCGGTTTCGATCTTCACGCTGATCCCGGGGTAGCGTTCGCAGAACCGGGCAATCTGCGGCAGCACGTGCACCGGTGCATCCACCGCCAGAATCAGGCTGCCGGTCTGCAGGGCCTGGGATTCCTGAAGCAGTTCCTGGGCTTCCGCCTCGATCACAAAAAGCCGCTGGGTAACGCTCAACAGACGCTCGCCCAGATCGGTCAGGCGCACCGAGCGTTTGTTGCGGTGAAACAGCAAAACACCGTAGCGCTCTTCGAGCTTGCGCACCTGGTCGGAAATCGCCGGTTGCGTCAGAAACAGGCGTTCGGCGGCCTTGGTAAAGCTTCCATGGACCGCCACGGCGTGGAAAGCTTTGAGCTGGGCGTGGGACACCGACATGGGAATCTCCAGTAACAATCTGAACTTATATTTGAAATACGATAAATCGATTTCACTTATTAATCAGTAATTGTTTTTATCCACCTCAGCCCCGTTGACTGGTCAGTCGAACAGCAGCGGGTGCCATGAGCCTGTGCGTGCAACTACAGGACTCATCTGACCGGTATCCGCCGTAGGGACAGGGCGATATCGCAGTGCTCAACAATAAAAACACAGGCGTTTTCTTCCAATTCTGCCGGCACACTCACACCCTGAGGTCAGAACCACAATGAACAAGCACATCGGCACCATCAAGCGTTGGCGCGTGCAGATCTTCGCGATCACCTGGCTCGCCTACGCCGCGTTCTATTTCACCCGCAAAGCTTTCTCGGTCGCCAAGCTCGGTATTGGCGAAGACCCGACCTTCATGCTCGACAAAATGGCCATGGCCAACCTCGACGCCATCTACCTGACGGCTTACGCCGTCGGTCAGTTCACCTGGGGCATCCTCGCAGACCGTTTTGGCCCGCGAGTTGTGGTGCTCGGCGGGTTGCTGATTTCCGCTGCCGCGGCGCTGGTGATGGGCAACTTCGCAACGTTACCGATTTTCGCTACCTGCATGCTGATACAAGGCCTGGCGCAGTCCACCGGTTGGTCGGGGCTGTGCAAGAACCTCGGCAGCTTCTTTCCCTCCGAGCAACGCGGACGGGTATTGGGCCTGTGGAGTTCCTGCTACGCCTTTGGTGGCCTGGTAGCCTCGCCGTTTGCCGGTTGGTGGGCGTACACGCTCATCGGCAGCTGGCATGCGGCGTTCATTTCCAGTGCGGCGGTGGTTGGGCTGGTCGCCGTGCTGTTTTTTATTTTCCAACGCAACAAACCGGAAGACGTCGGCTTGCCGGCGGTGGAGCCGGAGCCTGAGCTGACCGCCGAACAAGCCGAGGCGCAAAGCAAAATCAGCATGTGGGAGCCTTTGAAGGAAATCCTGCGCAACCGCACGGTGCTGGTGCTGGGGTTGGCGTACTTCATGCTCAAGCCGGCGCGCTACGCGATTCTGCTGTGGGGGCCGGTGATCGTCTTCGAACAGATGCCTTCGGTGGGCAAGGTCGGCGCGGCGATCATTCCGACTGCGTTCGAACTGGCCGGGTTGCTCGGGCCGATCCTGATTGGCCTGGCCTCGGACAAACTGTTCGGCGCCCGGCGCATGCCGGCCTGCGTGATCAGCCTGTTGGCGCTGACAGTGTCCCTGGCGTTTTTCATGGGCGCCCTGCATACCGGCAGCGTGCTGCTGGTGGTGGCGCTGCTGTTCGTCATGGGCCTGACCCTCTACGGACCGGACTCGATGATCAGCGGCGCGGCCGCCATCGACTTCGGCACCGCCAAGGCCGGCGCCACGGCAGCCGGCTTCGTCAACGGCTGCGGTTCGGTCGGGGCGATTCTCGGCGGGCTGCTGCCGGGCTACTTCGACACCGTTACCGTGTTCATCGTCTTCGCCGGCTGCGCCATGTTCTCGGCGCTGGTATTGATCCCGCACTGGAACAGCCGCCCCGGTGGCCTGGGCACTCACTTCGCCTACGTGCCCAATCAAGCGATGACCATCAAACCCCTGCGTACCTGAATCCTGTCCCTCGTCGCCTGCTGCACCTGCGGCAGGCCGGCGTGTGGGCCACTGACCGGAGATTGACCCCATGAGACCCTTTTGGCTGGACCAGGCCTTGAAGGCTGATGCATCCGAAACCTGTCCGCCACTGGAAGGCGACGCCCGCGCCGATGTCTGTATCGTCGGCGGTGGTTACACCGGGTTGTGGACCGCGATCATGCTCAAGGAGCAGAACCCCGAACTGGATGTGCTGCTGATCGAAGCGGACATCTGCGGTGCCGGGGCCAGTGGACGCAATGGCGGTTGTGCGTTGTCGTGGTCGGCCAAGTATTTCACCCTCGAACGTTTGTTCGGCGTCGAAGAAGCCGTACGTCTGGTCAAGGAGTCCGAGCGCAGCATCCATGCCATCGGCGCCTTCTGCGAACAGTATGGGGTGGACGCCGATTACCGCCTCGATGGCACCCTCTACACCGCGACCAATCGCGCGCAGGTCGGCTCGACCGACGCTGTGATCGCGGCGCTGGAGCGCAACGGCATCAACTCGTTCACCCAGCGGCCAGTGGCCGATGTGCAGCGCATGGCCGGTTCCAGCAAACACCTGGAAGGCTGGTTTTCCCCGGCCGCGGCCAGTGTGCAGCCGGGCAAACTGGTGCGTGGGTTGCGCCGGGTAGCCCTGCAGCTGGGGGTGAGGATTCATGAAAACACCGCGATGACCGGGCTGGAGGAGGGCCGGCCGGCGGGCATTCAAACCCCCAGGGGCACCATTCGCGCCGACCGCGTGGTGCTGGCGATGAACGCCTGGATGGCCCGGGCGTTCCCGCAGTTCGAACGCAGCGTGGCGATCGTTTCCAGCGACATGCTGATCACCGAGCCTCGGCCGGATTTACTCGACGAAATCGGCCTGACCAGCGGCGTCACGGTGCTCGATTCGCGGATTTTCGTGCACTACTACCACAACACGCCGGACGGCCGGATCATGCTCGGCAAGGGCGGCAACACCTTTGCCTATGGCGGGCGCATGCTGCCGGTGTTCGATCAGCCATCGCCTTATGCCGGCCTGTTGCAGAGCAGTCTCGCGGATTTCTTCCCGGCGTTTGCCGACGTCAAGGTCGAGGCGACCTGGAACGGTCCATCGGATCGATCGGTGACCGGGCTGCCGTTCTTCGGACAGATGAGCGCCAGTGGCAATGTGTTTTACGGTTTCGGCTATTCCGGCAGCGGCGTCGGCCCCTGCCACATGGGCGGGCAGATTCTGGCGTCGATGGTTCAAGGCCTGGACAACCCCTGGACCCGTTCGCCGCTGGTCAATGGCCCTCTGGGCTTTTTCCCGCCGGAGCCGATTCGCTATATCGGCTCGCTGATGGTGCGCAACGCCATCCGCCGCAAGGAGCGCGCGGAGGATCACGGGCATCGGCCACGGCATCTGGACGTGCGTCTGGCGAAGTTCGCTGCTGCAGCCGGCAAGGCTGACAAGGGTTGAGCGTCAGGGTGCAGGGTCCGAGCGGGTGAGCAGCCAGTCGAACAGCAGGCGGGTATCGCCACGGGGCTCATGCGGGCGAGGGCGGTGAGGTTGTGGCCGAGGGCCCATGGCCGTACAAAGCACCGGGCGATCCGGGTCACTGTCGAGGAAAATCACCAGTACCTCGCTGCCAGCCACGGGCAAGCGGGCCGGATCGATCCAGTCCTCGGCGGTGGTCAGCGCCAGCGGTAGCCACAGGCCGTTGGACTCTTCAGCGTCTGGTTGCGTGGCGGGCCAGAGGTTCACCTGAACCCGGCCATCCTCGTCCACTGCCGCCGGTTGCCCGACCGGGCCGCACACGCGACCGGGCTGATACCCGGGGATACTCGGCCTGGGTTGTTTGAGCGCTGGTCTGAATACCGTCGACCAGGGGATGGCGCTGAATTGATTGCGGTAACCCGAGGCCATGCCCGGTGTGTCGTCGAGCAGAATGGATGATTGACACCCCTGATGGCGGATTTCGGTAACCAGCCACTGATCATTGAAATTCGCCAGCGGGTGCTCGGCCACTTGCAGGATCCGGCCACTGCGTAATGCCCCCTGGCTACTTTGACCGTGGATCTGCTGGTGACGGCAGCGCAGGCGTTCCAGTTGTCGACGGCTGAGCTGGTCGCGATGTTGTTGCTCGCCAGCGGGACAGTGCCTCGCCGTGGCGAACGAGTGATTGGCTGCGCCTTCGCTGATGTCCGCTGCACCCGGATTCCTGGCGCCTGGACGCACAGGGGAGAGCGTGGCGTCATGGCGCTGGAACAGTTCGCTGATCACCGGTTCCTGGTGTTCGCCGGGGGCGCCGCCGCTCATCGACATGAGCAGTGGCTCTTGGGGAAAGCTCAAGCTGTCGTCGGCCAGCACCAGCACATGGCCGTCGCGTTGATGCTCGAAGTGATAGTGAATGCCTTCTTCCTCGCACAGCCGTTGCAGCAACGCCAGGTCGGATTCTTCGTACTGAATGCAAAAAGGTCGCAGGGGATAGTGCCTGGTTGCCAGTTCAAAGCGATAACTGCTGGCGGGCAACCCATGTTGCTCCAGCAATTGGCGCAGGATCATGGGCACGCTGGCGTGCTGGAAAATACGTCGGCATCGTTGCTGTTCCAGCACCTGGACACGAGGCACCAGCACCAGCTTGTAAGCGACCCGGTGCCCGCTTCGATGTTCACAACTGGCGCTGTCCAGCACGCCATGAATGCCTTGATCGTGGCCGAATTCGAGGAACGCCGGTTGGTGCAGCAATCGCTCAAGGTTCAGGGCTGGTGCCAGCCCGATCACCTCGATGTCGAATCGATAGGGCTGGTTGAGCGCTTCATGACCACTGAACCGGACCACCTGGAAGCTCAGGTCGTCTTCGAGAAGCGTCAGGGTGGTGGGACTATCCTTGTCGTTGTGCATCGAACGCGCTACCGCTGTGGAGTAGGGTGCAAAGCGTACGAAACCCCGGCGCATTGCGGGTACGGTAAAGCGACATTTCCGAATTGCCCTACAACCGCTGGTGAAGATGTCGATGCAAGTCGGGATTTTTTGGTCGATTGCCAACTTTAGGCCGTATAAACTTGTGCAAAGCGTCGGCCAATAGATGTCTCGGCGCCACAGATGCCACAGATAAGAGAGTGAGAAATGGGCGCACAGTGGAAGGTTAAACACAAAGAAGCGGCAGCCAATGCCAAGGGCAAGATCTTCGGCAAACTGGTGAAAGAAATTACCATTGCTGCGCGCAACGGCGCTGATACTGCTACCAACGCGCACTTGCGCCTGGTGGTTGAACAGGCCAAGAAAGCTTCGATGCCCAAGGAAACACTGGATCGTGCCATCAAGAAGGGCGCGGGCCTGCTGGGCGAAACCGTGCAATACCATCGCGTGACCTATGAAGGGTTCGCCCCGCATCAGGTGCCGTTGATCGTTGAGTGCGTGACCGACAACATCAATCGCACCGTCGCCGAGATCCGCGTGGCGTTCCGCAAGGGTCAGCTGGGGGCTTCCGGTTCGGTGGCCTGGGACTTCAACCACGTCGGCATGATCGAAGCGTCGCCGGACACCCCGGACGCCGATCCGGAAATGGCCGCCATCGAAGCCGGTGCACAGGATTTCGAGCCGGGTGAAGAGGGTGCAACCCTGTTCCTGACCGAACCGACCGACCTCGACGCGGTGCAGAAAGCCCTGCCGGAACAAGGCTTCACTGTGCTGTCGGCCAAACTGGGCTACCAGCCGAAAAACCCGGTCAGCGGCCTGAGCGATGAGCAGATGGCGGAAGTCGAAGCGTTCCTCGAAGGCCTCGATAACCACGACGACGTGCAGGACATGTTTGTCGGGTTGGCGGGTTAAGTCTTTGTGTCAATGACGGTCATGTTGTTTGACAGACCGTCATCGTCGGATCGCCGCCCGGAGCAAGCTCGCTCCCACAGGTTTAGCGCTACCCTGTGGGAGCGAGCTTGCTCGCGATTGAGCGCGCAGCGGTCACAGACTTTCCAATTGCCGCACGATTTCGCTGAACCCCGGCCGTGCCAGCACTTGCGGCTGACAGCAACGCTGTTGCAGATCTTCCAGTACCCCACGCTGTTCGTCGCTTAACCCCGAATTAACCCGCTCCAGCAGTTCGCCCAGCAACACCCCGAACGCCCGCACCTCGATCCGCTGCAAGGCGCGGCTTTCCAGGCTGTCGGAAATCCCGTGGAACGACGCCGCGCCAAAATCCCCCAGCAAGCAATCGCCCTGTTCATTCCACAGAATATTGTGCCCGTAGAGATCGCCATGGGTGATGCCGTGGTTGTGCAAGTGTTCGGCCACCGAGGCAATGCCCGAGGCAATGCGTAGCGCCACCGCCGCACTGAAACGCAAGCCTTCGGCATAAATGTCGCGGCTGCACGACGCCAGGCTCGGCAGGCTGGCGAGGTTGCGAAAACTCGGCGGGATCAACTGCATGACCAGCCCGGCGGTTTGTTGCGGGTGATCGACAATCCGCCCTTCGACGCGAATCAGATTCGGGTGCAGGCCGGCGGTGATGCAGGCGTTCATCTCGTGCAGCGGCGAGCCATCGCTGGTCATTTCGCCCTTGTAGAGCTTCACCGCAACGGGCATGGCCGGTTGGTCGGTCGGTTGCCAGACAGCTTGATGAATCACTCCGGACGCCCCTTCGCCCAGTTTTTTCTCCAGGTGCAATGCCGACCAGTCAATGCGCGGTGTGGCATCGAGGGCGGCGGCATCGGCTTCGGTTTCCAGCGGATTACCGGCGTAGGCCAGCCAGGTCAGGCTTGGCAGCGTCAGCAGCCATTGTGGCAAGTCGGTGAACTGGTTGGCGGCGATGCGGATCAGCTCCAGCCGATGACAATTGTGCATCGAGTCCGGCAACGCCTGCAGGCGGTTACCGGCAAGCATCAGCTTTTGCAGGTATGGCCGCTCTCCCAACGCGCTCGGCAGCGTCTCGATGCAATTGTCGGTCAGGATCAGCCAGCGCAGCAGCGGTGGCAGTGCCGCTGCGGGCACGTGGGCGATACGGTTGGCCTTGAAGCCGATCATCGTCAGTGCAGCGCATTGGCCAACACAGGCCGGCAATTCGGTGAAACGGTTATCGGAGCAGAACAGCACGCGCAAACGGGTCAGGCGATGCAAGTCCTCTGGCAGCGCGCTCAGAGCATTGCCGCTGAGGTTGAGCACTTCCAGCGAATCCGCCAGATCGAAGATCTCCCGGGGAAACTCGGTCAGGCCTTCGGCCAGATCCAGCCGCGTGATGCCCGACAACTCGCCGGCGCGCAATTGAGCAAGGGTATGCATGAACAGATTCGCCATTAACCTAGAGGAGGGCGCGGGGCCCCGGAAATGGGCGACATGATAGCGGGAAAGATGTGGCGACTGTCAGGCCGCCTTCGCGAGCAAGCCCGCTCCCACATTTGATCGGTGTAGATCAAAAATTCTGTATCCGACACAAATCCATTGTGGGAGCGGGCTTGCTCGCGAAGAAGTCAGTCAATGCAACAAAAAGCTATCGATCAGACCGGTTCGCTGACTTCGACCAGTTGTCCCAATCGGCTGCGCGTGCGCGCCAGATCAATGGCATCGCCACCCAGGCTTTCGCGCAATGAGTGCTGCCCGAGCAACGTCAGGTGCTTGTCCTGGTCGTACAGTACGTCGATGAGGTTGATAAAACGCTGCTGGGCGGCAATCGTGCAATCGCCCAGCAGTGGCAGTTCATCGATGATCCAGCGGTCGAACTGGCGGCACAGCTCCAGATAATCCATCACCGCCGTGGGCTGATCGCACAAATCGGTGAAGGTAAAACCGACGCCGCGCCCTTCGCAGAAACGTGCTCGCAAATGCCGGGTACCTACCGGCAACGAAACAGGCAGGGCATTGTGCCTGGGCAGGTTCAGCGATTGTCGTTGCGCCACGCTCGCCGGCCAGACGTAGTGACCTTGAGTGAACAACTGATGCGCATGGGTTCGGGCCTGGCTGCGGTAGTCGTGGGGCCCGCCGACCTCCATCACCTGCATGCGCGTATTGATCAAGTCGATCACCGGTTTGAAGCGGGCGTGGTACAGCGGATTGGGCAACAGGCCTTCGGGCGGATAATTGGAGGTGACCAGCAACAGGATGCCGCGCTGGAACAGTGCCTTGAACAACCGGGTGATGAGCATCGCATCGCCGATGTCGTGCACATGGAACTCATCGAAACACAGCACCCGGCAATCGCTGAGCAGTTCATCGAGGGTGATCGCCAGGGCGTCGGCCTGATCGCGGTGCTCGAACATGCCCTGGTGCAGTTGGGCGAAAAACTGATGGAAGTGCAGGCGTTGTTTTTGCGCGAGGGGAATGGCCCGGAAAAACCCGTCGAGCAGCCAGCTTTTGCCGCGCCCCACGGCACCATGCAGGTAAAGGCCGGGAAGGGGTTTCGCCGCAGTGCCCATCAGCATGCAGGCATGCCGGGCCATGCAGTCGATCACCCGCTGTTGGCTGTGACTGAGGGTGTAGCCCTGGGCATGGGCCTGATGGCGAAAGTAGTCGTGGATGACCTGGCCGGCCGTGGCGCTGCCGGCAGCCGGTGCCTTGCCGAGAAGGCGACGCAACGTTTGCCAGCGCGATTTGATTCGCGAACGGCTGGGCGGTCGAACGGCCACTGGGATATCACCTCTGGTGTACGGGCAGGCTCTTTGTGCTGCGCCGCCATAGTGTAACCAGAGCAGGGAATCTGCTTCCAGCAGTGTCGGCATATTCCGGGCCACCGTCACTGGGCTCTAAAGGAACACCGCAAACTCCCACAAAAAAAGCAGCTGGATGGCGATCAGAATTGAGTGGTCTGTTTGAGCATCCGTGCCGCTGGTGTATCCGCCGGGCTGACCATCGCATAGTTGTAGCCACTTCCCGACCAGTACTCGGCCTGCAACTCGCCATCACTGCGACTGCCCCTGGGCAGCAGGAAGTTTTTCGGCCCTGGCGGGCGCACGTAGAAACTGATTTTCTGCCCGCTCTGGTTCTCGTAGACCACCATCGCCGCCGGGCCTTGCTCGGTGCTCAGCAGGCGCCCGCTGACCGGTTTGAAACCGCTATCCGAAAGGTCGGGCAGGCGATTGGCCTGTGTGAAGTAGCGGTCGAGCCAGCCTTGCATGTCACCGTCGTCGCCGACTTTGAAATCCGCCGGCAGGAGGCCTTGCTGGGCAATCAGGCGATACGCCTGCAGTGCATCGGTCATTGGAAGCTGGGGGCTCGCCAGTGTCATCTCCCGCGCTTGCCAGCCGCTGACACCGCCGACGCTGACGGCGATGAACAACACCGCGGCACTGGCCAGGTGTCTACGGGATTGGCGTTTAAGGCGCTGGCGTATAACCGCCGGATCCAGGTCCGGGTTCGAGGGTTGTTGCAAGGCACCACCCAGAGCTGCGCGCAGTGTCTGGGCATCCTGCTGCCAGGCACGCACTTGCGCGGCCATCTGCGGGTTGCCGGCCAGAAAAGTCTCCACCTGGCGTCGGTCGGCGTCGCTCAGTTGGTGGTCGACGTAGGCGTGCAGGTCACGCTCGCTGGGGGGCATGCTGATCATTTGAGTCTCCGCAGGGAAGGGCGGTTGATTTCGCCATCGCTGAGTTGGCGCAGGGCCTGGCGAGCCCGGGACAGGCGGGACATCACGGTGCCGGTGGGTACGTCGAGAATCTCGGCGACCTCTTTGTAACTCAAACCTTCCACCGACACCCAGAGCAGCAGCGCGCGCTGCTCGGTGGGCAGCCGGTCGAAGGCGTTGAGGGTCGATTGGGCAATCACGGTGCGCTCCACCGAGGGCTGGGCATCGTCACGCCCGGTGAAGAATTCGAGCATGCGCGCGTAGCGCCGGGAGCGACGGTGGGCATCGAGAAACTGCCGATAGAGAATCGAGAACAGCCAGGCGCGCAAGTCGCCCTCGGCGCGTTTGCCAGCCCAACTCGAGAGTGCCCGCTCCAGGCTCGCCTGCACCAGGTCGTCAGCGCTGCTGGTGTTGCGCGTCAACGACACGGCGAACCGTCGCAATCCTGGAATGATTTCCCTCAGTTGTTCGTCGATATCGCTCATGAAGTTCTGACTAGTCACTACGCTTGGGACTAGGAAGACGTCCGGTACCGGAGGTTATTCCACGTCAGAAAAAATAAATACCGCGCGTGGGAATAAACCTGCATGCGGTTCGTCTGCTTGATTCTTCTCACTTGTGGCCGATGGCCCTGGAGTCTTTCATGGTAGATCGATCATCACCGCCAACCCGGCCACCCTTGAGTGCGGCAAGCCTGACGTTGCGTCTGGCTGGCATTGCCGTGGTCGTTGCCGTCGTGGCTGGGGCGTTTGCCTACGTCAACGGCACCTTTGACCCACAGCGCCTGACCCCGAAGAAACTGATCAACGTGCTGGAAACCAACAACGGCGTGCATCCGGGGTTCCGTCGCAACCATTCCAAAGGCGTGTGCGTGATCGGGCATTTCGAGAGCAGCGGTGAGGCGCGCAGCTATTCCACCGCCCAGGTGTTCAACGAAGCTCGGACGCCGGTGGTCGGGCGTTTCGCCTTGCCGGCCGGCAACCCTTATGCTCCGGACAGTGCCGTGCCGATCCGCAGCATGGCCTTGCGCTTCACCCAGGCCAACGGCCAGCAGTGGCGCACGGGGATGAACAGCATGCCGGTGTTCCCGGTGGGCACGCCCGAGGCGTTCTATCAATTGCAGCAGGCGCAGTCGCCGGACCCGGCTACGGGCAAGCCGAACCCGACCGCGGTTCCGGCGTTTTTCGGTGCGCATCCGGAAGCTGCACCCTTTCTGGCCTGGATCAAGACCGCCAAACCGTCAGCCAGTTACGTCACCGAGACCTATAACAGCGTCAACGCGTTTTATCTGGTGAACGCTGCCGGACAACGCCAGGCTGTGCGCTGGAGCATGGTGCCGGTAGCGCAGGATGCGTCGGGTGCCATGGCGCCCGAGGGCAGCGACTTTCTGGAGAAAGACCTGGTTCAGCGTATAGCCGCAGGACCGTTGCGTTGGCAGTTGAATATCATCCTGGCCAATCCCGGCGATCCAGTAAACGACGCCAGCAAAGCCTGGCCTGAAGGGCGCAAAGTGTTGAACGCAGGCACGCTGGTGCTGGAAAAAACCCAGCCGCAACTCAATGGCGAATGCCGTGACATCAATTACGATCCGCTGGTTTTACCCGCCGGTATCGAAGCATCCGACGACCCGTTGCTCGCCGCTCGTTCAGCCGGTTACGCCAATTCCTACCTGCGTCGCACCAGCGAAGTCAGCCAGTTGCCCGCCGCCAAACAGGAGGCCCAGCAATGAGCACCCAACCCAACCACTTCGCTCCATTGGCGCGACTGCTGCACTGGCTGATGGCACTGATGATCATCGCCATGCTGTTTATCGGTGCCGGCATGGTCGCCTCGGTGTCCGAGCGTCATGAATGGCTGATCAATCTGCACAAACCTTTGGGTGTGGCGATCTTGCTGCTGGTGATCGTGCGGCTGGTGGTGCGGTTCTCCACCACGCAACCACCGCTGCCGGCGGATTTGCCGGGCTGGCAAGCGATGGCGGCCAAGGCCTCGCATGTATTGCTGTATGCCTTGATGCTGGTCTTGCCGCTGCTGGGCTGGACGATGATTTCGGCGTCGGGCGAACCGGTGATGCTCAGCAGTTCGCTGCAGTTGCCATCGATCGTGCCGGCGAACGCCCAGCTGTTTGCGTTTTTGCGCAAGGCCCATGGGTATCTGGCGTACCTGCTGTTTCTGACCGTGTTGCTGCATTTGGCGGCCGCGTTGTTTCACGGCTGGGTGCGGCGGGATGATGTGCTGGACAGCATGTTGCGGGGCAAGGATCGCGGCTAGTTGCAATGGAGAAAAAGATCGCAGCCTGCGGCAGGCGGCGATCTTTTGATCTTGAAGGGAGATCAGCGCAGGGTATCGACCATATCTGCAATGGTGGTGAGCACATCCTTGCCCAGCTGCTTCGAACGCTTGCCCGACCACCCCGTCAACGGATTCGGATGATCGTCATGATCCTTGAACGGCATTTCCAGGGTCAGCGACAGGCAGTCGTACTTCTGGCCCACGCTGTTGCAGGCCAGCGTCATGTTGGCTTGACCCGGCTCGTCGCGGGTGTAGCCGTGTTTGGTCTGGAAATCCTTTGTGGTGTGTTTCAGGTGGTTGCGGAAGTGCTCTTCGAGTTTTTCGATCCGCGGTGTGTAACCCGGATTGCCTTCGCAAGCAGCTGTGAACACATGAGGGATTTCCTCGTCACCATGGACGTCGAGGAACATATCGACGCCGTATTTTTCCATTTGCTGCTGAACGAACAGGACTTCCGGGCTGATTTCCTGGCTGGCGTTCTGCCAGGCGCGGTTCAGGTCCTGGCCCATGGCGTTGGTGCGCAGGTGTCCGTGGAAGGCGCCGTCCGGGTTCATGTTCGGTACCAGGTACAGATCGGCGCCGGCCAGCAGTTTGTTCAGCACCGGGTCGTCGTTTCTTTCCAGGCGTTCGATCACACCTTCCATGAACCACTCGGCCATGTGCTCGCCCGGATGTTGCTGGGCGATGATCCACACTTTGCGCTGGCCTTCGACGCCTGTGCCTTTGCGCAATAGCTGGATGTCGCGACCTTCGACACTCTTGCCGGTGGCCAGCAGTTCGGTGCCGGCCTTGGTCAGCGCCTGCTCGATCAGCCAGTCGTGGCGGCCACGGCTGTAGGGTTCGAAGTAGGCGAACCAGGCGTGGGTCTGCTCGGCTTCGAGGCTGAAGCGCAGGCAGTCGCCTTCGAAAATGGTCGGTACGCGGAACCAGTTGACGTGATCGTAGGACGCCACCGCCTGATAGCCGGCCCAGGCCTTGTTGTAGGAGGATTGGCTGGCATTGTTCAGGCGAAACCAGTGCTCCTGGCCGACATGCAGGCCGCTGGCCTTGAAGTGAAACCATTGGAAATGGTTGCTCTTGGTATCGGGGCGGATCGCCAGCAGGGGCTTGAGCGGGTCGCTGACATCGATTACCTGGATATTGCCGCTGTCGAAGTTGGCACTGATGTCGAAAGAAGATTTAGCCACGGCCATAATCGGGTCCTGAAAATGATTTTTATGGTGGCTACTTTACACGCAAGAGTGGGGTGAAACCGAGGGGAATTGCGGGGTGCGAGGGTGGGGGCGTCCTCCTTGACGCCGCCGCAGCTTAGAGGCTATGCGATTGATTCTCAAGTGCTATCTGTCGCTGGTTTGAACCAATGATGCCGGGCTTCTCTTGCCAACTGGAATTCTTTTGATATCATCCGCGCCATCGAATTTGCGGCACCCAAAGACTTCATTAGCCTGAAGCCAAAGCCAGAAAAACTGGCAAAAAAAAGACCCGGCAAAAAGCCGGGTCAAAAACCGTGATTAGCCTGATGAGGAGATAGTCCAGGAGACCGACCTAAGGTCACCTGGTCCATCGACTGATCTCGCGACCAGCTGATGCAATAATAATCATTCTCGTTTGCAAGTCAAATGTTTTTGCCTGCGCGACAGGAAAATTCTTTCCTGCCCTCTCGATTTGTCTTCTCAGCTCAACCGTTTTCATACTTCTCCAGCGATCGATCGACCATCGCCTTGGCCATGTCGATCATGTGTACGGTCGAAAACGCGAGGTCGCGGCTTGCGCCTTGCAGGTGATTGGCGGACTCGTACGCGGTGGCGGCAGCACAGCGCAACAGGTCCAGGGCATGGACCAGCGCCTCTTCGCCGCTGATATTGCGGTTTACATCAAAAAAACGCGGCTCGGCCACTCCCTCCGAAACAGCTGGTTTCAAGTAATAGTCCAGCGCGCGTTGTGCCGCCGCTGAGTCCAGGGGCGAGGTAAAGGTGGTGTCGATGTGCATGTCCGGCAGGTCATTGGTGGGTTGGTTCATGGCGATGGCAAGCTCCGTGTTAGATTCAGATCCGTGAACCGATCCTAATACGAACTGTATTTGTGACGACAATTTAAATACTACATTTTGTGTTTTGATGGCTGGAGTCGCCCACGTATCGTGCCGCACATGGATAAATGGATTGAATTGGTCAAGGCCAAGATGAGTGAACTCAAAATCACTCAAGAGATACTCGCCGAGCGCCTCGGGATGTCCCAGGGCGGCATTGGCCACTGGCTCAACAAACGTCGTGAACCCGGCATCGAAGACATGAACCGTGTGCTGCGGGCGCTGGGCCTTGAGTTTCTCGAAGTGGCGCTGGTGATCCGGGAGCCGCAGGCGTCAACGGACGACGAAATCCCCCTGACACAGAAGTACAACCCGTACTTTCGCTACCCGGTCAGTGACTGGCGCGAACCTGCCGAAGTGCGTGACGGCGAGGTTCCGGTGTACGGAAAAGGGCACTTTGAACTGTCCGATTACCACGCCCGGGGGCCGGCATTCTGGTTGAGAGTGGCAGGCGATGCGATGACCGCACCCAATGGCATCAGTATCCCGGAAGGCATGCTGATCCTGGTGGACCCTGCGGTGGACGTCGAGCCTGGCAAACTGGTCATTGCCCAGTGGCCGGGCAGCAACGAAGCCACGTTCCGCAAGCTCATCGAAGAGGGCGGGCAGCGTTATCTGGTCCCGCTCAATCCGACGTATCCGAAAGCCTTGTACACCGAAGAGTGTCGAATCATCGGTGTAGTGGTTCAGGCAACAGCCAGGTTCTGATCAGATCGGTCCTCGCGATGCGTAGGACCGATCTTCATTTCACGCTTCTTCCAGTTCGACCAGCGCACTGCCTTCGCTGACCATTTCGCCTTCCTGGCAATACAGCGCCTTGATCACCCCGGCGTGGGGCGCGCGGATGCTGTGCTCCATCTTCATCGCTTCCAGTACCACCAATTGCGCTCCGGCCTCGACCGATTGCCCGGCCTCTACCAGTACCCGGACGATGCTGCCGTTCATGGGAGCGGTCAGCCCGCCCTGATGGCTGTGGCTGGCCTCGACGGCGCTGATCGGGTCGTACGACTCGATGCGGCGCAACTCGCCATCCCACTGCAAATACACATAATCGCCACGGCGTATTGCGCGGTGCTGACGGCGCACGCCTTCGTGTTCGGTCAGCAGTTGCTCGCCCTTGAGCCGAGCGCTGTGGGCATTGATGTCGCCCAGCGTCAGCGCACGGTCCTGACCTTCACAACTCAAGTGAAGGGTGATTTCTCTCGGCAAGCCGGTACGCAGCCCGTTAGGTGCAGCCCACGGCGAACTCGGGTCATCGGCGCGGGTTGCATGAGGCTGGCTCTGGGCGAACGCCTGGGCGGCGGCTTGCCAGAAATCCTCGCTGAGTTCCGCTGGGGTCGGCAGCAACTGTTCCTGATAACGCGGAATGAAGCCGGTATCCAGTTCGGCAGCGGCAAATGCCGGGTGGCCTATGATGCGCCGCAGGAAATTGATGTTGGTCTTCAGCCCGCCGATGGCGAATTCGTCGAGCATGCTCAGCAGGCGCAAGCGCGCCTGTTCACGGTCTTCACCCCAGGCAATCAACTTGCCGAGCATCGGGTCGTAGAAAGGCGATATTTCATCGCCTTCTTCAACGCCGCTGTCCACTCGACGCCCCGGCCCTTGGGCGGATTCGCGATACAGCTCCAGGCGACCGGTCGCCGGCAGGAAATCATTGCCCGGGTCTTCGGCATACAGCCGCACTTCGATCGCGTGCCCCACCAGCGGCACCTGGTCTTGAGTCATCGGCAACGCTTCGCCGCGTGCCACGCGAATCTGCCAAGCCACCAGGTCGAGGCCCGTGATGGCTTCGGTGACCGGGTGTTCGACCTGCAGGCGGGTGTTCATCTCCATGAAGAAGAACTCGCCGCGTGCATCCAGCAAAAACTCCACGGTGCCGGCACCGACGTAGCCGATGGCCTGCGCCGAGCGTACGGCGGCTTCACCCATAGCGCGCCGCAGCTCCGGACTCAGGCCTGGCGCCGGTGCTTCTTCGACGACTTTCTGATGACGACGTTGAATCGAGCAGTCGCGTTCGTTGAGGTACAGGCAGTTGCCGTGCTGGTCGGCGAAGACCTGGATTTCCACGTGACGTGGCTTGAGCAGGTATTTCTCCACCAGCATCCGCGAGTCGCCGAACGACGATTGCGCCTCACGCTGGGCCGAGGCCAGGGCTTCGGCCAATTGGCTGACGTCCTCGACCACTTTCATGCCTTTGCCGCCACCCCCGGCCGTGGCCTTGAGCAACACCGGATAGCCGATGCGTTCGCAGGCGGCGCGGAAGGTTTCCAGGTCCTGGGCTTCGCCGTGATAACCGGGCACCAGTGGCACGCCAGCGGTTTCCATCAGGGCTTTGGCGGCGGACTTGCTGCCCATGGCATCGATGGCCGAGGCGGGCGGGCCAAGGAAAATCAGGCCGGCCGCTTCGATGGCGCGGGCGAACCCGGCGTTCTCCGACAGAAAGCCATAGCCGGGGTGAATCGCCTGGGCGCCGCTGGCCTTGGCGGCAGCGATCAGTTTGTCGATCTGCAGATAGCTGTCGACGGCCTTGCTGCCGCCGAGGTCAACCCGAATGTCGGCTTCGCGGCTGTGCCGGGCGTCACGGTCGGTGGCGCTGTGCACGGCCACGGTGGTCAGGCCCAGGGCCTTGGCGGTACGCATTACCCGGCAAGCGATTTCGCCACGGTTGGCCACCAGCAGGGTGGTGAGGACAGGTGCGCTCATCAACGGGGCTCCTTGGTGGTTTCGGCTTGCCAGCTCGGCGGACGTTTTTGCAGGAAGGCGCGCAGGCCTTCCTGGCCTTCGGGGCTGACGCGGATGCGGGCGATGGCGTTTTCGGTGTAACGGCGCAATGCCGGGGTCAGTGAGCCGTCGCCGACTTCGCGCAACAGGTCCTTGCTGGCGCGCATCGCGGCCGGACTGTTGAGCAGCAGGTTGTCGATCCATTGCTCGACTTTCTGTTCCAGCTCGGCACCTGCATAGCTCTCCGACAACAATCCGATTTCCCGTGCCCGTTGCCCGCCGAAGCGCTCAGCGGTCAAGGCGTAGCGACGTGTAGCGCGCTCGCCAATGGCTTGCACCACGAACGGGCTGATTACCGCGGGTGCCAGGCCGATGCGCACTTCCGACAGGCAGAATTGCGCATCATCGGCACCGATGGCCATGTCGCAGCAACTGATCAAGCCCAACGCGCCGCCAAAGGCTGCGCCTTGCACGACGGCCAGGCTCGGAATCTTCAGTTTGGCCAGGTTGTACATCAATTCCGCCAGTTCCCGGGCGTCATCGAGGTTGGTGGCGTAATCGAGCTCGGCCGATTGCTGCATCCAGGCCAGGTCGGCGCCGGCGCTGAAATGCTTGCCGCGACCGCGCACGATCAGAAACCGCAGGCTGGCATCGCTGGCGACTTTGTCGAGGGCGAGTATCAGTTCGCGGATCATTTCGGCATTGAAGGCGTTGTTCTTTTCTTCACGGCTGAGCCACAGCGTGGCAAATCCACGGGGGTCGGTCAGCAGTTCGAGGGTGTTGAAGTCGCTCATATTGTCCGTCTCCACAACTCTATTCTTCTGTAGGAGCGAGCAGGCTCGCGATGAGCGCTCAACCGACGCTGGCTACCTGATGCCCCGCGTTATCGTTAACGCCTATCGCGAGCAAGCTCGCTCCTACAGAGGTCGGATCACATCCGGAACACGCCGAAGCGGCTCGGTTCGATTGGCGCGTTCAACGACGCGGACAAGGCCAGGGCCAGTACGTCGCGGGTCTGGGCCGGGTCGATGACACCGTCGTCCCACAGACGCGCGCTGGAATAGTAGGGGTGACCCTGTTCTTCGTACTGGTCGAGGATCGGTTGCTTGATCTCGGCTTCCTGTTCGGCGCTGAAACCATGGCCACTGCGCTCGGCCTGTTCGCGCTTGACCTGCACCAGCACGCCGGCCGCCTGTTCGGCGCCCATCACGCCGATGCGCGCATTCGGCCACATCCACAAGAAGCGCGGATCGTAGGCGCGACCGCACATGCCGTAGTTACCAGCACCGAAACTGCCGCCGATGATCACGGTGAACTTCGGCACCTTGGCGCAGGCCACGGCGGTCACCAGTTTCGCGCCGTGCTTGGCGATGCCGCCAGCTTCGTACTTCTGCCCGACCATGAAACCGGTGATGTTCTGCAGGAACAGCAGCGGGATGCCGCGCTGGCACGCCAGTTCGATGAAGTGCGCGCCTTTCTGCGCCGCTTCAGCGAAGAGGATGCCGTTGTTGGCGAGGATCGCGATCGGGTAACCGTGCAGGTAAGCAAAACCGCAGACCAGCGTCGTCCCGAACAGCGCCTTGAACTCGTCGAACACCGAACCATCCACCAGCCGCGCAATCACTTCGCGCACGTCAAACGGTTGCTTGGCGTCGGCCGGGACCACGCCGTACAACTCGTCACTGCTGTAGAGCGGGGCGATCGGCGTGCGTTGCTGAACCTCGCCTTGCTTGCGCCAGTTGAGGTTG
Source organism: Pseudomonas sp. GW823-FHT06E10 (assembly GCF_058794995.1). Taxonomy (NCBI): domain Bacteria; kingdom Pseudomonadati; phylum Pseudomonadota; class Gammaproteobacteria; order Pseudomonadales; family Pseudomonadaceae; genus Pseudomonas; species Pseudomonas sp. GW823-FHT06E10. The sequence goes on along the minus strand of NZ_JBXAHJ010000020.1, from coordinate 29,422 downwards.
GCGATACTGCGGCGTGCCAGTGCCAGGGCGTGTTCATCGCTCTCGGCATAATGGTCGGCCACACCGGAAATCTTGCAGTGCACATCGGCCCCGCCGAGGTCTTCGGCACTGACCACTTCACCAGTCGCGGCTTTCACCAGCGGCGGGCCGGCGAGGAAGATGGTCGCTTGTTCGCGGACCATGATCGCTTCATCGGCCATGGCCGGCACATACGCGCCGCCAGCGGTGCAGGAACCCATGACCACGGCAATCTGCGGGATGCCCATGGCGCTCATGTTGGCCTGGTTGAAGAAGATCCGCCCGAAGTGCTCGCGGTCCGGGAACACTTCATCCTGACGCGGCAGGTTGGCGCCGCCAGAGTCCACCAGATAGATGCACGGCAGACGGTTCTGTTGGGCGATGGTCTGGGCGCGCAGGTGCTTTTTCACCGTCAGCGGGTAATACGAGCCACCTTTGACCGTGGCGTCGTTGGCGACGATCATGCACTCGACGCCTTCCACACGGCCGATCCCGGCAATTACGCCAGCAGCGGGGACGTCTTCGCCATACACCTCGTACGCCGCCAGTTGGCTGATTTCCAGAAACGGCGAACCCGGATCCAGCAAGCGGTTGATGCGTTCGCGAGGCAGCAATTTGCCCCGCGAGGTATGGCGTTCCTGAGCCTTCGGGCCGCCACCTTGCGCCACTTGGGCGAGCAGGGTGTGCAACGCGTCGACCTGCTTGAGCATCGCTGCGCTGTTGGCGGCGAACTCCGCTGAACGGGGGTTGAGCTGGGTATGCAGGGTAGCCATGTGCAGCTCCGTTTAGCGGGTTTCGTTGAACAGTTCGCGACCGATCAGCATGCGACGGATCTCACTGGTGCCCGCGCCGATTTCGTACAGCTTGGCGTCACGCAACAGACGGCCGGCCGGGAATTCATTGATGTAGCCGTTGCCACCGAGAATCTGGATCGCGTCGAGGGCCATTTGCGTGGCGCGTTCGGCGCTGTAGAGGATCACGCCGGCGGCGTCCTTGCGCGTGGTCTCGCCGCGCTCGCAAGCCTGGGCCACGGCATACAGGTAGGCGCGGCTGGCGTTGAGTTGGGTGTACATGTCGGCGACCTTGCCCTGGATCAGCTGGAATTCGCCGATGCTTTGGCCGAACTGCTTGCGGTCGTGGATGTACGGCACGATCAGGTCCATGCACGCCTGCATGATCCCGGTCGGGCCGCCGGAGAGCACGACACGCTCGTAGTCGAGGCCGCTCATCAGTACTTTCACGCCGCCATTGAGCACGCCGAGGATATTTTCTTCCGGCACCTCGACGTCATCGAAAAACAGTTCGCAGGTGTTCGAACCGCGCATGCCGAGCTTGTCGAACTTGTTGCTGCGACTGAAGCCTTTCCAGTCGCGCTCGACGATGAAGGCGGTGATGCCGTGAGGGCCTTTTTCCAGGTCGGTCTTGGCATAGATCACGTAGGTGTTGGCGTCCGGACCGTTGGTGATCCAGGTCTTGCTGCCGTTGAGCACGTACTTGTCGCCGCGTTTATCGGCACGCAGTTTCATCGACACCACGTCGGAACCGGCATTCGGTTCGCTCATGGCCAAAGCGCCGATGTGCTCGCCGCTGATCAGCTTCGGCAGGTATTTGGATTTCTGCTCGTGGTTGCCGTTACGGTTGATCTGGTTGACGCACAGGTTGGAGTGCGCGCCGTAGGACAACGCCACCGAAGCCGATCCACGGCTGATTTCTTCCATGGCCACCACGTGGGCCAGGTAACCCAGGCCGGCACCGCCGTACTCTTCCGGCACGGTAATGCCCAGCAGGCCCATGTCACCGAATTTGCGCCACAGGTCGGCGGGGAACAGGTTGTCGATGTCGATCTGAGCGGCGCGCGGGGCGATCTCCTTGGCGACGAAGGACTGAACCTGATCGCGCAGCATGTCGATGGTTTCACCGAGGGCAAAGTTCAGGGATGGATAGTTCATGGGTCACCTTTTGGCTTTTTTGTCGGTTGGTGAGACTGTCAATGGGTTCTCACCTTTACGTTAACGTAAGCCTGTGACGAATGGCTGTCAATCACCCTTTACGTAAACGTCAACTTGGGTGATTCTGTAGGAGCGAGCTTGCTCGCGAAGGACGTCAACGATACCCCGTGTTGTCTGGATAAACGCGGTGCCTTGACGTTCTTCGCGAGCGAGCTCGCTCCTACAAAATAAAGACAATAGGGGTCGTCATGGATCAACCCAGTGCAAGCCCGCAACGCAGTTACACCCGTGGTTCCCAGGACAAAGCCTTGCTGGCGATGACCATCGGCCAGGCGTTCGACAACACGGTTGCGCAGTACCCGGACGGGGAGGCGCTGGTGGTGCGCCATCAACAGCTGCGTTATACCTGGCGGCAATTGGCCGAGGCCGCGGACCTGCACGCCAGGGCACTGCTGGCGCTGGGGCTGCAAGCCGGGGACCGCCTCGGTATCTGGGCGCCGAACTGTGCGCAGTGGTGCATCAGCCAAATTGCCACCGCGAAAATCGGCGTGATCCTGGTCAACATCAATCCGGCGTATCGCAGTTCCGAACTCGAATACGTGTTGAAGCAATCCGGCTGCCAATGGCTGGTGTGTGCCGGGGCCTTCAAGACCTCGAACTATCACGCCATGGTGCAGGGCCTGGTGCCGGAACTGGCGGAGCAGTCCATCGGTAAATTGCTCAGCGAGCGGTTGCCGGAGTTGCGCGGCGTGATCAGCCTGGATGTGCAGCCGCCCAGCGGTTTCCTGCCGTGGTCGCAACTGACGGATCTGGCTGGCAGCGTGTCTCCTGAACAATTGCGCGAACGTCAGGAAAGCCTGCATTTCGATCAGGCGGTGAACATCCAGTACACCTCTGGCACCACCGGCTTTCCCAAGGGTGCGACCCTCAGTCACTACAACATTCTCAACAACGGTTACATGGTTGGCGAAAGCCTGGGCTTGACGGCGGCCGATCGCCTGGTGATCCCGGTGCCGCTGTATCACTGCTTCGGCATGGTCATGGGCAATCTTGGCTGCATCACCCATGGCAGTACGATGATTTACCCGAACGACGCGTTCGATCCGTTGCTGACCCTGGACACTGTGGCTGAAGAAAAGGCCACCGCGCTGTACGGCGTACCGACCATGTTCATCGCCATGCTCGATCAACCTCAGCGTGCCGGGTTCGACCTGTCGAGCCTGCGCACCGGGATCATGGCGGGCGCAACCTGTCCTATCGAGGTGATGCGCCGGGTCATCAGCGAAATGCACATGAGCGAAGTGCAGATTGCCTACGGCATGACGGAAACCAGTCCGGTGTCGTTGCAGACCGGTCCTTCAGACGACCTGGAACTGCGCGTGACCACCGTCGGCCGCACCCAGCCGCAACTGGAAAGCAAGATCATCGACGAAGCGGGCAACCTGGTGCCGCGTGGCACCATCGGTGAGCTATGCACCCGCGGTTACAGCGTGATGCTCGGCTATTGGAACAACCCTGAAGGCACGGCGGACGCCATCGATCAGGCTGGGTGGATGCACACCGGCGACCTGGCGAGCATGAACGACGAGGGTTACGTGTGCATTGCCGGGCGCAACAAGGACATGATCATCCGTGGTGGTGAGAATATTTACCCGCGGGAGCTGGAAGAATTTTTCTTCACTCATCCGGCCGTTGCGGATGTGCAGGTGATCGGCATTCCTTGCTCGCGCTACGGCGAAGAGATTGTCGCCTGGATCAAGTTCCACCCCGGCCACAGCGCTACCGAGCAAGAGCTGCAAGCCTGGTGCAAGGAGCGCATCGCGCACTTCAAGACGCCGCGCTACTTCAAGTTCGTCGAGGAGTTTCCGATGACGGTGACTGGCAAGATCCAGAAATTCCGGATGCGCGAGATCAGTATCGAGGAGTTGCGCGAAAAGCAGGAATGAAGAGGAAGCCTGTGGGAGCGAGCTTGCTCGCGATGAGGGTGTGACATTCAACATTTGTGCTGACTGATCCACCGCCATCGCGAGCAAGCTCGCTCCCACAGTGTCTTGCAGAGTTTTCAGAATCGCAGACAGCACAAAGGGGAGCCGAAGCTCCCCTTTAATTTTTGTTGCGCGTGCTCTTTTTTTATTATTGAGGGTCGGTCTGTTTTTGTTTTTGGCAACCGTTGCCCTTTACCGCTGTTTTTGGCGATCCCCATTCGGGATCAAGAGCAAACGTATTTTTTTGAGCGCTGATCTACTTTCTCGCTAAGCGATCCAACCAGTTCGGGAGCTACCTGAAGGTAGTTTTATTATTCTCTGCCCGGTTGCGGGTAACTCCGAAAAGCACCCTGAAAAGCACATCTTCTCCAAAAAAATCTGTTAGCTGCGTCTCTGCCGTGTTGTTTTTGTTATGTCAGAGTCGTTACGTCTTGTTTTTATTAGGTTTGCTGCAATTTTTTTATTCTTGTTATGCGATAGATATAGCAGGAGGCGTGCCAACTTTATAAAAGCCTTTAAAATCAATGGTTTGAAAATTTGTAGGGTTTTGCGCCTCAGGCAAAACCCTACATTTTGTTTCCGTGTTACTCGCTTGTGCCCACGTTTGAGTCCGTGCGGTAACACCCGGACACACTCAGCGCACTCACTGTGCGCTGCGGGCCTTGGCCACGCGGGAGCCGGTAGGGCGACCCAATACCGTGCAAATCTGCTGGCCGGCGAGCATCAAGGCGTCGAGGTCGATTCCGGTGTCGATGCCCAGGCCGTTGAGCAGGTAAACCACGTCTTCGGTGGCGACGTTACCGCTGGCGCCCTTGGCGTAGGGGCAGCCGCCGAGACCTGCGATGGAGCTGTCGAACACCGAGATGCCTTCCAGCAGGCTGGCGTAGATGTTGGCCACAGCCTGACCGTAGGTGTCGTGGAAGTGCCCGGCGAGTTTCTCCCGGGGCACCTCCTTCGATACCACTTCAAACATCTTGCGGGTTGCGCCAGCGGTGCCGGTGCCGATGGTGTCCCCCAGCGAGACCTCATAGCAGCCCATGGCATACAGCTCGCGGGCGACCACGGCGACCTGCTCCGGGGCGACATGACCTTCATAGGGGCAGCCCAGCACGCAGGACACATACCCGCGCACAGTCACCCCATGTTGTCTGGCGGCGTCCATGATCGGCCCGAAACGCTCCAGGCTTTCGCTGATCGAGCAATTGATGTTGCGCCGGGAAAACGCTTCGGACGCCGCCGCGAACACGGCCACTTCCTTGACCCCGGCGGCGAGGGCATCTTCGAAACCGCGCAGGTTGGGGGCGAGCGCGCCGTAGACCACGCCAGGTTTGCGCTGGATCTGCGCGAAGACCTCAGCGGAGCCGGCCATCTGCGGCACCCACTTGGGCGAAACGAAACTGCCGACTTCGATATAGCCGAGCCCGGCTGCGGTCAGTGCGTCGACCAGTTGCACCTTATCGGTAACACTGATGGGTTGGGCTTCATTTTGCAGGCCGTCACGTGGGCCGACTTCGACAATGCGTACGTGGGTGGGGAGGGGCATGGGGTTCGACCTGTGCTGATTGTTCGGAGAACCCTGTAGGAGCGAGCCTGCTCGCGATGGGCTCCCAGGCACCGTGTTTATCCAGCAAACACGCGTTATCGTTAACGACCATCGCGAGCAGGCTCGCTCCTACAAGGGGTCGGGTTTTACTGAATGACTTCCTGGCTTTTGAGCGTCTGCTCCAGCGCCTGCACGCAGCGCTCTTCGGCGGTATCGAGTTCCAGTTTCATCTGTTCGATGTCCAGCATTTGCTGTTCAAGCTGTTCCCGGCGCTCGCTGATTTTCGCCAGCATGCTGTGCAACTGTTTGGTGTTACCGCTGGACGGATCGTAGAGCTCGATCAGCTCGCGGCATTCAGCCAGGGAGAAACCGATGCGCTTGCCCCGCAGGATCAGCTTCAGGCTGACCTTGTCGCGGGGTGAGTAAATGCGTTCCTGGCCACGACGCTCGGGGCTGAGCAGGCCTTGCTCTTCATAAAAGCGAATGGCACGGGTGGTGATGTCGAGCTCGCGGGCGAGATCGGAAATGCTGTAGGTCTGGCTGCTCATGGACGCGCTCGCAAAAGGTCATGGCGCTAAGCTAATGGCAGGTTGACGTTTACGTCAAGGGGCAGGTCTTTCCGGTGTGGAGAAGGGCCTCATCGCGAGCAAGCTCGCTCCCACAGGGATCTGTGTCGGACACAAGTATTGTGTTCACTGGATACCTACTGTGGGAGCGAGCTTGCTCGCGATGGGGGCACCTCGGTATCAAGCCCTACACCTTCTCGAGCTTTTTCTCCTGCGCCGTCACCTGCTGGCACAACTCGATCATCTGCTCGCGCATCCAGCGGTTCGCCGGGTCCTGGTCAGTGCTTTCGTGCCAGTAGAGGTGGGTTTCCACCGGCGGTACATCGTTGACCGGCAGATAAAAGGCGTGCAAATCGTTACGACGGGCGAAGCGTTCCGGTACGGTCATGACCATGTCGGTCTGCTGCAACACTTGCGAGGCCATCAGGTAATGCTGGGAGCGCAGGGCGATCTTGCGCTGGATGCCCATCTTGCCCAGCGCCAGGTCGACATAGCCGAGGCCGCTGCGACGACTGGAAATATGGATGTGGGTCAGGCTCAGGTAATCGTCCAGTGTGAGTTTTTCCTTGCCCGCCAGCGGATGCCCCTTGCGCATGGCGCACACGTAGCGGTCCTCCATCAATTTGACGTGACGCACCTGCGGGTCGGTGTTGAGCGGCGCATCCACCGCGAAGTCGAGGCGACCGGCGGCCAGTTCCTTGGTGGTTTCGCGACGTTTGGACAGGAAGCTTTCGATGATCACCGCCGGAGCCAGGCGGCGCAGGCGCTGGAACAGCGGCGGCAGGATCACCGCTTCGGTCAGGTCGGTCATGCTGATGCGATAGGTCTTGACCGCTTGCTGCGGGTTGAAAATGCGGCTTTCCTGCACCGACACGCGCAGCAGCGAGAGCGCGTTGCGTACCGGGCCGATGATGTTCTGCGCCATGGGCGTGGGCACCATGCCCTGGGCTGTGCGCACGAACAACGGGTCGTTGAAGGTCTCGCGCAACCGGGCCAGAGCGTTCGACACCGCTGGCTGGGTAATGCCCACAATCTGCCCGGCGCGGGTCAGGTTGGCTTCGGTGTAGATCGCGTCGAAGACGATGAAAAGGTTGAGATCGACCTTGCTCAGATTCATTACGCGGCTCTCTTATTGTGTGGGCGGGCTGACCGTGACGATCAGCCGATCATATATCGGTGATGAATGTTTATACACGCCGAGAATAGGCTAGGTAAATTATCAACGCTGTTCTAGCATCGATACATGACCTAAAACAACCTCCCCCAAGAAGGTATCTCGCTCATGGATTTCGCTTATTCGCCCAAGGTTCAGGAACTGCGTGAGCGCGTAACAGCGTTCATGGACACCTACGTCTATCCCGCCGAAGCCGTGTTCGAGCGCCAGGTCGCCGAGGGCGATCGCTGGCAGCCGACGGCGATCATGGAAGAACTGAAACTCAAGGCCAAGGCCGAAGGCCTGTGGAATTTGTTTCTGCCTGAGTCCGAACTGGGTGCCGGCCTGACCAACCTCGAATACGCGCCACTGGCGGAAATCATGGGCCGCTCGCTGCTGGGGCCAGAGCCGTTCAACTGCTCGGCACCGGACACCGGCAACATGGAAGTGCTGGTGCGTTACGCCAACGAAGAGCAGAAACAACGCTGGCTCGAACCGCTGCTGCGCGGCGAGATCCGCTCGGCATTCGCCATGACCGAACCGGATGTCGCGTCCTCCGACGCCACCAACATGGCTGCTCGTGCCGTGCGCGATGGCGACGAGTGGGTGATCAATGGCAAGAAATGGTGGACCTCGGGTGCTTGCGACCCGCGCTGCAAAATCCTGATTTTCATGGGCCTGAGCAATCCGGATGCGCCACGTCACGCCCAGCACTCGATGATTCTGGTGCCGGTGGATGCGCCCGGTGTGAAGATCGTGCGTCCACTGCCGGTGTTCGGTTACGACGATGCACCTCATGGGCACGCCGAAGTGCATTTCGAAAACGTGCGGGTGCCCTACGAAAACGTCCTGCTGGGCGAGGGACGCGGCTTCGAAATTGCTCAAGGTCGCCTTGGCCCTGGCCGGATTCACCATTGCATGCGTTCGATCGGCATGGCCGAGCGCGCCCTGGAACTGATGTGCAAGCGCTCGGTGAACCGCACAGCGTTCGGCAAGCCTCTGGCACGCCTGGGCGGCAACATCGACAAGATCGCCGACTCGCGGATGGAAATCGACATGGCACGCCTGCTGACGTTGAAAGCGGCGTACATGATGGACACCGTCGGCAACAAAGTGGCGAAAAGCGAGATCGCGCAGATCAAGGTCGTCGCGCCAAACGTGGCATTGCGGGTGATCGACCGGGCGATCCAGATCCATGGCGGGGCAGGGGTTTCCAACGATTTCCCGCTGGCCTACATGTATGCAATGCAACGCACCTTGCGCCTGGCCGACGGCCCGGACGAAGTGCACCGTGCGGCAATCGGCAAGTTCGAAATCGGCAAATATGTGCCGAAGGAGATGATGCGTAGCGGACACTAAGACCGCGGCGCCTGCCATTCGCGAGCAAGCCCGCTCCCACATTGGATCTCTCCACGGCGAAGATTCAGTGTGGGAGCGGGCTTGCTCGCGAAGGCGTCATTCCATTCAATGCACCAACATCTGGCTCAATACACCCAAACCTCAACTCGCCGATTCTTGATCCTTCCCTCATCGGCGCTATTGGCCGCCACCGGCATTTCGGCACCGAATCCGCGAATCTCGCGAAACACCACGCCGCTCTTCACCAACTCCCGCCGTACCGCCATGGCCCGCAGCTTCGACAACAGATCGGCGCGCGCCGGGTCGCTCTTGGCATCGCCAAACCCCACCAGCGTCACTTGCCCAGCCGTTTTGTCGTGCTGCTTTATATAGTCGAGCACCCGCCACAGGTCTTGTCGGGCCTTGTTGTCCAGGGTGGCGCTGCCTTCCTCGAAACGGAAGTTCACCGACAACCGTTGAGCATGTCTGCTTAGCGCCTGATAACCCTCTGGCATCAGCGCATTGGGGGTAACGGCCATGGCCTGGACGGTTTGGGCGATAAAGCCATTGGCGGCCACAATGGCCTGACCCTTAGTGCTTTGGGCAAACGCCACCAGGGCATTGGCCCAGGGATTTTTCCCGTTGGGTGGCAGATAGAAGAACAGCCGACGGGACAGCGGATAATCTTCCGTGGCAATCAGGCTGTTGAGCGGCGGCATGGCTTGCGATTGACCGTCGACAATGGCCACGGCTTTAGCCTGGCGCACGTAGGGCAAACCGATGAAACCGATGCCATGCGGGTCAGCGCTGACCGCATCGGACAGTTGTTCGCTGGACTCGAAGCGCTTCGCCGCACTGCCGAGGGTTTTCCCGTGGCCGCTGAGGACCAGTTCCTTGAAGGTGTCGTAGGTCCCGGACTGATCATCCCGTGCATACAGATGAATCGGCCCGCCGCGACCGCCAATGTCTTCCCAGCTCTTCACCTCGCCACTGAAAATGCGCGCCAGTTGCACGGTGTCGAGTTGGTTCAGCGGATTGTCCGGATGAAGGATGATCGCCAGGCCATCGATGGCAATGACCTGTTCGGCGCTCGGGCTTTTCAGGTCGCCGAGTGATTGCAGGCTGGCCAGTTCGCTGTCCTTGATCGGGCGCGACGAGGCGGCCAGATCGGCGCTGGCTGCTTTGAGTGCAGTGAAACCGGTGCTGGAGCCATGGGCCGCTACCTCCACCACGACCCGACGGCCCTGAACGGTTTCGCCGACGATGCGCAGTTCGTTGGCGGTGTCCGGGGTTTCACGGCGGATCTTGCGCAGGCCCTGTTCACTCAACAGACCCTCGACCAGCGCCGGCCCCAATGCCGCACCGATGGTGTTGGAACCCTGAATCCGCAGCGCCGGGCCGTGTTCGGGTGTCGGCAAGTCGCCGGCCGAGGCCGCCTGCGGCAAGCCCGTGCACAGCATCAACAGGAACAACACGCGCAGCATCATGCCGGCACCATATAAAGCCAAAGGAGGTGTCGGGAGATTAAGTCAGTAAGGTTTCCGAAAAATGACAAATTGCAGTGGTGGTCCCCTGTGGGAGCGAGCTTGCTCGCGATGGGGCCTTTACATTCAATATCGATGTTGAATGTAAGACTGCTATCGCGAGCAAGCTCGCTCCCACAGGGGATTGTGGTTGGTCCTGAATCAGCTCAACTCAAGCCAGATCGGTGCATGGTCCGAAGGTTTTTCCATGCCTCGCAGTTCATAGTCCACACCGGCGGCCTTCACCCGTGGCAACAGGCCGTGGGAGGCGAGGATCAGGTCGATGCGCAGGCCACGCTTGGGCTCGTCTTCGAAGCCACGGCTGCGATAGTCGAACCAGCTGAAGGTGTCGGTCACGTCCGGGTTCAAGTGACGGAAACTGTCGACCAGGCCCCAGTTCTTCAGACGGGCCATCCACTCGCGCTCTTCCGGCAGGAAGCTGCACTTGCCGGTTTTCAGCCATCGCTTCATGTTGTCCGGGCCGATGCCGATGTCGCAGTCTTCCGGGGAAATGTTCACATCGCCCATCACCACCAGCGGCTGGTCGTTCTTGAACTGGCTTTCCAGCAATTGCTGCAAATCGCCGTAGAAACGCTGCTTGGCCGGGAACTTGGTCGGGTGGTCGCGGCTTTCGCCCTGTGGGAAATAACCGTTCATGATGGTCACCGGTACGCCGTTGGCGTCGGCGAAGGTGCCCCAGATGAAGCGTCGTTGGGCGTCTTCTTCGTCGGTGGCGAAACCTTTATGCAGTGCCAGCGGCTCCTGGCGCGAGAGCAGGGCGACGCCGTAATGGCCTTTTTGCCCGTGGAAGTACACGTGATAACCCAGGGCCTGCACCTCGGCCAGCGGGAACTGTTCGTCGTGGACCTTGGTTTCCTGCAAGCCGATCACATCGGGCTGGTGCTTTTCGATCAGCGCCGCCAGCTGATGGGGACGGGCGCGCAGCCCGTTGATGTTGAAGGAGACGATCTTCATGGTCGGCAGTCCTGGCAAAAGGGCGATGCTAGCTGACATGTGGGAATCGGGCCAGTGTGGGGTGAGGGGATTCGGTTTTGCCTGTCAGCTTTGCGTCGATAGTGATGGCCTTATCGCGAGCAAGCTCGCTCCCACAAAAGCAAAGGCGGTTTCATTGCCTACACTGATTGCGGATCTGTAAGGAACTGTGTCAGCGCCAACAGGCTCGTAACAACAAGAGCGCAGCCACCCGAGCTGTGCCGGGGAGATCAACCGTCATGCCCGAAACCTCGACCGCTATCGCCGATATTCACATGCTCGACAGCGGCTACGGCCGCGAAGCGCGTTCGTTGCTGTACCAGGCTTATCGACACGAGCCGACCTTCGGCTATCTGTTCGAAGCCGAGCGCCCCGGCTACGAACAGCGGGTTCGCGCCACCGTGCGCGAGTTGGTGACCCAGCACTTTTTTCAGGACCTGCCGGCCATCGGCCTGCTGGTCAACGACCGCCTGATCGGTATCGCCCTGATCGCACCGCCGCAACGTCGCCTCGGCGTCACCGAAAGTTGGGCCTGGCGCCTGCGCATGGTGCTCAGTACGGGATTTCGCTGCACCCGTCGCTACCTCGAGTATCACGCTGCCGTGGAAGCCTGTGTGCCAAACGACTCGGTGCACGTCCTGCCGTTGCTGGGGGTTCATCCGCAGTTCCAGGGCAAACATTTCGGCGAACAACTGTTGCAAGCCGTGCACAACTGGTGCGCCGTGGATGAAAACTCACAGGGCGTGATCCTCGATACCGGGAACCCTCGCTACCTGGAGTTCTATAAGCGCCAGGGCTATCAGGAAATCGGTGAAGTTGCCGTAGGACCGATTCGCGAGCACGTGTTTTTTCACCCCAATCCCCAGGTGTTACATACTGCAACCGCTTGAACGGCGAACTTTCTTTGCATGTCAGGCTCTATCACGCTTCCATGTTCATGATCCATGCTCGTGATAGCATCCGCGCCTATGAAGTTTCCAGGAAGAATTACCAGCGGTGTGCTGATGCTGATGACCAGTTGCGCAGCGCTGGCACAAAGCGATTTGGATGTACGGATCAAACCGTCCAATGACGAGCTGAAAGCCAATATCGAAGGCTATATCGGCAGCCTCGGCGATCGCGATGAAGAAGCGTTGCTGCGCTTCAGTCGTGGCGCCGAAGAACAGGCGCGCAAGGCCGCCCAGGCCTTGGGCTATTATCAGCCGCACATCGACAGCGAGGTGAAGGGTGGCGAAAAGCCGCGCCTGGTGTTGACGGTCGACCCCGGCGAGCCGGTGCACTTGCGCAACGTCACGGTGCGTGTCGACGGTCCGGCAGCCTCCCTCAAGGCCTTTCGAATTCCCAAAAGCGACGCGCTCAAGCCCGGCGCCGTGCTCAACCATGGGCATTACGAGGACGCCAAGCGCCTGATCCAGAATCAGGCTTCGCGTTATGGCTTTTTCAGCGGCCGTTTCACCCGTTCAAAACTGTCGGTCGACCCCCGTGCCGGCGTCGCCGATATCGAACTGATCTATGAAAGCGGTCCGCGCTATACCTTGGGCAAGGTCAGTTTCGAGGGCGATACGCCGTTCGATGACGAGTTGCTGCAACGCATGGTGCCGTTCAAGACCGGCACGCCGTATGACTCGGAACTGATCGCCGAACTCAACCAGAACCTGCAATCGAGCGGCTACTTCGAAGGCGTGCGCGTGGACGCGGCACCCACGGCGTCCAGGGACGAGGCGATCCCGGTGGACGTCAAGCTCGAAACCCGCAAGCCGCGGACCATGGGCCTGGGCCTGGGTTTCTCCACCGACGTCGGCCCGCGGGCCAAGGCCAACTGGACCCGGCACTGGGTCAACGCGCAAGGGCACAGTTATGGCTGGGAAACCGAAGTCTCGGCACCTCGGCAAAACGTCGGGCTGTTCTACGACATTCCGCTGGACCCGCCACTGACCGACAAACTGCGTTTTGCCGGTGGCTACCAGAATGAAGAAATCGCCGATAAGGACAGCCACAGCAAGCTGCTGACCCTCGGCCCCGAGTGGCACAGCAAACTGCCCAGCGGCTGGCAACGGGTGGTATCGCTGAAGTGGCAGCGCGAGGATTACCAACTGGGCGACGACTCGGGACTCAGTACCTTGCTGATGCCCGGTGTGAGCTATTCGTACCTCAAAAGCGACAATCGCATCGACCCGCACAACGGCTATCGCCTGCAATTCGAGTCCAAAGTGGCCAAGGAAGGTCTGGGTTCCGACAGCAACGTGCTCTACGGCACGGCATTGGTCAAAGGCCTGACCACGGTGTTCGATAAACACCGCCTCCTCGGGCGGGTGCAGGTCGGCGGCAGTGCCACCAACGGCTTCAAATCGGTGCCGCCATCGCTGCGCTTCTTCGCCGGTGGCGACCAGAGCGTGCGTGGCTACGACTATCAGAGCCTGTCCCCGGAAAACTCCGACGGCGACCGCATCGGTGGTCGCTACATGGTCGCCGCCAGCGCGGAGTATCAGTATTCCATCGCCGAAAAATGGCGGATCGCGACCTTTGTCGATCAGGGCAACTCCTTCAACACGCTCGAACTGCCGAACCTCAAGACCGGGGTCGGTATCGGCGTGCGCTGGGTATCGCCGGTGGGGCCGATCCGCCTCGACCTGGCCCATGCGCTGGACGACGATGGCGGTATTCGACTGCACTTTTCCATGGGGCCTGAGCTGTGAAGCGTGGTTTGAAAGCAACACTGCTGACGATGGTGGCGCTGGTGGCAGTGGTTGTCCTGACGCTGGCCACGGTGCTGGGCACGGCGACGGGCAGCCGCTGGGCATTGGGTTTCGTGCCGGGCTTGACCCTGGAAAACTTCCAGGGCCGGCTGGGCGGGCAGTGGAGTGCCGACCGGGTGCTATGGCAGCAGGACAGCAACCGGGTTGAACTGAGCAAGGTGATTTTCGCCTGGTCGCCGTTGTGCCTGACCCGCATGACCCTGTGCATCGAGCAATTGCAGGCCGATCAGGTCAGCCTGACGTTCCCGCCGGGTGCCGAAGAGCCAGACAGCGGCCCGATCACGCTCCCGGAGCTGAAGTTACCGTTGGCCCTCGAACTGGGGGAGATCAAGGTCGGCAGCCTGTTGTTCAACGGCAGCGAAGAGCTCAAGGGCATGCAACTGGCGGCGCACTGGACCACGGCCGGTTTGAAGATCGACGCGCTATCGATACAGCGCGATGATCTGCGCCTGAACCTGTCCGGCCTGTTGCAGCCCTCCGGCAACTGGCCCCTCAGCGCCTCCGGCAAGGTGACCCTGTTGTCGACGCCTGAGCCGCTGGCGCTGGCGCTGAAAGTCGACGGCGACCTGCTCAAGACCCTTAACCTGAAAGCCGACAGCAGCGGTTACCTCAACGGGCAACTGACCGGCGAACTGCAACCGCTGGTGGAAAACCTGCCGGCCAAGGTGCGGATCACCGCCGATGGCTTCAAGCCCAGTGCCGAGATGCCGGACACCCTGCAACTCAATCAGCTTGAACTCACGGGGGCAGGCGACTTGAAGAACGGCTACGCGCTGCTCGGCAAAGCCACGCTGCCCGCCGAGCAAGGGCCCGTCACCCTGGCGCTGCAAGGCAAGGTCGACGCCAAGGGCGCGCAGATCGCCGCGCTGGACCTGACCGCCAACGACAAGCAAAGCCTCAAGCTCACCGGACAGCTGGATTGGAGCAAGGGCTTGAGCGCCGAGGCGAAGATCGACTGGCTGGATTTCCCGTGGCACAGGCTCTATCCGCTCATCGACGAACCGCAGGTAGCGCTTCGCACGTTCACCGGCGAAGTCTCTTACACCGACGGCAAGTACCTCGGGCATTTCGCCGCGGCGGCGGATGGTCCGGCCGGCGCCTTCACCCTGGCCAGCCCTTTCGCGGGCGATCTGACGAAAATCTACCTGCAACAGATTCAACTCCAGGCTGGGCAGGGCAAGGCTGAAGGGCACCTGAACCTGCAATTTGCCGACGGCATTGCCTGGGACACCGCGCTGGACCTGTCGGCGATCAACCCGGCGTACTGGGTCGCGGAGCTGCCGGGCACACTGGCCGGGCCGTTGCGCAGCACGGGCGAGATGAAGAACGAGGTGCTCAGCCTCAACGCCGACCTGGACCTCAAGGGCAAACTGCGCGGTCAGCCGGCGGTGATCCAGGCCAAGGCCGATGGCCGTGGCGAGCAATGGAACCTCAATACCCTGCAAGTTCGCCTAGGCGACAACAGCATCAGCGGCAAAGGCAGCCTGCAACAGAAACTCGCCGGCCAGATCGATCTCAAGTTGCCGCGCCTGGCCCAGCTCTGGCCGCAACTGCGGGGCCAGCTCAATGGCCGCGTGGATGTCGCCGGCACACTCAAGGCGCCCCAAGGCAAGCTTGACCTGCAAGGTTCGCAGCTGGCTTTCCAGGACCATCGCCTGCAAAGCCTGAACCTGGACGCCACGCTGGACAGTGCGCAACGGGCGAAAATCGGCCTCAAGGGCAGCGGCATCCAGGCCGGTGACACTGCACTGGGAACCCTGACCGCCAGCGGCCAGGGCGACATCAAGAACCAAAAACTGAACCTCGATCTGCAAGGGCCGAAGCTGAAACTGGCGTTGGGTCTGGACGGTGCGCTGGACAAAGGCAATTGGCGCGGACGCCTGGCCAGCGGTGATATCCAGGCCGGTGGCCAGGACTGGAAGCTGCAAGGGCCGGCGAAACTCGAACGCCTGGCGGACGGCAAAATCACCTTTGGCGCCCATTGCTGGGCCTCCGGCCAGGCCAGCCTCTGCGGTGAAGACTCGCGCCTGATGCCCGAGCCGAAGCTGCGTTATCACCTCAAGCAATTCCCGATCGACAGCCTCGCGCAGTGGTTGCCGAAGGATTTCAGCTGGCAGGGCCGGCTCAACGCCGAGCTGCAACTGGACCTGCAGGCCAGTGGCCCGAACGGCCAGGTCAGCGTCGATGCCGGCGGCGGCACGTTGCGCATCAAGGACAAGGACCAGTGGCTGGACTTCCCGTACCAGACCCTGAAACTCACCAGCAAACTCACGCCCAAGCGCATCGACACCGAGCTCAACTTCGTCGGTGGCAAACTCGGCGAGCTGATGGTGCAGGCGCAGCTCAATCCGTTGCCGAAGAACAAACCGTTGAGCGGCTCGTTCCGCTTGAGCGGGCTGGACCTGTCGGTGGCGCGACCGTTCGTGCCGATGGTCGAGAAACTGACCGGGCGCTTGAATGGCAGCGGCGCGATTTCCGGTGGGCTGCTGGCACCGCAGGTCAATGGCAGCCTGCAACTCAGCGACGGTCAGATCTCCGGTCCTGAATTACCAATGGAGCTGAAAAATCTGCACCTCCAGGCGCTCATCGCCGGTGAAAGCGTGCAACTGAACGGTGGCTGGGACAGCGGCAAGGCCGGGCATGGCAGCCTGAACGGCAACGTCGCCTGGGGCCAGGCGCTGGTGGTGGATCTGGCGCTCAAGGGTTCGCAGTTGCCAGTCACCGTCGAGCCTTACGCCAAGCTGGAAGTCGCACCTGACCTGAAAATCTCGATGAAGGGCGATGAGTTGGCCATCGCCGGCAAAGTGCTGGTGCCCAGGGGCGACATCACCATTCGCGAGTTGCCGCCATCGACGGTCAAGGTCTCCGATGACACGGTGATCGTGGGTCAGCAGACCGAGGAGGGCAAGCCGCCGCTGGCAATGAAAATGGACATCGAAGTGCTGGTCGGTGAGGACAAGCTGAGCTTTGCAGGATTTGGCCTGACCGCGAATGTGCAGGGGCATGTGCACATCGGCGACAACATGGACACCCGTGGCGAGCTGTGGCTCAACGATGGGCGATATCGCGCCTACGGCCAGCGGCTATCGGTGCGCCGGGCACGCTTGCTGTTTGCAGGTCCCATCGATCAGCCGTACCTGGACATTGAGGCCATTCGCAAGACCGACGACATCATCGCCGGCATTCGTTTGAGTGGCAGCGCCGAGCAGCCGACCACGCAGATCTTTTCCGAACCGGCCATGAGCCAGGAGCAGGCCCTGTCCTATCTGGTGCTCGGGCGTCCGCTGAGCAGCAATGGCGAAGACAACAACATGCTCGCCCAGGCGGCCCTCGGGTTGGGCTTGATGGGTAGCTCCGGGGTGACCAGCGGCATCGCCAAGAACCTGGGCATCCAGGACTTCCAGCTGGACACCCAGGGCAGTGGAGATGCCACCAGTGTGGTGGCCAGCGGCAATATTTCCGAGAAGCTCAGCCTGCGCTATGGCGTCGGCGTGTTCGAACCGGCCAATACCATTGCCCTGCGCTACAAGCTGAGCAAAAGGGTCTACCTCGAAGCCGCCGGCGGCGTGGCCAGTTCGCTGGACATCTTCTACAAGCGGGATTTCTAGGCCTGCGTTTTCTTTAAAACCGAGTCGCCCCCATCGCGAGCAAGCTCGCTCCCACAAGGTCCGGTGCGACCCTGTGGGAGCGAGCTTGCTCGCGATGGCGTCAGTGTGGCCGCAACAAATCCCGACGCCACTGATCAATCATTTACCAAGCATGCTAACTATTGCGTTGACATTCGCTGCCTAGGCAGTAACATCTTGACATACATTCACTGCCTAGGCAGCTAATTGGTGGTCAGATGAAACATTTCTCCCCGGAAGATTTCCAGAATTGCCATCTCGGCCTGTTGCTCGGGCGTGCCGCGCTGCTCAAGGACCGGATCATCGACACCCACATGGAACCCCACGGCATCACCGCCGCGCAGTTCAAGGTATTGATCATCATCGCCCAGTACGGCGTCGATTCGCCGGGCGAGTTGTGCCGGCACCTGTCCCTGGACAGCGGCTCGATGACGCGCATGCTCGATCGTCTGGAACAGAAAGGTTTCCTTGCCCGCCAACGCTCCGAGGCAGATCGCCGCCAGGTGCAGCTTGTGCTCACGGAAGAAGGGCAGAAGCTCGCCGGGCGGTTGCCGCACATCGGCGCCGAAGCCATGAATGAACTGGCCGGTGCCATCACTCCGGAAGAACTGAAAACCCTGGAGTTGATCCTGAAGAAAATTTTGGTGGCAGCCGGTGACTCGATCACCCTGCTGCGGGTAGGTGACAAATGAGCAGTAACCCCTTGCGTACCGGCTTGAGCCTGGTTCTGTTGGCCATGAGCGTCGCCGGTTGCGCCAGTTACAGCGGCCTGAAAACCGAAGGCGTCAGCCTCGACGCGAAGACCCTCAAGGCCGGGCAATCCCTCAGCGGTGTGACGTTGTCCCCCGCGGCCTGGCCAAAAAGCGACTGGTGGAAAAGCCTCGGCGACCCACAACTCGATGGCCTGATCCGCGAGGCCCTGCGCGACAGCCCGGACATGCAGATCGCCGATGCCCGTGCCCATCAGGCCAGCGCCGCGGCCTACGCCGCCGACGCTGCGCGGATGCCGACCCTGGATGCCAGCGCTGGTGTCAGCCGCTCGCGCCTGGCCCGGGACCAGGACCCGCTCGGGCAGGGTGACGCTTACGCCACCGTTCGCAACATCAGCACCGGTTTCAACTACGACTTCGACCTGTGGGGCGGTCAACGCGATGCCTGGGAAGCGGCCCTCGGCCAGGCTCGCGCCGCCGAAGTCGACCAGCAGGCTGCGCAACTTACGCTGGCCGCCGATGTCGCCCGGGCCTATAGCGATCTCGGTCAGGCGCACATCGTCTACGACCTGTCCAACGAAGACCTCAAGCGCACCCGGCAAATGCTCGACCTCAGCCAGCGGCGCCTGACTGCCGGGATCGACAGCCAGTACCAGTTCCAGCAGACCGAAAGCCTGGAAGCCACTTCCCAGGCCAACCTGATCGACGCCGAAAAACGCTTGAACAGCGCGAAAATTGCCCTGGCCGTTCTGCTCGGCAAAGGCCCGGACCGCGGCAATGAAATTGCCCGCCCGAACATTCTTCAGTCGAGTGCGGTAGCGCTACCTTCGGTGCTGCCGGCCGAGTTGCTCGGGCGTCGCCCGGACCTGGTGGCCGCGCGCTGGCGGGTCGAAGCGGCGAGCAAAAGCATCGACGCCGGCAAGACACGGTTCTATCCCAACCTGAACCTCAGTGCCGCTGCCGGCGCCGAATCCTTGCTGGGCGATGCGATGTTTGGTTCGGCCAGCCGCTTCTTCAACATTGCACCGACGATCTCTGTGCCGATCTTCGACGGTGGCCGCTTGCGCGCCGACCTCGATTCCCGCGACGCCGATTACGACCTCGCCGTGGCGCAGTACAACAAAAGCCTGGTCAAGGCGCTGGGGGATGTCAGCGACAGCGTCAACCAGCTGCGTGACATCGGCCGGCAGATCGCTGCCCAGCAGCACGCCACCGACATCGCCCAGGATTCCTACAACACCGTGGTCCAGCGTTACGGTTCCGGCATCGGCAACTACCTGGACGTGCTCAGCATCGAGCAGCAATTGCTCCAGGCCCAGCGCCAGCTGGCCAACCTGAATTCCGAGCAGATCGACCTGTCGATCCAACTGATGCAGGCGCTGGGCGGCGGTTACCAGCCTGAGGCCATTGCCTCGGCCAACGCCACGCCAGCCACGCTGACCCACTAATTCAAGGTACTTGTCATGGCCACTGCCGATACAACTCAACCTCCTGAAAACACCCAGGGCAACCCCAATTCGGGCAAGCGCAAGTTCATGCTGCTGGTCCTGGCTGCCGTCGTCGTGCTCGGTTGCGCGGGTGTCTGGGCCTACCATGAATTCTACGGGCGCTGGAGCGAAAGCACCGACGACGCCTATGTGAACGGCAACGTGGTGGAAATCACGCCGCTGGTCACCGGCACCGTGGTCAGCATCGGCGCCGATGATGGCGATCTGGTGCATGAAGGCCAGGTGCTGGTGAACTTCGACCCGAACGATGCCGAAATCGGCCTGCAAAATGCCCAGGCCAATCTGGCGCGGACCGTGCGTCAGGTGCGTGGCTTGTACAGCGATGTGGATGGCATGAAGGCCCAGGTCAACGCCCAGAAAGCCGAAGTGCAAAAGGCCCAGGACAACTTCAGCCGCCGCAAGAACCTCGCCGCCGGCGGGGCGATTTCCCAGGAAGAGCTGTCCCACGCCCGTGACGACCTGACCTCGGCGCAAAACGCCCTGGCCAATGCCGAACAAAAGCTCAAGACCACCAGCGCGCTGGTCGATGACACCGTGGTTTCATCGCACCCGGATGTGATGGCCGCCGCCGCGCAACTGCGCCAGGCCTACCTGAACAACGCCCGCAGCACCTTGATTGCGCCGGTGACCGGTTACGTGGCCAAGCGTTCTGTACAACTTGGCCAGCGCGTGCAACCGGGTACCGCGCTGATGGCGGTGATTCCCCTGGATCAGCTGTGGATCGACGCCAACTTCAAGGAAACCCAGTTGCGTGACATGCGCATCGGCCAACCGGTGCAGATCGAGACGGACCTGTATGGCAGCAGCGTCAAATACAGCGGCACCATCGACAGCCTCGGCGCCGGGACCGGCAGTGCGTTTGCCTTGCTGCCAGCGCAAAACGCCACCGGCAACTGGATCAAGATCGTGCAGCGCGTGCCGGTGCGGGTCCACGTCAACGCCGAGGAGCTGGCCAAACATCCGCTGCGGGTCGGCCTGTCGACCATGGTCGATGTGGACCTGCACGACCAGAGCGGGCCGGTGCTGGCGCAACAGCCGCCGCAGAAGGCGTCGTTCAGCACCAGCGTCTACGACCGTCAGCTGACCGAGGCCGACGCGATGATCACCCAGTTGATCCACGACAACAGCGCCGCGGTCAGCAAGACCGCGCAACGCTGATTCGCCAGTCCGTCATCAACCGGATCTTGTGGGAGCGAGCTGTGGCGAGGGGGCTTGCCCCCGTTGGGCTGCGAAGCAGCCCCAAAATTTCCGATGTATCGAAGATCTTGTGAGTGCTGCGCACTCAAACGGGGGCAAGCCCCCTCGCCACAGCTCGCTCCCACAGGGTTAGCGGCGCTAGCCGAGTTTCAAAGGATTTACGATGAGCAATAACGCGTCTTTCACACCGCCCAGCCTGTTGCTCAGCACCATCGGCCTGTCGCTGGCGACCTTCATGCAAGTGCTCGACACCACCATCGCCAACGTGGCGCTGCCGACGATTTCCGGCAACCTGGGCGTGAGTTCGGAGCAGGGCACCTGGGTCATCACCTCGTTCGCCGTGAGCAACGCCATCGCCTTGCCGCTGACCGGTTGGCTCAGTCGGCGTTTCGGCGAGGTGAAGCTGTTTGTCTGGGCGACGCTGCTGTTCGTGCTGGCTTCGTTCCTGTGCGGGATTTCCACCTCGATGCCGGAGCTGGTGGGCTTCAGGGTGCTGCAAGGGGTAGTGGCCGGGCCACTGTACCCGATGACCCAGACCCTGCTGATTGCGGTTTACCCCCCGGCGAAACGGGGGCTGGCGCTAGCGCTGCTGGCGATGGTCACGGTGGTCGCGCCGATTGCCGGGCCGATCCTCGGCGGCTGGATCACCGACAGCTACAGCTGGCCGTGGATTTTCTTCATCAACGTGCCGATCGGCCTGTTCGCGGCATGGGTGGTCACCCGGCAGATGAAAAAGCGCCCGGTGTTCACCAGCCGCCAACCGATGGATTACGTCGGTCTGATCGCGCTGATCATTGGCGTCGGGGCGCTGCAGATTGTGCTCGACAAGGGCAACGATGCCGATTGGTTCGAATCCAGCTTCATCGTGATCGGCTCGGTGATTTCGGTGGTGGCCCTGGCGTTCTTCGTGATCTGGGAAATGACCGACGAACACCCGGTGGTCAACCTGCGCCTGTTCGCCCATCGTAACTTCCGCTACGGCACCATCGTGCTGATCCTGGGCTATGCCGGGTTCTTCGGGATCAACCTGATTTTGCCGCAGTGGCTGCAAACGCGACTGGGCTACACCGCGACCTGGGCCGGTTTTGCCGTGGCCCCGCTGGGGATCCTGCCGGTGCTGCTGGCGCCGTTTGTCGGTAAGTACGCACCGAAATTCGATATGCGCCTGCTGGCGGGCGGGGCGTTCCTGGCCATCGGCCTGAGCTGTTTCATGCGCGCAGGCTTCACCAATGAAGTGGACTTCCAGCACATCGCCATGGTGCAGTTGTTCATGGGGATCGGCGTAGCGCTGTTCTTCATGCCGACCCTGACCATCCTGCTCTCGGACCTGCCACCGAACCAGATTGCCGACGGTTCGGGGCTGGCGACATTCTTGCGGACCTTGGGCGGCAGTTTCGCGGCGTCGTTGACCACCTGGATCTGGATTCGTCGGGCGGACCAGCACCACGCCTACCTGACCGAAAGCATCACCCCCTTCGATCCGGCGACCCGCGAAGCGCTGACCCACCTGGGCGGGGCAGGGGCCAAGGCCTATACGCAGCTGGACCAGATGGTGATCAGCCAGGCGTACATCATGTCCACGGTGGACTACTTCACCTTGCTGGGCTGGATGTTCGTGGGGTTGATACTGATTGTCTGGCTGGCGAAGCCGCCGTTTACGGCGAAGGCCGGGCCAGAGGCTTCCGCGGGGCACTGACAAACGCAGTGGAACCCATGTGGGAGCAAGCTCGCTCCCACAGGGATCTCCTACAGCCTTCAGTTCGCGGGTGCTGCCAGTTGCGGTGGCGGAGTGAAATCAAACGGCGCCAGCGCAAACCCTTGCTCATCCACCTGCAATGCCCACCCTTGACGATCCCAATCCCCCAGCACAATGCGCCGGGCCGCTTGCTCGCCAAGCTGCAACTTGTGAATCGCGGGGCGGTGGGTGTGCCCGTGGATCAAGGTCTTCACGCCGAATTCCTGCATGATCCGCGGAATCTCTTCGGGCGTGACATCGACGATGTCATTGGCCTTCATCCGCGTTTGCGCACGGCTTTCACTGCGCAGTTTGCGCGCCAGCTTGTGCCGGGTGCGCAGCGGCAGATGCCGCAGGATGAACAGGGTGATCGGGTTGCGCAGGTAGCGACGCAGCTTCATATAGGCTTCGTCGCGGGTACAGAGGCTGTCGCCGTGCATCAGCAGCACCGGCTCGCCGTTGAACTGCACGACACTCGGATCCTTCAACAAGGTGCAGCCGGCTGCTTTGCAGAAGACCTTGCCCAACATGAAGTCGCGATTGCCGTGCATCAGGAAAATGGCCGTGCCGCTGTCGCTCAATTCGCGCAGGGCCTGGCAGATGGAACGCTGGAAGGGTGTCATGGCGTCGTCGCCAATCCACACCTCGAAGAAGTCGCCCAGAATGTACAACGCACTCGCCGAGCGGGCGCGTCCGGCGAGCAAATCCAGAAACGCCCGGGTAATGTCCGGGCGCTCCTCTTCCAGATGTAAATCTGAAATCAGCAATATCACTCAATGATCTCGGCTTTCTCGATGATCACGTCGTCTGCCGGTACGTCCTGGTGGCCGGACTTGGAAGTGGTGGCCACGCCTTTGATCTTGTCGACAACGTCGGTGCCGGCGGTCACTTTACCGAATACCGCGTAGCCCCAGCCCTGAACGTTCTTGCCGCTGTGGTTCAGGAAGCTGTTGTCCGCCACGTTGATGAAGAACTGTGCGGAAGCCGAATGCGGCTCCATGGTGCGGGCCATGGCGACGGTGTATTTGTCGTTGGAAAGACCGTTGTCGGCTTCGTTCTGGATGCTTGGACGCTTGTCTTTCTTTTCTTTCATGCCTGGCTCGAAACCGCCGCCCTGGATCATGAAGTTACCGATGACACGGTGGAAAACGGTGTTTTCGTAGTGACCGGCTTTAACGTACTCAACGAAGTTGGCCACGGTGATCGGGGCTTTGTCGGCGTTCAGTTCGAGGACGATGTCACCGAAGTTGGTAGTCAGTTTGACTTGGGTCATGATCGTTACTCACTAGAGGAATTCGTGGTGTTGGAACATCGCGTCCCGCCACCGGTTCAGCCTTTTTGGCCAAGGTGCGCAGTTTAGCGTGCCAGACGCGAATTTCGAGGCTGTTTTTTCATTTACGGCCTATTAAATGCGACGGTTTACAGAGTGCGCTCTGTCAGGTACTTGACGGCATCGGCTATGATAGCGGCTTTGTTTTGTCCGGCCTTCATTACGGCCACGCACTTGTACGTTCAAGGATCCTATGAGCAAGCCCACTGTCGACCCTACCTCGAATGCCAAGACCGGCCCTGCCGTGCCGGTCAACTTCCTGCGGCCGATCATCCAGGCAGACCTGGACTCGGGCAAGCACACGCAGATCGTCACCCGTTTTCCGCCTGAACCCAACGGCTACCTGCACATCGGCCACGCCAAGTCGATCTGTGTGAACTTCGGCCTGGCCCAGGAGTTCGGCGGCGTCACGCACCTGCGTTTCGACGACACCAACCCGGCCAAGGAAGACCAGGAATACATCGACGCGATCGAAAGCGACGTCAAATGGCTGGGCTTCGAATGGTCCGGCGAAGTGCGCTACGCCTCGCAGTATTTCGACCAGTTGCATGACTGGGCGGTGGAGTTGATCAAGTCCGGCAATGCCTACGTCGACGACCTGACCCCGGAACAAGCCAAGGAATACCGTGGCAGCCTGACCGAGCCGGGCAAGAACAGCCCGTTCCGCGACCGCAGCGTCGAAGAGAACCTGGACCTGTTCGCCCGCATGAAAGCCGGCGAGTTCAAGGACGGCGCACGGGTGCTGCGGGCCAAGATCGACATGGCCTCACCGAACATGAACCTGCGTGACCCGATCATGTATCGCATCCGTCACGCGCACCACCACCAGACCGGTGACAAGTGGTGCATCTACCCCAACTACGACTTCACCCACGGTCAGTCGGACGCCATCGAAGGCATCACCCATTCGATCTGCACCCTGGAGTTCGAAAGCCACCGTCCGCTGTACGAGTGGTTCCTCGAGCACTTGCCGGTACCGGCCAACCCGCGCCAGTACGAGTTCAGCCGCCTGAACCTGAACTACACCATCACCAGCAAGCGCAAGCTCAAGCAGCTGGTCGATGAAAAGCACGTCAATGGCTGGGACGACCCGCGCATGTCCACGCTGTCGGGTTTCCGCCGCCGTGGCTACACGCCTAAATCGATCCGCAACTTTTGCGAAATGATCGGCACCAACCGTTCCGACGGCGTGGTCGACTTCGGCATGCTCGAATTCAGCATCCGCGACGACCTCGACCACAGCGCCCCGCGCGCCATGTGCGTGTTGCGTCCGCTGAAAGTCGTGATCACCAACTACCCGGAAGGCCAGGTCGAAAACCTCGAACTGCCGTGCCACCCGAAAGAAGACATGGGCGTGCGCGCGTTGCCGTTCGCCCGTGAAATCTACATCGACCGTGACGACTTCATGGAAGAGCCGCCGAAGGGCTACAAGCGCCTGGAACCGGCCGGTGAAGTGCGCCTGCGTGGCAGCTACGTGATCCGCGCCGACGAAGCGATCAAGGACGCCGATGGCAACATCGTCGAACTGCGTTGCTCCTACGATCCGGACACCCTGGGCAAGAACCCGGAAGGTCGCAAGGTCAAAGGCGTGATCCACTGGGTGCCGGCCGCTGCCAGCGTCGAGTGCGAAGTGCGTCTGTACGATCGTCTGTTCCGTTCTCCGAACCCGGAGAAGGCCGAAGACAGCGCCAGTTTCCTGGACAACATCAACCCTGATTCGCTGCAGGTACTCACCGGTTGTCGTGCTGAGCCTTCGCTGGGCAATGCACAGCCGGAAGACCGTTTCCAGTTCGAGCGCGAAGGTTACTTCGTCGCCGATCTCAAGGACTCGAAACCAGGTCAGCCGGTATTCAATCGTACCGTGACCCTGCGTGATTCGTGGGGCCAGTGATTTAGCGTCAAGGAATAAACGTGCTTACGATCTACAACACGCTCACCAAGAGCAAAGAAGTCTTCAAGCCGCTCGATGGCAACAAGGTGCGCATGTACGTGTGCGGCATGACCGTGTACGACTATTGCCACCTGGGTCACGGCCGCAGCATGGTCGCGTTCGACCTGGTGACGCGCTGGTTGCGCTTCAGCGGCTACGACCTGACCTACGTGCGCAACATCACCGACATCGACGACAAGATCATCAATCGGGCCAACGAGAACGGCGAGTCGTTCGAAGCGCTGACCGAGCGCATGATCGCGGCGATGCACGAAGATGAAGCGCGCCTGAACATCAAGAAGCCGGACATGGAGCCGCGTGCCACGGATCACATCCCTGGCATGCACGCGATGATCCAGACCCTGATCGACAAGGGCTACGCCTACGCCCCGGGCAATGGCGACGTGTACTACCGCGTCGGCAAGTTCATGGGCTACGGCAAGCTGTCGCGCAAGAAGATCGAAGACCTGCGCATCGGCGCACGCATCGAAGTCGACGAATCCAAGCAGGACCCGCTGGACTTCGTATTGTGGAAAGCCGCCAAGCCGGGCGAACCGAGCTGGGAATCGCCGTGGGGCGCCGGGCGTCCGGGCTGGCACATCGAGTGCTCGGTGATGTCCACCTGCTGCCTGGGCGAGACCTTCGACATTCATGGCGGCGGCAGCGACCTTGAGTTCCCGCACCACGAAAACGAAATTGCCCAAAGCGAAGCGGCCACCGGCAAGACCTACGCCAACGCCTGGATGCATTGCGGCATGATCCGTATCAATGGCGAGAAGATGTCCAAGTCCTTGAACAACTTCTTCACCATTCGCGACGTGCTCGACAAGTACCACCCGGAAGTCGTGCGTTACCTGCTGGTGTCGAGCCACTACCGTAGCGCCATCAACTACTCGGAAGACAACCTCAAGGACGCCAAAGGCGCCCTGGAGCGTTTCTACCACGCGTTGAAAGGCCTGCCGAACGTGGCGCCAGCGGGCGGCGAAGCCTTCGTCGAGCGCTTCACCCAGGTGATGAACGACGACTTCGGTACGCCGGAAGCCTGTGCGGTGCTGTTCGAGATGGTCCGCGAGATCAACCGCCTGCGTGAGAGTGACCTGAACGCTGCGGCCGGTCTGGCCGCCCGTTTGAAAGAACTGGCCAGCGTGTTGGGTGTGTTGCAACTCGAAGCCGATGACTTCCTGCAGGCTGGCGCCGAAGGGCGCGTGGACGCAGCCGAAGTCGAGGCGCTGATTGCCGCGCGTCTGGCGGCACGCGCCGGCAAGGACTGGGCCGAATCCGACCGCATCCGCGACCAGCTCACCGCCATGGGCGTGGTGCTGGAAGACGGCAAGGGCGGCACGACCTGGCGTCTGGCTGACTGACAGCTGTAGTGCTTGAAAACAAAACCCGCCTTGTGCGGGTTTTTGTTTATGGGGTTGGACTCCAGGCTTGTGTTGACAGGGCTGACGCCACCGCGAGTAAGCTCGCTCCCACAGGTTCTGTGGTATGCGCAGATTTTGTGTTCGACACGGACACTGTGGGAGCGAGCTTGCTCGCGATGGTCTCAAGCCGAATATTACCGCTGCGATTCACTCGTCATTCAGTCTGGCGCAACCGCTTGTAAAGGGTATTGCGACTAACCCCCAACCGCCGCGCCAGATGGGAAATATTCCCCCCAACCGCCTGCAGCTGCCGATTCAACTCCTCGGCATCATCAAGATCAACCGCCAACGGCTCCTGCGACTCCACCGGCTCCATCTCCAGATCAACAAAAAAATCATCCGGCAAATGCTCCGGCCTTATCGGTTGTTCCTCGGCCATGGCCAACGCCACCTGCATCACGCTGCTGACCTGACGCAGGTTTCCCGGCCACGGATGGCGCTCGAACAGCGCCAATACCTCGCGGCTCAGTCCGGCCCATTGGCTTGGTTCGCGATGCTGTTCCCACAGGCGTTTGAACAACGCCTCTTTATCGCTGCGCTCTCTTAACGGTGGCAGTTCCAGGGTCAGGCCGCCGATGCGGTAATACAGATCTTCACGAAACCGCCCCAGTTGTACCTGTTCGCGCAACGAGCGATTGGTCGCTGAAATGATGCGCAAGTCCACAGGAAACAACTCGCTGCTGCCCACGGGCTGCACGCAACGCTCCTGCAACACCCGCAACAGTCGTGCCTGGGTTGGCAGTGGCATATCGCCGATTTCATCGAGGAACAGCGTGCCTTTGTCAGCCTTGCGGATCAGGCCGATGCTGCCTTTCTGGTTGGCGCCGGTGAACGCGCCTTTCTCGTAGCCGAACAGCTCTGACTCGACCAGTTCGGCGGGGATCGCTGCACAGTTCACCGCAATAAACGCCTGTTTGCTGCGGGAGCTGGCCTGATGCAAGGCTTTGACGAAAACTTCCTTGCCGACGCCAGTCTCGCCGTGGATTAACAGCGGAATGTCTTTTTCCAGCAAACGCTCGGCCTGGCGCACAGCTTTTTCCACGCGGCTGTCGCCGAAGTGCAGGGTGTTGAGGCTGATCGCGGCCGGTGTTGGCGCAGTCACGGCAGGTTCGGCGAACACTCGCGGCTGAATCGGAATCTGCTTGGGTCTTTTCAGCAGACACTGGAAGCGGTTGCGCCCGGAAGCCTGCAGCGAGAAGGGCAAGCCTTCGGGTTGGTTCAGCAACTCCAGCAGCGAGACCTTGAACAGGCTTTCGACACTGACCCGCGACAGGCTGATGCCCAGCAGGTTGTCGGCCCGGCGGTTGGCCGACAGCACCTGGCCGGTTTCATCGAATATCAGCAATCCGGCCCACTGACTGTCGAGGTTGTTCAGCCCGGTGTTGAACGTCAGCTGAAAATGCTGGCCATGGAACAGGTTGAGGATCAACCGGTTTTCCACGGTCTGGCTCATCATCTTGACCATGCCCAGCGTGTGGGAGGGCGGCAGGTAGCTGTCGCTGGACACGTCCAGCACCGCGATCACCTTGCGCTCGGTATCGAATATCGGCGCGGCGGAACCGGTCATGAAGCGGTTGGCCTTGAGGAAATGTTCGTCGTGCTCGATGTGCACCGCTTGCTCGCAGGCCAGGGCGGTGCCAATGGCGTTGGTGCCGGTGCAGCGTTCCATCCAGCTGGCGCCG
Source organism: Pseudomonas sp. GW823-FHT06E10 (assembly GCF_058794995.1). Classification (NCBI taxonomy): domain Bacteria; kingdom Pseudomonadati; phylum Pseudomonadota; class Gammaproteobacteria; order Pseudomonadales; family Pseudomonadaceae; genus Pseudomonas; species Pseudomonas sp. GW823-FHT06E10. Next base: position 456 of record NZ_JBXAHJ010000020.1, on the reverse strand, counting down.
GCGCTGAAACCCCGGGCCAGTTTCGGTTCGATAAAGCGCTGGGTGCCCCACGACGTGAGCACCTGGCCCTGATGGTCGGCGAGCATGATCAGGCAATTGGAGTTGCTCAGGATGTTCTCGTAGTAGGGCAGCACTTCCTGATGGGTGGTTTGCACCAGTGAATGCTGGCTCTCCAGCAGTTGCGCGATGCCTGCGGCCGGCAATGGGTCGAATGCCGGTGTGCTCTGATGACTGAGGCCGAACGCGCGGCAACGGGACCAGGAGTCCTGGATGATGGCGTCGTGGGACAGCGGCGAGGCGGGTGCGGCCATGGCAGTCAGTCTCTGAGTCAGCATTTTTATTGTTGTTATGGGCAGCTCGGCAACACACCGAACTACAGGTGGGAGCGGGGGGGGGGGGGGGGGGGGGGGGGGGGGGGGGGGGGGGGGGGGGGGGGGGGGGGGGGGGGGGGGGGGG
>NZ_JBXAHJ010000019.1:0-118321 GCF_058794995.1 Pseudomonas sp. GW823-FHT06E10 | reverse complement strand
GGAACCTCCAAGTTGGCGAAATCATATCGCCCTTAAGAGGTGTCCGGAATTATTAGGCCAGTTCAGCTTGCTCGCGAAGAGGCCGGCACATTCAACATCGATTTCGCCTGACATTCCGCCATCGCGAGCAGGCTCGCTCCCACAGGTTCTGCGGCTGTACGCAAAATCTGCGAACCACACAAATCACTGTGGGAGCGAGCTTGCTCGCGATGAGGCCACAGGTTTCAGTGGTGCACCCAATACAGCGTCAGGCCCACTCTTTACGCAGCTGACGCGCAGCGTTGACCATGTGCACCAGCGCCGCTTCGGTTTCCGGCCAACCGCGGGTCTTCAGGCCGCAGTCCGGGTTGACCCACAGGCGGTCGGCGGGAATACGCTTGGCGGCCTTGCGCAGCAGGTTGGCCATTTCCGAAGAGTCCGGCACCCTTGGCGAGTGGATGTCATACACGCCCGGGCCGATTTCGTTCGGGTAGGCGAAGGCTTCGAACGCGTCCAGCAGTTCCATGTCCGAGCGCGAGGTTTCGATGGTGATCACGTCGGCATCCATGGCGGCGATGGACTCGATCACATCGTTGAACTCGCTGTAGCACATGTGGGTGTGGATCTGGGTTTCGTCGCGCACACCGGAGGCGCACAGGCGGAACACTTCGGTCGCCCAGTCCAGGTAGTGCTGCCACTGCGCCTGGCGCAACGGCAGGCCTTCGCGGAACGCGGCTTCGTCGATCTGCACGATCTTGATCCCGGCGGCTTCCAGGTCCACCACTTCATCACGGATCGCCAGGGCCAGTTGACGAGCCTGCACTTCGCGGGTCACGTCTTCACGAGGGAACGACCACATCAGCATGGTTACGGGACCGGTCAGCATGCCCTTCATCACCTTGTCGGTGAGGCCCTGGGCGTAGCGAATCCACTCCACGGTCATGGCTTTCGGACGGCTCAGGTCACCGAAGATCACCGCCGGTTTCACGCAACGCGAGCCGTAGCTCTGGACCCAGCCGAAACGGGTGAACACATAGCCGTCAAGTTGCTCGGCGAAGTATTCGACCATGTCGTTACGCTCGGCTTCACCATGCACCAGCACGTCCAGGCCCAGGTTTTCCTGCACTTGCACGGCGTGACGGATCTCACTGTGCATCGCTTCGGTGTATTCGGCTTCGGTCAGCTTGCCTTGCTTGAACGACTGGCGAGCCAGACGGATCGACGCGGTTTGCGGGAACGAACCGATGGTGGTGGTCGGGAACAGCGGCAGGTTCAGGCCGGCGCGCTGTTTCTCGATACGCTGGGCAAACAGCGAATGACGCTGGCTGTCCTTGGCGGTGATGGCGGCCACTCGCGCCTGCACGGCCGGTTTGTGGATGCGTGGCGAGGCAGCACGGCTGGCCTGCACGGCGCGGCTTTGGGTCAGCGCTTCAAGCACCTTCGGCGCTTCCGGCTCGTTGACGGCCTGAGCCAGCACTGCGACTTCTTCACACTTCTGCACGGCAAACGCCAGCCAGCTTTTCAGTTCGGCATCGAGCTTGTCTTCACGCTCCAGATCAACCGGGCTGTGCAGCAGAGAGCAGGATGGCGCGACCCACAGCCGATCACCCAGACGCTCATGAGCATGCTGCAGGGTGGCCAACGCGTTTTCCAGGTCGCAGCGCCAGACGTTACGGCCGTTGACCAGGCCCAGCGACAGCACTTTGTAGGCCGGCAGGCGATCGAGGATGGTCGGGTACTGCTCAGGCGCACGCACCAGATCGATGTGCAGGCCGTCCACCGGCAGGTTGGCGGCCAGGCCCAGGTTTTCTTCCAGCCCACCGAAGTACGTGGCGACCAGTTTCTTCAACGGGTCACGCTGAATCAGGTTGTAGGCCCGCTCAAATGCGTTTTTCCAGTCCTGCGGCAGGTCGAGCACCAGGATCGGCTCGTCGATTTGCACCCACTCGACGCCCTGTGCCGCCAGGCGCTGGAAGATCTGGCCGTACAACGGCAACAGACGATCCAGCAGCTCCAGCTTGTCGAATTCGACGCCCTTGGCCTTGCCCAGCCACAGGTAAGTCAGTGGGCCGATGATCACCGGCTTGACGTTGTGCCCCAGTGCGCGGGCTTCCTCGACTTCTTCGAACAACTGGTCCCAGCCGAGCTGGAACTGCTGATCGGCGCTGAACTCAGGGACAAGGTAGTGATAGTTGGTGTCGAACCACTTGGTCATTTCCTGGGCATGCGCGCCGCCGCAGCAGCTGTCGCTCACACCGCGCGCCATGCCGAACAGGGTTTGCAGGCTGGCCTTGCCATCGTGCGGGCGGAATCGCTCAGGGATCACACCGAACATCAACGAGTGGGTCAGGACCTGGTCGTACCAGGCGAAGTCGCCGACCGGCAGCAACTCGATGCCGGCCTTTTTCTGCAAGTCCCAGTGGGTCTTGCGCAGGTCGCGGCCCACGGTGCGCAGGCCGGCTTCGTCGAGTTCGCCCTTCCAGAACGCCTCTTGAGCCTTTTTCAGTTCGCGGTCGCGACCAATGCGCGGAAAACCAAGGGAATGGGCCACAGCCATGTCAAATAACTCCAATGCGTTCGATGGGAGCCATTGTCGACAGTGTCAGCGAGTGAGACAAACTCATTTTAATCGTGATGATCACAAGTTCTTCTCATGATCCGAAGCACTGCGCAGCTGGCGCTGGATGGACATCTGGTTCAAGGCGCTCGCCCGTGGCGTGTGCGTAAGCCGCGCGTCAATGGCATCATCACCCGCTACGAAAGTTTCGATACCCGCCCTCCCTCTGATCGGCTAAGGAATAGTCCCGATGCGTATCAAAACACTGCCGGCCTGTGTCACGGCGCCCTGCCCGGACGCCAAAGCGCAGACCGCCGGGATCAGCCCATGACGGCCATCTTTCGGCCGCGTCCGACGTTGATCTTTTTGCTGCTGTTGCTGGTGCTGGTGTTCTGGCTGTCCCTGGCCCTCGGACCGGTCAGCCTGCCCCTGGGCGATACCTTGCTGGGCGGGATGCGTCTGCTCGGGTTGCCACTTGACGGTGGTGACACGCAGCAGGCGGAGTTGATCCTCGGGCAGATTCGCCTGCCGCGCAGCTTGCTCGGCATCGCCGTGGGGTCGGTACTGGCGTTGTCCGGCGTGGCGATGCAGGGGTTGTTCCGCAATCCCTTGGCCGATCCGGGTCTGGTCGGTGTGTCCGGCGGTGCTGCGCTCGGTGCCGCCCTTGCCATCGTCGGCGGCAGCCTGCTCGGTGGCTTGCCGCCTGCGATCGAACCCTACTTGCTATCGGTGTGCGCCTTTGCCGGTGGCCTGATCGTCACGGCGGTGGTGTATCGCTTCGGTCGCCGCAACGGGCAAACCGACGTTGCCACCATGCTCTTGGCGGGTGTGGCGATGACGGCCATGGCCGGTGCCGGGGTCGGGCTGTTCACCTACCTGGCCGACGATGCCACCTTGCGCACCCTGACGTTCTGGAACCTGGGCAGCCTCAACGGTGCCAGCTACCCGCGCTTGTGGCCGTTGCTGATCGTCACCCTGGGCGTGGCGTTGTGGTTGCCCCGCAGGGCGGCGGCGCTCAATGCATTGCTGCTGGGTGAATCGGAGGCCCGTCACCTGGGTTTTGACATCGAGCGGATCAAGCTTGAGCTGGTGTTGTGCACGGCGCTCGGCGTCGGCGCGGCAGTCGCGGCGGCCGGGCTGATCGGTTTCATCGGCCTGGTGGTGCCGCACCTGATGCGCCTGCTGGTCGGCCCGGATCACCGGGTGTTGCTGCCCGCGTCGTTGCTGGCCGGTGCCAGCCTGCTGTTGCTGGCCGATCTGGCGGCGCGTTTGTTGTTGGCGCCAGCCGAATTGCCAATCGGTATTGTGACTGCACTGATCGGCGCTCCGTTCTTTCTTTATCTGCTGGTGCGAGGACGCTCCTGATGCTGCGGGCAAACAACCTGCTGGTACGCCGTGGCAAGCGCACGGTGCTGACCAACATCGATATCGAGTTGCGCCCCGGGGAAGTGCTGGGTGTGCTGGGGCCGAACGGCGCCGGCAAAAGCACCCTGCTCGCCGCTTTGTGTGGTGAGCTGGCGACCAGTGAAGGCAGGGTCAGCCTCGACGAGCGTCCACTCGCCGACTGGCCGGGACAGGAACGGGCCAAGCGCCTGGCCGTGCTGCCGCAGAGTTCGAGCCTGAGCTTTGCGTTTTCGGTCAATGAAATCGTCGGCATGGGTCGCTTGCCTCACGCCAGCGGCCGCGTGCGCGATGCCGAAATCGTCGCCGAGTCGCTCAAAGCCGCCGATGCGCTTCATCTTGCCGGACGCAGCTACCTGGCCCTGTCCGGCGGTGAACGCCAGCGCGTGCATCTGGCGCGGGTGCTCGCTCAGCTCTGGCCGGGTGCCGAGGGGCAAACCCTGCTGCTCGATGAACCGACGTCGATGCTCGATCCGCTGCATCAGCACACCATTTTGCAAGCCGTGCGTGACTTCGCCGAGCGCGGGGTTGCCGTGCTGGTGATTCTGCACGACCTCAATCTGGCTGCCCGTTACTGCGATCAACTACTGTTGTTGCATCAGGGCCTGCCCCACGCCTACGGTCCACCGGCAGAAGTACTGACCACCGAAGCGATGGCGGCGGTGTATGGACTACAAGTGCTGATTCACCAGCACCCGGAACGCGGCCACCCGCTGATCATCGCGCGCTGATGCCGCCCCCTCTTCCGTCATCGAGGGGGCACCTGTCCAATAAGGAAAACCGATGCGCTTTCTGTTGCTCTGTGCATTCAGCCTGTTGGCTGCCTGCCAAATCCATCAGGTCACACCACTGCCGGCGCCGATCGCCCCGCACAGCCGTGATCACGCCGACCTCGGAGTCATCCGTGAACTCGCCACGGGCCGTACGCTGACGCCGCAAGAACTTGTCCAACGCCTGGCTGTTGTGCCTCGGGTATTGGTCGGTGAACAGCACGACAACCCGGACCACCACGCCCTGCAATTGTGGCTGCTGCGCGAACTGGCGACACAACGCCCCCAGGGCAGCCTGCTGATGGAGATGCTCAACCCCGATCAACAGGCCAGGGTCGATGCCGCGCAAGCCGTGACCCGCGCGGGCCAACCACCGGCCGATGCGTTCACGGCGCTGGCCTGGCAGGCCAATTGGGACTGGAGTGTTTATGGCGCACTCGTCACCTACGCGCTGCGGCAACCGTATCCGCTGCTGGCGGCGAACCTGGACCGCGTGCAGATCATGCAAATCTACAAACAGCGCCCGGTACTTACGGGGCAAGCGTCCACCACCCAACAGGTGCGGGCGACCTTGCTGGATGACATCCGCCAATCCCATTGCGGCCTGCTGCCCGAAGCGCAGATGCCGGCAATGCTCGCCGTGCAACAACAGCGTGACCGGCGCATGGCCGAGCGCCTGATGGCCGCGCCGACGCCGGCGTTGCTGCTGGCCGGTGCCTTCCACGTGCGCAAGGATCTGGGGGTGCCACTGCACCTGAAGGACCTCGGTGCCGGTGAAGGGAATGCGGTGCTGATCCTGGCCGAAGCGGGCAAGACCGTGACCGCCGAGCGTGCGGATTACGTGTGGTACACCGCCGCGCAACCGGAACAGGATCATTGCGCGCAATTGCGTCGCTAAACCCGACCGAAACATTGTGGTGAGGGGGCTTGCCCCCGTTGGGTCGCGCAGCGACCCTGAACCCTGCAATCGCGGTTACTCAGACAAACCGCATTGCCTGGATTGGGACTACTTCGTAGTCCAACGGGGGCGAGCCCCCTCGCCACAGGTGTCGGCCTGCCGGCGCGACACTATGTCACGCCTGTGCGTCGGTCCAATGGTCGTATCCGCCCCTCCGACACCGGCACAGTTTGTTAACATCCCCGCGATTTTTTCGTCTGTACAGTCATCACGCTGTCATTTCAGCCTGTTCAACAGGATGCTTTTTTCATGAGTACTTTGTATACCCGCCGGACTGTCCTGCAAGGCATGGGCCTGTTGAGCCTGGGCCTGCTCGCCGGTTGCGACGACAGCAGCAAGCTGTCGTTCAACTACGGCAAGGACCTCAGCGACAAGATCATGGGGCGTAACTTCAAGCTCAAGAACCCTGAAGGCGAAACCAGGATGCTGGGCAGCTATCGCGGCCTGATGCCGATGGTGTTCTTCGGTTTCACCCAATGCCCGGCCGTGTGCCCGACCACCCTGGCCCGCGCCGCGCAGGCCAAGAAGCTGATGGGGCGCGATGGCGAAAGGCTGCAGGTTATCTTCATCACCCTGGACCCTGAACGCGACACGCCAGAGTTGCTGGACCAGTACGTCAAGGCGTTCGACCCGAGTTTCGAAGCCCTGTACGGCACGCTTGAAGAAACCGCCGCCACCGCCAAGGAATTCGGCGTGTTCTTTGAGAAAGTCCCGAGCGGCGATACCTATACCCTCTCCCATACCGCGACCAGTTTTGTCTTCGACTCCCGGGGCAATCTGCGCCTGGGGCTGTCCGCGTCCCTGACGGCCAAAGAGTGCGCAGAAGACCTGCTCACCGTGATGGAGGTTTGCTGAAATGAATGCCCCGCAAGCTAAAAACCGCTTCGTGCAAGGCTGCAAGCAACTGGCACTGGGCTTGTCCCTGGTCGGCCTGGCCTTTCAGGTATCGGCACAAACCCGGGTCGACGACGCCTGGGTCCGCGCCACCGTGGCCGGTCAGCCGTCGAGCGGCGCCTTCATGACCGTCATCGCCAGCAGCGACAGCAAGTTGCTGAGCGTGCAAACGCCGGTTGCCAAGCTAGTGCAGATTCATGAAATGAGCATGAAAGACGACGTGATGAAAATGCAGCAGGTGCAGTCCGTTGCGCTGCCAGCCGGCAAGCCGGTGAGCTTCGATCCCAATGGCTATCACATCATGCTGATGAATCTCACAGGTCAGATCAAGGAAGGCGACAAGGTGCCACTGACCCTGACCGTGGAAGACGCCAAGGGCGAGAAAGAATCGATTCAGGTCGAAGCCGTTGCCAAGGCGATCGGCACCATGGATCACAGCAAGATGATGCATGATCACAGCAAGATGAATTGATTGCTCCGTCAGTTAAACACAGGACCTGTGGGAGCGAGCTTGCTCGCGATGAGGCAGGAACATTCGACATCGATGTCGCCTGACACTCCGCCATCGCGAGCAAGCTCGCTCCCACAGTTTGATCTTCAGTGAATACGAGTCCTTTTCACGTCAACTCAAACAAGCTTGAGCACCACGTTGATGTTGTTGCGCGTGGCTTTCGAGTACGGGCAATACTGGTGCCCGGTGTCGACGATTTTTTGTGCAGTTTCACGGTCCAGCCCCGGCAGGCTGACATTGAGCCGCGCCTGCAGCAGATAGCCGCCTTCATTGGTGCCCAAATCAACCTCGGCATCGACGGCCACATCCTTGGGCAACGCCACTTTCATTTCCCTGGCTGCAACTTGCATGGCGCCGATGAAACAGGCGGACCACCCGGCAGCGAACAGTTGCTCCGGATTGGTTCCGCCGCCACCCGCGCCCGGGGACGACAGCTTCACATCGAGGATACCGTCGGAGCTGCGGGACGCGCCGTCACGCCCGCCGGTGGTGTGGGTTTGGGCGGTGTACAACACTTTATCGATCTGGCTCATGTTGACCTCCTGATTGAGTTGTAAATAACCGGTTTTCACCCCATCGGGTCGCTGGGATGGTCAATCAATATAGTCGTCGCAGCCCCGCCTCGCGGTCGATCCGACCAGCGCCCCCTTCTACTTTATTTACGCGCCAACTTGTACCTGACGCAGTCCTCATAAAAGCTCTGGCGTACAGCAGTCGGCTTGAATCGCGACGGACTGTCATAAGTTTGCTCTGTAATGCCAAGTGCCATCATGCGCATCCAGGATTTTGCAAACTTGTAGACCTGGATTTTTTGGCGTGCGGCGTACAGAGAAACGCCTGAAAGCTTGAGCTCCTGTGCCCTTGCGGCGGTTCCCGCCCCCCAACTGCACATGTATTGATCATGGGTGGCCAGTTCTTTGGCTTGAGCCGAATGGGCTACACCCGCGATAACTAACGGCATTAACGCGATCCATGTCTTGCGCATCTTGACCTGTTTAACTAGCTGAAAATGAACTAATTTTGCTGAGGATTTTTAAACTTGGGGGCCAGCATCGTGCCTTTTTTGCAAATTAGTGCGAAAACGAGATGTGTGACGTTATTTCTTGCGAGTTTTCAATCCTTTGCTATAGCTAAGACTCTCAATCGCCAACTAAGTGAGGCAACGGAATGTCAGTCGCAAAGAAAATGAGTGTGGGGCAACTGACAATGTTGACCGCGGTCAACATGTTGGGCTCAGGCATTGTGCTGCTACCGACGAAACTCGCGGAAGTCGGTGCAATTTCGATCCTCTCCTGGCTGATAACGGCCACCGGCTCCCTCGCTCTGGCGTACGCCTTTGCGCGATGCGGGATGCTCAGCCGCAAGACCGGCGGCATGGGCGGTTATGCCGAATACACCTTCGGTAAAGCAGGTAACTACATCACCAACTACACCTACGGCCTCTCGCTGTTGATAGCCAACGTGGCGATCAGTATTACAGCGGTCGGTTATATCCAGGTGTTGTTCGGGATAGAACTCGACTCACTGCAAGTAGGCCTGGCCACTATTGCCCTGTTGTGGATCACCACCTTCGCCAACTTTGGCGGCGCCAGCATTACCGGCCGTATCGGCGCGGTGACGGTCTGGGGTGTGATTGCACCGGTGGTGCTGGTCTCAACGGTGGGCTGGTTCTGGTTCGACAGCAGCGTATACGCCGCTGGCTGGAACCCCCACGACAAAGGCTGGTTCGAAGCGGCAGGCGCCTCGGTGGCAATTACCCTGTGGGCCTTCCTTGGCCTTGAATCGGCTTGCGCCAACACCGACGCGGTGGAAAACCCTGAGCGCAACGTACCGATTGCCGTGCTGGGCGGCACCCTGGGTGCAGCGGTGATCTACATCGTCTCCACCAACGTCATCTTCGGTATCGTCGGCAACGAAGAACTGGCCGCGTCCACTGCGCCGTTCGGCCTGGTGTTCGCCAAGATGTTCACCCCGATGGTCGGCGACATCGTGATGGCGGCCATGGTGCTCGCCTGCATCGGTTCGCTGCTGGGTTGGCAGTTCACCATCGCCCAGGTGTACAAAAGCTCGGCGGACACCGGTTACTTCTTGCCGATCTTTGCCAAGGGCAACAAAGCGGGAACGCCGATTGTCGGCATGCTGGTGCTGCTGGCGGCACAGACCGCGCTGGCCCTGCTCACCATCAGCCCCGACTTGAGCAAGCAGTTCGACACCCTGGTCAACCTCGCGGTGGTCACTAACCTTGTGCCGTACATCCTGTCCATGGCCGCGCTGATGACCATGCAGAAAGTCTCCAACGTGCCGGAAGGCAAGGCACTGGCGACCAACGTCATCGCCCTGATCGCGGCGGCCTACAGCTACCTGGCGTTGTACAGCTCCGGTGAACAGGCGCTGATGCTGGGCGGCGTGGCCACGATCGTTGGTTACACCCTGTTCGGCTTCGTCAACAACCGCCTGATCCGCCTCGAAGCGCTCAACAACAGCGTACCGACACAAACCGTCAGCGCGCAGCACCTCACTGCCGAGCCAGTGCCGGTCAACAACCTGAATTAACTCTGGAGGATCAATCATGACGGAATATAAACACTCGCTGGGCATGCTGGCGCTACTGGTCAGCAGTCCGCCGGACAAGCGAACGGTGTTTGGCCGCGCCCTGGATCAACTGGTCCACGACGTAGAGGGACGTGGCGTCAGCGTACTGGCCTCGGAAAGCCTCACCGATGCCGCCTCGATCCTGCGCTCGGACCCTGCCATTCAATGCGTGCTCATCCGGTGGGAAATGGACACCAGCGAAGGCCACGCCGACTGCACCAAATTGCTGGTCAAGCTGCGCGAGCGCAACACGCGAGTGCCGGTGTTCCTGATCAGCGACCGCACCACCGCGTCGAGCATTCCGTTGCTGGTCATGCAACACGCCGACGACTTCATCTGGCTGCCCGAGGACACCTCCCGTTTCCTCAGCGGGCGCATCCTGGCCGCCATCGAACGCTATCGTCAGGCCGCTCTGCCGCCGATGTTCGGCGCGCTGGTGAAGTTTGCCCGCAACTATGAATACTCGTGGCACACCCCAGGCCATGCCGGCGGCACGGCTTTCCTGAAGAGCACCGCAGGCCGGGCCTTCTACGAGTTCTTCGGGGAGAACCTGCTGCGTTCCGACCTGTCGATCTCGGTTGGCGAACTCGGTTCGCTGCTCGATCACAGTGGCCCTATCGGCCAGGGTGAACGCTATGCCGCCAAGGTCTTCGGCGCCCACCGCACGTATTACGTGACCAACGGCTCGTCGATGTCCAACCGCGTCATCCTCATGGCCAGCGTCACGCGCAACCAGATCGCCCTGTGCGACCGCAATTGCCACAAGTCCGCCGAGCACGCGATGACCCTGTCCGGGGCGATTCCGACCTACCTGGTGCCGACCCGCAACCGCTACGGCATCATCGGCCCGATCCTGCCGCAGACCCTGAGCGCCGAAGGCGTGAAAGCCGCCATCGCCAACAACCCGCTGGTCAAGCAAGGCATCGACCCGACGCCAGTGCACGCCATCGTCACCAACTCCACCTACGACGGCCTGACCTACAACGTCACCCGGGTCGAAGAGCTGCTGGGCGAAAGCGTGGACCGTCTGCACTTCGACGAAGCCTGGTACGGTTATGCGCGCTTCAACCCGCTGTACAGCGGACGCCATGCCATGCACGGCAACCCGGCCGATCACGACAAGTCCAAGCCGACCGTGTTCGCCACCCAGTCGACCCACAAATTGCTGGCTGCCCTGTCCCAGGCCTCGATGATCCACGTGCGTGACGGGCGTAACCCGATCGAACATGCGCGCTTCAACGAGTCGTACATGATGCACGCCTCGACCTCGCCAAATTACGCGATCATGGCGTCCTGCGACGTCAGCTCGGCGATGATGGAAGCACCGAGCGGGCAGATCCTCACCAACGAGTCGATTGAAGAAGCCATCAGCTTCCGCCAGGTTCTCTCGCGCATGCACAACGAGATGGTGGGCAAGAACGACTGGTTCTTCACCTGCTGGCAGCCGCCGACCGTACAGGTTGGCGCAGCGGCCGTGCCGTTCCATGAGGTCGACCCGGCTACGCTGAAAACCGATCCGAACTGCTGGGTCCTGCACCCGAACGCGGTATGGCACGGCTTCGGCGACATCGAAGACGGCTACTGCATGCTCGACCCGATCAAGGTCTCTGTGCTCAGCCCGGGCATGGGCGACGACGGCAGCCTGCTCGCCTCCGGTATCCCCGCTTGCGTGGTCACGGCGTACTTGGGCCGTCAGGGTATCGTGGTCGAGAAAACCACCGATTTCACCATCCTGTTCCTGTTCTCCATCGGCATCACCAAAGGCAAGTGGGGCACGCTGCTCAACGCCCTGCTCGACTTCAAGCGTGACTACGACGACAACGCCGAGCTCGAGCTGTGCCTGCCCGACCTGTACAACGCCAACCAGCATCGCTATGCCGGCATGGGCCTGAAGGATCTGGCCGACGAAATCTTCGCCGCCATGAAGAAACACAAGACCACCGCCAACATGTCCCAGGCCTTCGGCACCCTGCCAAAAGCCGAGTTCAGCCCGGTGGAGGCCTACGAAAAACTGGTGCGTAACGACATCGAGCTGGTGACGCTCAACGAGGCCGCCGGACGCCTTGCCGCGACCGGTATCGTCCCGTATCCACCAGGCATCCCGCTGCTCATGCCGGGTGAGAACGCAGGGCCTGCGGACGGTCCGTTGCTGGCGTATCTCAAGGCACTGGAAGCCTTCGACAAATCCTTCCCCGGCTTCACCCATGACACCCACGGGATCGAAGTCGAAGATGGCGTTTACCGGATGCTGGTACTGAAATGAGTTAGCCAGGTTCACCGCAACCCCTGTAAGAGCGAGCTTGCTCGCGATGGAGTGTCAGCTACGTTGATGTCGACTGACACACCTTCGCGAGCAAGCTCGCTCCTACATTGCATTGTAAAACCCCGGAAATCCCTATGGGCAAACTCGATCACAGCGCTCTATGATTGATCCCCATGACCACCACCGCTGCGATCCGCTCACCCTGCCCGCCCGGCGCCTGCGACTGCGGGCGTGACCCGTTGCTGGAAACACCAGGGGCGGACCTGCGCATTCTGTTTCTGACCCGCAATGAAGAAAAACGCCTGATCGAACGCCTGGAGAACCTGCAGAGCCTGAGCGATCTGGAGCACCTGCAACGGCGCATGCTCGAACAATTGGGCATCCGCGTGGACATCGCACCCGGTTTCAACGAAGTGCGCACCATGCGCGGCATCGGTATCCAGATTGGCGAACTGCCGGGGCTGTGCCGCAAGACCCGCGCCAACATCCCCGCCGCCATTCGCCGGGCCATGGAAAAGCGCCCGGAGATCGCCTACGAACTGCTCAATGCCAACGACCTGTTGCGTGACGCCTGATGAAGCTTCTTCTCGAACTCCCCCTCACCGACGAGATTCTCACCTCGTTCGCCCTGGCCATCGGGGCCGACCTGCAGGGCTACCGCAACCACATTTACCGGGTGCTGAATTTCCATGGAGCCCTCAGCGGTGCCGATGGCCTGCCCCCGGCCGCCGTCCAAATCGCGGCGGCGTTTCATGACCTGGGCATCTGGACCGATGACACCCTCGACTACCTGCCGCCGTCCATTGCCCTGGCCACCGAGTACCTCGACAACCAGCAACGAGCGGAACTGAAGGATGAAGTCAGCGCATTGATACTTGAGCATCACAAACTGCGCCGGTATCGCGGCGCCTATGCTGCCAGCGTCGAACCCTTCCGCCAGGCCGATCTGGTGGATGTGTCCCTGGGCCTGGTGCGTTTCGGCCTGCCCCGCAGCTTCATCAAAACCGTGCAGGCGACCTTTCCCGATCACGGCTTTCACTCGATGCTGATGAAGCTTTCAGCCCGTCAATTCATTCGCTCGCCGCTGCGCCCGCTGCCCATGTTTCGCTGGTGAAACAGGATCGGTGGTCACTCATGAATCCCGGGACACTGCTATGCCTTCCTTGGGAGATTTTGCGATTTCGGTGCAACTCGCCTGAAACACCAACTTTCTGATTATCCAGTACTGGATATTCCGCCATTCAAACCTACGCTCTTGGCGGGGGTAACGAAATTCAATGACGGTTGGGGGCTCGTCTCGATGTACTCACGCAAGAACGCAGGAGCTCGACAGGAACCGGACAACCTTCTCCTCGAAGTTTGCGATTTGCTGTCTGCGATGGCGTCACCTGGCCTGACCCTGGCCGCTGACAAGGCCAAATAACAACCGAATCCACGGGTAGCCGGTGCAGTCCACCCGTATTCGAAATGGACAATTGCCGAGGGGTTCCAATGCCGATAAAAACAGCAGCCCTGCCCACCTCTGCGCTACTTGCCCTGTGCTGCCAGCAAGCCTGGGCCGGCGGCATCATGCTCTATGAAATCGGCACCGATAACGCCGGTCTGGCCAACGCCGGTGCCGCCGCCCGTGCCCAAGGCCCCTCGACCATCGCCAGCAACCCTGCGGGCATGAGCTATCTGCCAGGCACGCAAATCACCGCCGGCTTGCAGGTTCTGTACGGCGACCTGAGCTTTGACCGCGATTCCGGCACCAACACCCCGGGCAGCGGCAGTGGCAACGCCCTCGATCCGATTCCCGGTGGCAGCTTCTTCATCAGCCATGAACTCGACGAGCACTGGAGCGTCGGGTTCGGCCAGTACGGCGATTTTGGCCTGGCGGTCAATTACGACAACGACTGGTCCGGCCGCTACTTTGCGCAGAACTCAAGCCTGCTCGGCCTGTCGCTGGTACCGAGCGTGGCTTATCGCTTCAATGAGCAGTGGTCGGTCGGCCTGGGCATCAAGGCCATGTACGGCATGTTAAAGGCAGACACCGCCATCGACCGCTCCCCTTTCGGCTTCACTGACCGCTCTGACGGCCAATACAAGTACCGGGACAACACCTGGGGCTATGGCGCCAACGTGGGCGTGATCTACGCCCCGCAACCCGGCACGCGCATCGGCCTGACCTACACCAGCCAGGTCGACCTGGACTTCAAAGACCGGCTGGACGTCAAGGGCGATGGCCGCCTGCTCGAGCGCGTCAACAACACCGATACCGAACTGGACATGAAGGTGCCGCAAACCGTCACCCTGAGCCTTTTCCAGCAACTGGACCGGCAATGGGCGTTGCTCGCCTCGGCCAACTGGCAGGACTGGTCCGAGTTCGGCGACATCGCCGTAGAGGTCGACACCACGGCGTTTGGAGCGCAATCGACAACAGTCGACGCCGGCTTCAAGGACACCTGGCACCTCTCCCTTGGCGCGCAATACCAGGCCACCGAGCAGTGGTTGTGGAACGTCGGTGTGGCCTACGACAGCAGCGCCGTCTCGGACAGCAACCGCAGCGTGGTCGTGCCGATGAGTGAATCCTGGCGCATTGCGACAGGAGCCACCTATGCTCTGAACGAGAACACCGATGTCAACGTCAGTTGGGCCATGGTCTGGCTCGGCGACATGCCGGTGGACCAGGCGAAGGCCGTATCGGGCAATCGAATCTCCGGTCAATTCGACAATGCCTGGATTCAGGCTATAAACGGAAACATGACCTGGCGATTCTGATGTCTTGTAAACGAAAGAATGACGATTTAAACCAAGGAGTAAACACCACTATGAATCTGTCCCGAAAACTGCTCGTCGGCGCTACGCTGGCCAGTCTGTTGCTAGGCGGCTGCACCTCGAAAGTGACTGAGAAGGAGCAATATTCAGGCTTCCTGTCCAACTACAACAACCTGCAGGAAGTCGAAACGCCGAGCGGCGGCACCGCGATGCGTTGGGTCAGCCCTGCGTGGAACCCGAATGCCTATGACACCGTGGTGTTCAACAAACTGGAGCTCTACCCGGCCCCCAAACCCGATGAGCGTGTCAACCAGCAGACACTGACCGACATTCAGAACTACATGACCAGCAAGGCCAAGGCTACGCTGGGCCAGAAATACCGCGTAGTGACCAACACCTCTTCCGCACCGGCGGGTTCGCGCCCCCTGATCATGCGCGCGGCGATTACCGGGGTGAACGCCGAGAACGAAGGCATGAAGTGGTATGAAGTGGTGCCCATCGCGGCCGTAGTCGGGGCAACCCAGGCAGCCACCGGTCACCGTGACCAGGAAACCACCCTGTTCATCGAAGCCGAGTTCGTCGACGCCAAGAGCAACCAGACCGTAGCCAAAGTGGTGCGCAAGGTGTTCGGCACCGAACTGAAAAACGAAAGCCAGAAGATTACCGCCAAGGACTTCAAGGCGGCGATCGACAAACTGGGTACCGACTTCCAGGCATTCCTCAAGTAAGAACAGGTTGCTCGCGTAGGAGCTGCCGCGGGCTGCGATCCTTTGATCTTCAGGTTATTGAAACCATGCAAAGGTCGCAGCCTTCAGCAGCTCCTATCGGCACAGTTCACTTTTTCATCCCCACCCGCCGGCGCATCTCGGCAGTGATCGCTTGCCGGGTTTTGGGCATGTCCACCCAGGGCTCATCCCCGACTTCGGCCAGACGTTCATGCGCGTTTTGCAGGTTCCATTGATTGGCGCCCTTGAGTTCGGCCACCTCTTCGCGCCAGATCGGCATCGACACCGGCAACCCCTCGCGGGTACGTACGGCGTAGGCGCAAATGGTGGTCGCCCCCAGACCGTTGCGCAGGTAATCGATGAAAATCCGTCCGACCCGGTTCTTCGGTCCCGACACCGCGGAAAAACGCTCGGGCAACAGCCTGGCCATGTGACTGACAATGGCATGGCTGAAATCCTTGACCTCATCCCAACCGAGCTTGCGGGTCAACGGCACCACCACGTGAATTCCCTTGCCGCCGCTGGTTTTCAGAAACGCCTTGAGCCCCAGTTCATCCAGCACCGACAGCGTCAGCTGCGTGGCCTCGACCATGCGTTTCCATGGCAGCGCCGGGTCCGGATCAAGGTCGAGGATAAAACGATCCGGCTTGTCGAGTTTGTCAGACGTCGCATTCCAGGTATGCAGTTCCACAGTGTTCATCTGCACCGCGCCAACCAGCGCCTCGACGTTGTTGATGAGCATCATCGGCTGGCCGGTAAGCTGCTTATCCAGCAGGGTGATGCCGGGGATCGCCAGGTGCTCGGCATTCTTCTGGAAAAACAGCTCGCCAGCGATACCGTCCGGCGCACGCACCAGCGCCACCGGACGATCCTTGAGTTCGGGCAGGATCCACTCGGCGACGCTGGCGTAGTACTGAGCCAGTTGCAGTTTGGTGGTGCCGGGGTCGATCATCCGGTCCGGGTGGGTGATGCGTACCTTGCCCTCCTCCAGACCGAGTTGTGAGGGGGCGGGTGCGGTTTTCTTTCCCGTGGCAGCGGGCTTCGCCGTGCCAGCCTTTTTCGCAGTGGAGGTTTTCACGGTTTTCGCGCGCTCCTCGGTGATGGCTCGTGCCGGTTTGTCATTGCGCAGGCCATGAAACACGGCATGGCGCACCGAACCGTCCCTGGTCATTTCAGCGAAGGCCACTTCCGCCAGCAGCCAGGGTTTGAGCCAGTGCACGTCCCTGGCCTGCGAACCGCCGGGTGGATTGACCACCGGCGGCTTTTTCACCTGCAGGGGCTTGAGCTGATCATTGAGGCTGCGCAGGGTCGCCTCGTTGAACCCGGTGCCGACTTTGCCGGCATAACGCAACTGGCCGCCATCGTGATCATGCAGTCCCAGCAGCAACGCCCCGAAGGCATGGCGCGAGCCTTTCGGCTCGGTGAAACCGACGATGACGAATTCCTGTCGATGCTGGCATTTGAGCTTGATCCAATCGCTGCTGCGCCGGGATACATAGGACGACCCCTGGCGCTTGCCGATCAACCCTTCCATGTGCATCTGGCAGGCGCTGTCGAGCAAGGCGCGGGGCTCCTCGCCAAACGACTTGGAGAAACGCAGCAACGGCTCCTCACTGGTATTGAGCACCGTCGCCAGCGCAGCTCGACGCTCTTCGACCGGCACCTCGCGCAAGTCCATGCCATTGAGGTACGGCAGGTCGAACAGGTAGTAGAGAATGTCGTCGCTGCGATCCGCTTCGAAGGCGTTTTGCAGCGCCTGAAAGTCAGGGACACCCTGTTCGTCCATCACCACCATTTCACCGTCGAGCCATGCCGATTCCAGGCCCAGCGCGGTCAGGGCCATGGCCTGCCCTGGCAGTTTGTGGGTCCAGTCGTGACCATTGCGAGTGATCAGCTTCACCTCGCCATGATCGATGCGGGCCATGATCCGGTAGCCGTCGAATTTGATTTCGTAGCGCCACGGTCCGTCGGGGATTTTTTCCACCAGCGTCGCCAACTCCGGCTTTAGCAGGTCCGGCAGCCTGGCTTTGCGCGCGCCGGTCAGTGGCGATGATTTTCCCGGGCGTGAAAGTTTGGCGGCGGGCTTGGTGGTCGCCGAAAAATCACGCACGCGGTTGTAGTCATCGAGGTTGCGGGGCATGGCTCACCTGCTTCGCGCCCGGACGTTGAATGCAAACGTCTCCTAACCAAGCAGAGCCAGCGAACGGAGCAATAATTCAATCGGCGTTGAAAAGGCCCGGACGGACGGGCTTGTGGCGCGGGGTACAGCTGGTGTTTCGGCAGGTTGACCGAGTCATCGTTCTTCGCGAGCAAGCTCGCTCCCACAGTGATTTTCAGCGCACACGGAATCTGCGCTCGGCGGCGATCAAAATGTGGGAGCGAGCCTGCTCGCGATGGCGGTGTGTCAGGCGCCAGGGATGTTGACTGGGTCGACCGCATCGCGAGCAAGCTCGCTCCCACAGTGTTTTTCAGCGCACACGGAATCTGCGCTCGGCGGCGATCAAAATGTGGGAGCGAGCTTGCTCGCGATGGCGGTGTGTCAGGCTCCAGGGATATTGACTGGGTCGACCGCATCGCGAGCAGGCTCGCTCCCACAGTGATTTTCAGCGCACACGGCATCGGCGCTCGGCGGCGATCAAAATGTGGGAGCGAGCTTGCTCGCGATGGCGGTGTGTCAGGCTCCTGGGATGTTGACTGGGTCGACCGCATCGCGAGCGAGCTCGCTCCCACAGTGATTTTCAGCGCACAGGGAATCTGCGCTCGACGGCGATCAAAATGTGGGAGCGAGCCTGCTCGCGATGGCGGTGTGTCAGGCTCCTGGGATGTTGACTGGGTCGACCGCATCGCGAGCAGGCTCACTCCCACAGTATTTTTTCAGCGCACACGGCATCGGCGCTCGGCGGCGATCAAAATGTGGGAGCACCCCGTCAGGCAGTGCCCTTGGCCTGCTGCTCCAGGTGGACTTGCAACTGCGGGTCGATCTGCAACGCCGCGGCCAGTTCATCCAGATAATTGCGCTCGGCGTCCTGCTGGTCGTCCACCAGCATGACGCTGGCCAGGTACATCTCCGAGGCCATGCCCGGGTCCGTGGCCGACTGCGCGACGTCATAGGCATCCAGTGGCTTGGCGACCTCGTCGTCCAGCCATTGCTGCAATTGCGGATCGTCGGTGTGACGGCCGATTTCAGTGCTGATCATCTGTTTCTCGGCGGCATCGATGCGGCCATCGGCCTTGGCCGCGGCAATCAATGCCCGCAGGATCGCATGGCTGTGTTCCTCGGCCTCCGGGCCGGCCAGCAAGTCCACGGTCCGTGGCGCCTCCTGCGGCGCCGAGGCCTGACTGCGCTGCCAGGCCTGGTACGCCTGGAACGCCATCATGCCCAGGGACGCCAGCGCGGCATAATTGGTGCCGCCAGCGGAGCGACTTTGCGGAGCACCGCCCATCGGCGAACCGCCGCCAAGCAAACCACCGAGCAAACCGCCCAACCCTGCGCCACCGCCGCCAGCACTGGTACCGGCACCCCCGCCCAACAAACCGCCGAGCAATCCACCCAGGTCGCCGAGCCCACCCTGGGCCGATGCGCCACCGCCACCCTGTCGCGCCATCGAGCCCTGGCCGGCGCGCAGTAATTGTTCGAGCAGATCGCTGGTGTTCATGACGTTTGTCCTCTTGAAGGGCGTTTATCCAGTCAGGCAACGATAGCCCCCGCAGGCGAATGTGCCAGCACCGTTGGGCTGACCCGCCCGCGCTTTCCCGGATTCGTCCGGGGTATTTTCTTGCGGCGCAGCTAAGATTCATGAGTGGTGAACCTTATTCCCGGATACCCGGTCGATACCTGCAACCCGACCCGGTTTGCCACCACCCCGTACACGAGGTGACAACTGGCTTGCTTCATTCACTGGAGAACGCCCCTGTGATTTCAACCCTGTACATCGCCAGGCTCAAAGCATGGGGCGCCCATGGTTTTACCGCCACTGGCGTGGTCACCGCTTTCCTCGCCACCCTGTCCCTGCTGGAAAACCAGCCGACCCATTGCCTGCTTTGGCTGGGTGTCGCCCTGATCGTTGACGGTCTGGACGGTGCGCTGGCACGCAAGGTCAACGTGCAGTCGGTGTTGCCGAGCTTCGATGGCTCGATCCTCGACCTGGTGATCGACTACCTGACGTACGTGTTTATCCCGGCACTGTTCATCTATCGCTATATCCCGTTGCCGGACTACACCTTGCTGCTGAGCGTGTCGCTGATTCTGGTGTCGTCGCTGTTCTGCTTCTGCAACGTCAACATGAAGAGCAAGGACAACTACTTCCAGGGCTTCCCCGCCGCCTGGAACGTGGTTGCCCTGTGCCTTTACATCATCGCCCCCTCGCCGTGGATCACCTTCATTACAGTCGTTGGCCTGGCCCTGCTGACCGTGACCCGGATGAAATTCCTGCACCCGTTTCGCGTGCGCCGGTTCATGCCGATCAACATTGCGGTGACGGCCATCTGGTTGCTGTGCAGCCTGTCACTGGTGCTCAACCATCCGCTGATCAACCCGTGGGTGATGGGGCTGTGGCTGCTGATGTCGGCGTACTTCATGGGCATCTGCTTGTGGCGCACGGCGCTGGAGTGGTTCGACGAATCGAGGCTCAAGTAGCCATGGCGGTCCATATCGTTCAACTCGGCTCACCCCGTCGACCCGATGAAGGATTGCGCCTGGGCACGGTACGCCGCCCTCCCCGTGGCGTACCGAAAGCCGAATTCGCCCGTCGGGACTTTTATGATGTCTGGCAGCCGCTGCTGTCGCCCAGTACGCAGTTGGTGGCCGAGGCCAAGGCCGCGCAAGATGCCAAGGCCTGGGAGGTGTTCCGGCGCAAGTTCAAGGCCGAGATGAGCCAGCCCGCTGCCAGTCAGTTACTGGATCTGCTGGCCGCGTTGTCCCATCAGACGTCCCTGGCCGTGGGCTGTTATTGCGAGGATGAAGCGCATTGCCATCGGTCGGTGTTGCGCGAGTTGCTGGAGGCGCGTGGGGCCGTAGTGATTTAGATGCCATGACCACCACACAACCCCTGTGGGAGCGGGCTTGCTCGCGAAAGCGGTGGGTCAGCCACAGCATCTGTGACTGGAAGACCGCTATCGCGAGCAAGCTCGCTCCCACAGTTTTTTACAGGGTTGTCATTCAACGCCGCGTGATCACCACCTCCAGGTATTCACTCGGCACCACCAGCGACTTGTCGCCCGCCCGGTTCAACCGGTTGATCAGCTCGGTCAAGTCGGTCTCCAGGGCCTTGGCGCCATCCTCGGGCAGCGCGGCGAAGGCCTTGTGCACCGGCCCGTACCACTGGCGGAAGGTGTCGATGAAATGCGCCGCCGAGCGATAGCGGAAATTGAACGTGCGACGCGTCACCTGGAGCAGGAATTCACGTTCGTCGAAATGCTCGTGCAGCCAGGCTTCGGTGCCCCAGCGTGAGGGCGGATTGGCACCCGGAGGGGGTGGCAGGTGCTGGCCAAGGGTCTTGAACATCTGGCCGACGAAACCTTCCGGCGTCCAGTTGGCCAAGCCTATCCGCCCGCCCGGGCGACAAACCCGTGCCAGTTCCGCGGCGGCTTTGGGCTGGTCCGGCGTGAACATCACACCGAAGGTCGACAGCACGGCATCAAAGCTGCCGTCGGCAAAGGGCAAGGCTTCGGCATCGGCGACCTGGAAGGAGACATTCAGCCGTTCTGCCCGGGCCCGTTCTTCGCCGCGTTCGAGCAAGGCGGCGACATAGTCGGTGGACGTCACCTGGCAGCCACGGCGCGCAGCCGCGAGGGTTGCGTTGCCGTTACCGGCGGCAACGTCGAGCACGCGCTCATCGCACAACAGGTCACAGGCTTCGGCCAGTTGCTCGCCGACGATCTGCAGGGTGGTGCCGATCACGGCGTAGTCGCCGCTGGCCCAGGAGGCCATCTGGCGGTTTTTCAAGGCAGTCAGATCAATAGGTGTACTCATGGAGAAGGTCTCTGGGTTGAAACACGAGTCGGGCCTGGCGGGCATTCACTCCGCCGTTGTCGGATCGATGATGTTCATGACCTGGGAAATGCGATTGGCGGGAAACCCGCTCACCCGAGCGTGCTCCCTGATCTGCTCTTCGTTCGGCGAGATGTACACGCAGTAGAGCTTGTCACCGGTGACATAGCTCTGCAGCCACTGCACCTCAGGCAACTCACGCAACGCCCGGCAGGACTTTTGCGAAGCGGCTTTCAAATCCCTATCCGATAATGCTCCGGCGCCCTGGATCTCACGTTCAATGACGAACTTAGGCATGGCAACCTCTCTTTATTGTTCTTGATGGCAGGGCGGCACTCACCCTGTGATCAAACTATCGCCCTGACGGGCGCTGGCGTCCTGTCCGATCGTCGCCCAACCCTGCCCGATCGTCCGGAGATTCCACGTTGCGCGCCGAGGCGCTCACAATCAGAAATCCTTCCACGGGAAACCCCAATGGACGCTCTGTCGCAGACCCTGCGCGTCGTGCATCTGGTCGGCGCGATCTTTATCAACGCCCGGTTCACCGCGCCCTGGTGCTACCAGTCGCCCAGCGCCGACACCGCCGCGCCGTTTCTGGAGCCCGATGCGGAACGGGTAGTGATCTTTCACCTGATAACCGAAGGTGAGTGCTACGTTGAACTGGGCGATGACCCGCCGCTGCATCTGAGTGCGGGCGACGTGGTGATCTTCCCCCAGGGCGACGCCCATCGCATGTGCTCACGTCCCGGATTGCCCCCGGCCACGGGTGCGCGACTGGATGCCGTGCTGGCGCGCCGGCCCCGGCAGTTGAGTTATGGCGGAGGTGGCGCGGTCACCCGGTTGGTGTGCGGTTACCTGGCGTGCGACACGCGCCTGGCGGGCATATTGCTCAAGGGCTTGCCGGCGGTGGTGCGGGTCAATGTGCGCGGTTCGGATGCCGGTATCTGGCTGGAATCCTCCGTGCGCTATGCCCTCGCCGAAGCCCGCTCGCCCCGCCCTGGCGGCGAAGGGGTATTGGCCAAACTGGCCGAAGTGCTGTTCATCGAAGTGTTGCGCCTGTACATGAACGAACAAGGCGAAGGCCGCACCGGCTGGCTGGCCGGTGTGCGCGACCGCATCGTCGGCGCAGCCCTCAACGCCTTGCACAAAAAACCCTGCCACGCCTGGACACTGGAAGAACTGGCGCGCACCGCCAACACCTCAAGATCGGTGTTGGCCGAACGCTTCCAGCAACTGATGGGGGTGTCGCCGATGCAGTACCTGACGCAATGGCGCATGTTGCTCGCCGCTAACCTGTTACGCAGCAGCAACAGCTCATTGACGCGCATCGCCGAAGAAGTCGGTTACCAGACCGATACCGCTTTCAGCCGCGCCTTCCGTCGCGAGTTCGGTGCGCCACCGGCGGCGTGGCGGCGCGGTCAGGAGAAAAAAACCATGGCCCACGGGGCAAGACCCGTGAGCCATTGATCGAACAAGTTACGCCGCTGGCGCGCCGGCCTTGGCCTCCTCCAGCAACTGCTGAATCATTTTTTCCTGAGTGTCGTAGCTGCCTTCACCGAAGTGGGTGTAACGCACCTGCCCCTTGGCATCGATCAGGTAGTGCGCCGGCCAGTACTGGTTGTCGAAGTTGCGCCAGATCGCGTAGTTGTTGTCGATCGCCACCGGGTAGGTGATGCCGTATTCCTTCACCTTGGCCCTGACGTTGTCGATGATGCGCTCAAAGCCGTATTCAGGCGTGTGCACGCCGATCACCACCAGTCCGTCCTTTTCGTATTTCTTCGCCCACTCCTTCACGTATGGCAGGGTGTGCTTGCAGTTGATGCAGTCGAAGGTCCAGAAGTCCACCAGCACAACCTTGCCTTTCAGGGCTTCGTTGCTCAGTGCCGGCGAGTTGAGCCATTCCACCGCGCCGGACAGCGAGGGCATGGCGCCTTGGGCATCGCCCATGGTGCTGTCTGCCTTGACCTTGCTGACCAGGTAATCGACGACTTTCGGCACGGCTTCCAGCACGCCTTTCTCCACACTGTTGACACCTTCCGATGAGGTGTTGGCCAACAACAGGTCATTGGCCCCCGTTGCAATCACCGCCGCACCGGCGAGCACCGCAACCCCGGCGCCACGGCGCAACCAGCCGGTGACCGGAATCGACGGTTTCAAGCGATTGACCAGGCCGCGCCCGGCAAAGATCAAGATGCCCAGGGACAGCGCACTGCCCGCGCCATAGGCCACCAGCAACAGACTGGTGCCGGCGTTCGCACCTTGCAGCATGGCGCTGGTGAGAATCACCCCGAGGATCGGCCCCGCGCAGGGTGCCCAGAGCAGCCCGGTGGCGACACCGATCATGATCGAAGCCAGCGGCCCGGACATCTTGCGCGAGTCTGGGTCGATGCGATTGCCCAGCAGCACGAAGGGACGGGCCAGCCAGTCACCGACCCGGGCGGAGATCAGCGACAGGGCGAACAGCACCATCACCGCCAGCGCCACGTGGCGGCCGGTGTTGCTGGCCTGTATCACCCACTCACTGCTGACCACGGCCAGGCTGGAGACCAGGGCAAAGGTCAGGACCATGCCGCCGAGGGTCAGCAGGATCGAGGAGCGTGTACGGTCGGCCCCGGCAAACAGGAATGGAACGACCGGCAGGATGCAAGGGCTGAGGACGGTCAATATGCCGCCCAGGAAAGCGATGAGTAACATGGGATCACCTAATGCAAATTAGAGGGCAACACATCACCACTGTAGGAGCGAGCCAGCTCGCGATGGCGTCCGGTCAGGCGACACATCGTTGACTGAACCATCGCTATCGCGAGCAAGCTCGCTCCCACAGTGGATCGGGGTGTTCTCAAGCCGTCTGCTCATCCAGCAACTGCCCCTGAGGCGTGCGGCTGGAACCGTTCTCGGCGAGCATCTGCCCCTGCGGCGTGCGGCTGGAGCCGTCTTGCGCCAGGAAGCCCTGGGTGCCCTTCTCTGCAACCGGCGTGAGCTGGAAGCAGGTGTTGCTGGCGCAGGCGCTTTGCTCGACAGCGGCGTTGGCATGGGCCGCCACACCGGCGACGGAAAAGACGATGGCGGTCAAGTAGCGGGTAACGTTGTTCATGATGTCCTTCCAGTTGCAAATGGATTTGGCGGGGGTTGATCGCGACACTCAGTTTTCCGAATTGCAGTTGTCGGCGAATTTGCTGTAATCCAGCACCTGGGTTTTTGACTGGGAGTCGAGGTACGTCAGCCGCGCATTCACCACGCCGCAGGAAGGCGTAGTGTCCTCGGTCAGCGACACCACTTTCCTGATATCCAGTTGGGTGCCATAGGTGTAGGTTCTGGGAGCGACATCGGCTTCGGCACGGGCCGACAAGGTGCAGATGTTCAGTGCGGCAAACAGGCAGGCTGCGTAGATGGCTTTGGTGTTCATGGCGGACTCCTCAAGGTTTCAACAGGTCAACTGTTCGTTGGGCCGAGGCGCTCTGGTTTGCCTCGATGGAACCTATTAAAAGCCTGCGAGGTATCTCGTCTGTGTCGGGAATCGGCGAGAATCAATCGGTACGTATCAGAACGGTGCCTGGATACAAAGCAATACAAAACCGCTGGAAATCGGCTTTTTTGCCTTCGTGTGTATCCGCAGGCAAGCCGGATACACTGCAATACAAAGGGCGGCAGGCGAGCCCGCCCAGGCTCGATAGACTGTGTGGCATTCCCCATTCACCAGAGGTTTGGCCCAATGGATCACGTTGATCACATCCTCATCGTTGACGATGACCGCGAAATCCGCGAACTGGTTGGCAACTACCTGAAGAAGAACGGCCTGCGCACCACGGTCGTGGCGGATGGACGGCAGATGCGCGCCTTTCTGGAAACCACCCCGGTGGACCTGATCGTGCTGGACATCATGATGCCGGGTGACGATGGCCTGCTGCTCTGCCGCGAACTGCGCGCCGGCAAGCACAAGGCCACGCCAGTGCTGATGCTCACCGCCCGCAACGATGAAACCGATCGCATCCTCGGCCTGGAAATGGGTGCCGACGACTATCTGGTCAAGCCATTCGCTGCCCGTGAACTGCTGGCGCGGATCAACGCGGTGCTGCGACGCACCCGCATGCTGCCACCGAACCTGGTGGTGACCGAAGCCAGCCGCCTGTTGGCCTTTGGGCGCTGGCGCCTGGACACCTCGGCCCGTCACCTGCTCGATGCAGACGGCACCATGGTGGCCCTGAGCGGTGCTGAATATCGATTGCTGCGGGTGTTTCTCGACCATCCACAACGGGTGCTCAACCGCGATCAATTGCTCAATCTGACCCAGGGCCGCGACGCCGACCTGTTCGACCGTTCCATCGATCTTTTGGTCAGTCGTCTGCGCCAGCGCTTGCTCGACGACGCTCGCGAACCGGCCTACATCAAGACCGTGCGCAGCGAAGGCTATGTGTTTTCCCTGCCGGTGGAAATCCTGGGCGATCAATCATGACCCTGGCGCTGCATTGGCCGCGGACCCTGGCCTCGCGGCTGTCGCTGATATTCCTGATCGGGCTGATCCTCGCCCAGGCGCTGTCCTTCGGCGCGCAGTACTACGAACGCTACGAGTCCTCGAAAAACACCATGCTCGGCAACCTGGAAACCGACGTTTCCACGTCCGTTGCCATCCTCGACCGCTTGCCCGCCGATGAGCGAGCCGCCTGGCTCAAACAACTGGAGCGGCGCAATTACAGTTACATGCTCAATGAGGGGTCGCCGGGCACGCCCATCCGCACCGACATGCCCGATGCGCCCATTGCCATTGCCTCGATCAAAGACGCCATCGGCCACGATTACCCGATGACCTTTACCGACATCCCCGGGCCGAAAAAACATTTCCAGGTGCACTTGAACCTGGCCGATGGCAGCCCGCTGACCATCGACGTCCGCCCGGCGATGGTGCCGTTGTCGCCCTGGCTGCCCGTCGTGTTGCTCGGGCAACTGGCGCTGATGCTGGCCTGCTCCTGGCTGGCGGTCAGAATCGCCATCCGCCCCCTCACCCGCCTCGCCGGTGCCGTCGAAACCCTGGACCCCAACGCCCATCCCGTACTCCTGGACGAAAAAGGCCCGACCGAAGTCGCCCACGCCGCCAAGGCCTTCAACGCGATGCAGGCACGCATCGCGGCGTACCTGAAGGAACGCATGCAATTGCTCGCGGCAATCTCCCACGATCTGCAAACCCCGATCACCCGCATGAAACTGCGCGCCGAGTTCATGGACGACTCCAGCGAAAAAGACAAACTGTGGAACGACCTGGGCGAAATGGAACACCTGGTGCGCGAAGGCGTGGCCTACGCCCGCAGCATCCACGGCGCCACCGAAGAAAGCCGCCGCACCGATCTCGACTCGTTTCTCGACAGCCTGGTGTTCGACTATCAGGACGTGGGCAAGGATGTTCAGCTCAGCGGCAAGAGTGCCGCCGTCATCGACACACGCCCCCACGCCTTGCGCCGGGTGCTGGTCAACCTGACGGACAACGCATTGAAGTTTGCCGGTGCCGCCGAGTTGCGGGTGCAAAAGCAGGCCGATGGCAACCTCTCGATCAAGATCCTCGACCGTGGTCCGGGGATCGCCGAGGAAGAACTCAAGCAAGTGATGGAACCGTTCTACCGCGTTGAGAATTCCCGCAACCGCAGCACCGGCGGCACCGGGCTGGGGCTGGCGATCGCCCAGCAACTGGCGGTCGCGATTGGAGGCTCCTTGACCTTGAGCAATCGCGAAGGGGGCGGGTTGTGTGCGGAGTTGCGATTGCCGGGGCAGAAGGGTTTGGCTCAGGGGTGAGAATGCCGGACCAACCGTAGAAAATGGTCGGCTGTCAGGCCGCCTTCGCGGGCAAGCCCGCACACAGGGGGTGCGCCGTGATTACAACAACGACAAGGTGTAATTGATGATGAACCGGTTCTGATCCACGTTGCGCCCGGCATCGGTATTGGACCTGGCGTTACGCAGTGTGAACCCCACCCCCTTGAACGTACCCGATTGCAACACGTAGTCCAGGGTCATGTCGCGCTCCCACTCGGACTGGTCACTGGCGTTTTGCGCCTTGATGTCCGTGCCCTTCAGATACACGATCGAGGCTTTCAGGCCCGGCACGCCCAAGGGCGCGAAGTCGTAGGTGTATTGGCCGAAATTCGTCTGTTCGCCGGCCCGGGCAAAGTTCTGGATCATCTTGTCGGTGGGCAGGTAGACACTGCCGCCGCCCGCCCCCTTGTCCACCAGGCTGCCCTGGTTGGGCTGGACGAAGTTGCTGCCATCGCCCACACGTTGATGCCCCACCGACACTGCGTGACCACCGTGGCTGTAGGTGACCATCGCGGCCCAGGTGCTGTTGTCGATTTCACCATCGTTGTCGTCGGTGTAGCCCGATACCCGATAGCCTTGCGCGCGGCCGGAGGCAGAGCTGTTGGCACCGCTCGATGTGGTACGGAAGTAACGCAGGTCGGTGGTGAGCGAGCTTGCGCTGTCGATGAACAGGATGTGCGTCAGGCCGAGGAAGTTCTGGTTGTAGAAGTCTTCCAGCTGCGCGAAGTAATACTGGGTCTTCAGGTTCCTGGCGAGGTTGTAGTCACCGCCGGCGTAGTAGAACTTGTTACTGTCCTGCGTGCTGCCGGCGACCGACAAACCTGTGCGGTCCGTCGAGGCGCGCCCTACCGCGTGCTCCAGCACCCCGCCGGTCAACGTCAGGCCATCGATGTCGTTCGAGGTGACCTGCGCGCCGGTAAACGATTGCGGCAACACACGGGCATCGTTCGCCAGAAGGATCGGCAATTTCGGCAGCAAGGTGCCGTAGCGAAATTCAGTCTTGGCCACGCGCATTTTCGCCGTAGGGCCGAAGCTGCTCCAGGCATCGGCCGCGCCGTCGCCATCAGAGGGAATCATGCCGCTACCGACGTGGCGCCCTGCTCCGCTGTCCAGCGTGATGCCGAGCAACGCCTGGGCGTCGAGCCCGAACCCCACCGCGCCCTGCGTAAACCCGGACTCATAGCGCAACACGAAACCCTGGGCCGCCTCTTCGGTTTTCGAGGGGGCAGCACTGCCATCGCGATTGTCGCTGTTGAAGTACAGAGTGCGAATCGACAGGCTGGCCTTGCTGTCTTCCAGAAAGCCATGGCCTGCGGTATCGGCAGCCTGTGCGCACACCGAACTGGTGGCCAGCAGGACTGCGGTGGGAATCGCTCGTTTGAACATAGGGGGCTCCTGGGTGTTTCTTATCGTTATTTGAAGGTTTTCACCGCCAGACAGGACCCGATTACCGCCCACGCATCAGCGCTCGATGAGTGACATGAGTCATCGGACGTTCGAGGTGAGGGTTGACTGACTGGCTTGTGAAACTCTTAAAACACTTCGAGAGGCTATTATCAAACGCGGTGAAAGTAGTTTTCGTACAGGGATAAGCCTTGTCGCACAGGGGTATGGACGATCACTGTTTTTGAATATCGGTGCGGCGGATTTTCATCATACTGACTTCATCGGCAGCGATCGGTGACTGCTGGTATGTCACTACAAGAGCAATGCCCCATGAACGATCAAATCGAACTTTACGGCGCGAACACCGGCAACAGCCTGAGGGCCGCGATTGCCCTGGAAGAGTCGGGCATCGCCTATACGGCACGCAGGCTCGACCTGTATGCACAGGAACACCGTGGCCCGGCCTTCCTGGCGCTTAACCCGGCTGGGAAAGTGCCGACCCTGATCGATCACGGGACAACTCCGGTGCTGGTCATCAACCAGTCCAACGCCATCATCCAGTACGCCGATTCCATTGCGCCCGGAAGGCTGGCACCGGCGCAGCCAGGACCTGATCGCACCCGGGTGATCGACCGCTATTTCTTTTTCGTGACCGATGTCATCGCCCCCAGCCACGCCGCCTTTTTTCTGCACCAGGCGGGGCAGACCAAGGCGGCGGCGATCATCGATCTGCGGGTGATTGAACAGCTCACCTACTCGGAAAGCTTTCTGACGGACGACTTCATGGCCGGAGCGCAGTTCTCCATGGCCGACATTTCGGCCTTCACCATTGCCACGGCGTTCCGTGATCGGCTGGACTGGAAGCAACTGCCTCAGCTATCACGCTGGTTCGACACAGTCGAAGCCAGGCCGGCAGTTCAACGCGGCCTGAATGTGTTCAACCATTCCTGAGCGTTCACCGAAAACAAAAATGCCCCCATGTCGCCGGGCATTTTCTGACGAACACGAAACGACTTTGCCTCAGTCGGTGTAGCCGAACTTCGCCGAACGGGTTTCCTGCGACTGGCTTCGCGTAGCGAGGCAGTAATACAACGGGCACGTCACCACCAGCCCCACCAGCCACGACAGGTCCGCGCCCTCCACCAGATTGGCATACGGTCCGACGTACAGTGAAGTATTGGCGAATGGCAGTTGCACGATGATGCCGATGAAGTAGGCAATGATCGCATGCAGGTTGAAGCGACCGTAGATGCCGCCGTCGGCCCGGAAGATCGAGGCGATGTCATAGCGACGACGCTTGATCAGGTAAAAGTCGATCAGGTTGATCGAGGCCCACGGCACCAGCACCAGCAAAAGCGCCAGAATCAGGCCGATGAATTGCGAAATGAAATTCGCCGAGGCCCCCAGCGCCACCACGCAGCAACCCGCCAGCACGATGCCCGACAACACCACGCGCACCTTGATGCTGGGCGTCCATTGGCTGGCGAAGGTCTGGATCGAGGTGATGATCGACAGCACTGCGCCATACAGATTCAAGGCGTTGTGGCTGATGATGTTGAGCAGGAACAACACCATCAGGATCGGCCCCAGCCAACCGGTGGACTGCTTGACCGCCGCCATCGCCTCGGTGCCTTCCGGGGTCGCCAGTACCGCCACGGCGCCGAAGGTGAACGACAGGATCGTGCCCAGGGTCGCCCCCAGATACGTGGCCCAGAATGGCTTGGCGATCCCAATATCCGCAGGCAGGTAACGCGAGTAGTCCGACACATACGGCGAGAAGCTGATCTGCCAGATGATGCCCAGCGACACCGTGGCCAGCCAGCCGGACAGGTTGAACCCGCCGCGAGTGAAGAAGTCCGCCGGCAGATCATGGGCGAAGATATAGAGGAAACCGGCGAGCAAGGCACCGCCCATCACCCAGGTGCCGATGCGGTTCAGGGTATGGATGAAGCGATAACCGATCACCCCGATGGCCGTGGCGCTTAAGGCGCCGATGAGAATGCTGGCCGGCACCGGAACCGACGGCGCAATGCCGACAATCGATTTGCCTGCCAGCACGATGTTGGAAATGAAGAAACCGATGTAGATCAATGCCGCGAAGAACACGATCAGCAGCGCGCCATAGCGGCCGAACTGACCACGGCTCTGCACCATCTGCGGGATGCCCATGCACGGTCCCTGGGCCGACGCCAGCGCAATCACTACGCCGCCGACCATGTGCCCGAGGGCAATCGCCAGCAACCCCCAGAACAGATTGAGGTGGAACACCTGGACCACCATGGCGCCGGTGACGATGGGCAGTGGCGCGATATTGGTGCTGAACCACAGGGTGAAAAGATCGCGGGCCTTCCCGTGGCGCTCTGCGAGTGGAACGTAGTCGACCGTGTGATTCTCGATCAACGGGTCTTGCCGGGACATCTGGGACATGTGCATGAACTCGAGTTTGTCTGTTCTTATCTTTGTATGAAGCCAAACCGGGGGGACTCTATGGCCGCCCCTCAGATGCGGACCATATTATGGTATTCCAAACTTTAAACAAGACTGATCCGGTCTTTGAACAAGCATCTGAGCCGGCATCCTGCCCGATCCACGCCAGCGTTTGCTAGCTTAAAGCCCAGCAATCATTGGGTTCCAGACGAAAGCCTTACGTTTATCGGTTCACCTAAAAAGACCTTGCAATCGATGTATTACGGTATACCATCAGACCTATAAACACATAAAAACGCGTCACACCACCCGAGGACCGTCCAATGATCGATGCCGCCATCTACAAACAAGTCATGGGTTCGTTCCCGTCCGGAGTGACCGTGATCACCACCCTGGATGACGACGGGCAAATCGTCGGCCTGACCGCCAGCGCCTTCAGCTCGCTGTCGATGGACCCGGCTCTGGTGCTGTTCTGCCCCAACTACAGCTCCGATTCCTACCCGGTCCTGATCAAGAACAAACGTTTTGCCATCCACGTGCTTTCCGGCGGCCAGCAAAACGAAGCCTATGCCTTCGCGCGCAAAGGCAAGGACAAGGCCCAGGGGATCGAGTGGACGCTCAGCGAGCTGGGCAACCCGATTCTGGCCAATGCAACGGCGGTCATCGAATGTGAGCTGTGGCGCGAATATGAAGGCGGTGACCACGCCATCATGGTCGGCGCGGTGAAAAACCTGATCGTGCCCCGCCAGAGCAGCGGGCCACTGGTGTATTGCCACGGCAAGATGGGCGCCCTGCCCGTTCTGGCCTGATCTCCGCCTTGTGGGAGCGAGCCTGCTCGCGAAGACGGTTTGTCAGTCACATCCACATGGCCCGGCAGACCGCTTTCGCGAGCAAGCTCGCTCCCACAGGTTGCTCACTGACCAGTGAGAAACATTTGCACAGATTTCGTATTATGGTATACCAATAATCAACAGGCCCGCGATCGACTGGCCGACAACAATAGATCCGAGGTAAGCGTCATGAAGTTTTCCCTGTTCGTACACATGGAACGTTGGGACGAGAGCGTCAGCCACCGCCAGTTGTTCGAAGACCTGACCGAACTGACGCTGATGGCCGAGGCCGGTGGTTTCAGCACCGTGTGGATCGGTGAACACCACTCCATGGAATACACCATCTCGCCAAGCCCGATGCCGCTGCTGGCTTACCTGGCGGGCAAGACCACCACCATTCACCTGGGCGCCGGCACCATCATCGCGCCGTTCTGGCATCCGCTGCGTGTGGCCGGTGAATGCGCGTTGCTCGATGTGATCAGCAACGGACGCATGGAAGTCGGCCTGGCCCGTGGCGCCTACCAGATCGAGTTCGACCGTATGGCCGGCGGCATGCCGGCCTCCTCTGGCGGCCAGGCGTTGCGGGAAATGGTTCCGGTGGTGCGGGCTTTGTGGAACGGCGACTACGCCCATGACGGCGACATCTGGAAATTCCCGACCTCCACCAGCGTACCCAAGCCGATCCAGCAGCCGAACCCGCCGATGTGGATCGCCGCCCGCGACCCGGACTCGCACAACTTCGCCGTAGCCAACGGTTGCAACGTCATGGTCACGCCGTTGATGAAAGGCGACGAGGAAGTCCTCGACCTGAAGAACAAATTCCAGGCCGCGCTCGACAACAACCCCGGCGTGCCGCGACCGCAACTGATGGTACTGCGTCACACCCACGTGCACACCGCCGACGATCCTCAAGGCTGGGAAGTCGGGGCCAAGGCAATCTCCAGGTTCTATCGCACCTTCGATGCCTGGTTCGGCAACAAGACCACCCCGGTCAATGGCTTCCTCGCGCCGAGCCCGGAAGAGAAATTCGCCGGTCGCCCTGAGTTCGAACTGGAAAGCCTGCACAAGACCGCCATGATCGGTACCCCGGAAGAAATCATTCCGCGCATCAAGTACTACCAGGAACTGGGGGTCGACGAATTCAGCTTCTGGTGCGATAACAGCCTGCCCCACGCGGAAAAGAAAAAATCCCTGGAGCTGTTCATCAAGCATGTGGTGCCAGCGTTCCGCTGATTGCGCCGCCCTGCTCCCCGGACGCGAAGCCGGGGGTCAGCACACCTCAACTGTGGGAGCGAGCTTGCTCGCGATGGACGCCAACGATAACGCGGGCCATCTGAATGACCGCGTTGTCCAGAGTTTTTCGCGAGCAGGCTCGCTCCTACGAGGGTCGATTCCAATGATGACTGGTCGCCTCCCATCACTCGCCCTTCCCTCCGGCGCCGCGCGGGCTTACCTGCGCGGTGAATGGACCGCTTCGCACCTGCATTTCAAGCGCCTGCGCGCCAGCGTTTCGGCCAAGCAGAACGGTTTCTGGCAAATAGTTCACTGAGCCCACCCGAACAGCCAATCACGCACCCCGCGTCTCGCCATTGCATGGCGCGTACGGTGCATCGTGTTTCGTCTTGATCAGGTTTGCCCAATGAACAATAACAACGCGCTGTTGATCATCGACATGCAGCAGGAGGACGGCTTCGTCCTGGAAAACTTCGACACAGTGGCTACCAATACCGCCACCCTGCTCGATACCGCCCGCCATCAGCGGATGCCTGTCATCTATACCCGCCACATCAATCAGGCCGACGGCAGTGACCTGCCCCACGGCGAACCTCTGGCCGCCGACGGTGGCCCCGGCAGTTACCGCGCCGGCACCCGCCAAGTGGAAATCATCGAGTCACTGACGCCTCAGCCCGGTGAGTTGATCATCGACAAGGGCCGTTACAGTGCCTTCCACCGCACCGACCTCGATGCCCGACTCAAGGCAATGGAGGTCGACACGCTGATCGTCTGCGGCGTGTTGACCGACGTCTGCGTGCTGACCAGCGTGTTCGATGCCTTCGCCCTGGGTTATCGCGTGCGCCTGGTCAGCGATGCCTGCACCACGACCACCGAGGCCGGGCATTACTCTGCCCTGCTGATCATGGCCAACTGGGTCTACGCGCTGGAAATCCTCACCACGACCGAGTGCCAGCGCGCCCTGCAACAGCTCGATCACATCAGCCTGATCCCCGAGCAGCCGGACCTGTTTGCCCACCAGCCCCATGAGCTGCAAAGCACCATCGCCCGTCTGCAATCCCACCTCGTCCGGACTCAGGAGTGATCGCCATGCAAGTCGAAAAAAGAAGCATCGATTTCATCCCCGAAACCGAACGTCACGGCAAACCGGGTTCGCTGTTCTACATCTGGTTCGGCGCCAACATGAACATCACCACCATTGCATCCGGCGTGTTGCCGGTGGTGATGGGACTCAACCTGTTCTGGAGTGCGCTGGCGATCATCATCGGCTCGTTGCTGGGGGCGATTTTCATGGCCTCCCACTCGGCCCAGGGACCAAAGCTGGGCATTCCGCAAATGATCCAGAGCCGGGCACAATTCGGCGTGTTGGGGGCGGTGTTGCCGCTGCTGTTCGTGATGCTGATCTACCTGGGTTTCTTCGTCAGCAACACCTTGCTCGCGGCCCAGGCGCTGGAGTCCGTCAGCCCACTGCCGATGTCCGGCAATATCTACCTGATCGGCGCGTTGTGCTTCGTCGTCGCGCTCTATGGCTATCGGTTGATTCACCGCTTGCAGAAGCTGCTGTCGATTCTGTCGCTGGTGGTGTTCGTGGCCGCCACGGTGCTCGCCTTGCAGTTGCCGATCCCGGCCGAACAATGGCTGCCAACAGGCTTCTCGCTGTCGAAGTTCCTGGTGGCGGTGAGCATTGCCGTGACCTGGCAACTGTCCTATGCACCTTATGTCGCCGACTATTCGCGCTACCTGCCGAGCAACACGCCCACCGCCCAGGTGTTCTGGTACAGCTACGCCGGCACGGTCAGCGGCGGCGCGTGGATGATGATTCTCGGGGCGATCCTGAGCGTCGGCATCGGCGACTTTTCCAGCAACGTCGGCGGGCATGTCGCCGGTCTGTTCGGCGCTGGCGCGGTGCTGCTGTTCGCCTTCATCGTCTACGGCCAGGTGTCGATCAATGTGTTCAACCTGTACGGCGCGTTCATGTCGACCATCACCGTGATCGAACCTTTCGCCCGGCTCAAGGTGACCCCGCGGGTACGCGGTGTGTTCATGCTGCTGATCAGCCTGCTGGCCACGGCCCTGTGCACCATCAGTCAGGACGACTTCATCAGCTTCTTCCTCAACTTCATCTTCTTCATGAGCTACTTCCTGATCCCGTGGACGGCGATCAATCTGGTGGACTACTACTGCCTGCGCAAAGGCCAATACCGGATTGACGACATCTTCGACTTGAACGGGATCTACGGGCGGGTCAACCGGATTGCCTGCGGCAGTTTCCTGCTGGCGATTGCCCTGGAAATTCCGTTCATGAACACCACGCTGTATGTCGGCCCGGTGGCCACGGCGCTGGAGGGAGTGGACCTGGCGTGGATCGTCGGGTTGCTGGTGCCGGCGCTGAGTTATTACTGGCTGATGAAGCTCGGCAAGCGAGCGCCGATGATGGAGTCAGCGGCCGACTAAATTTCAGGCAAAAAAAATCCCAGGCAGCTGATGGACGCCTGGGATTTAAAAATGCATAAACCGTGGTGGTGAACGCGGCGCGGATATTACGGAATATTTCGGCCTGTAACAAGATATTTTTATTCACTATCCAGTTACTAAACGCTCTAACCCATTAAATATCCACATATTTTCTAAGGGCGACTACAGGAACCAGCGATACTCCCGCGCGCTGATGTCATGCAGAAATGCCAGATGATCCTGACGCTTGTTTTCGCAGTAGACGTCCACGAACTCCGCCCCCAAGCCTTCGCGCAGCACTGCATGATTTTGCATGGACTGCACCGCTTCGAGCATTTCCAATGGAAAATCGATGCCACTGCCGCGGTCTTCGTTGAGCGGTGCAATTGGCTCGCGCTCCCCTTCCAGACCTTGCTCCAACCCCACCAGAATCGCCGCCAACGCCAGATAAGGATTGGCATCGGCGCCGGCCAGACGATGTTCAATGCGCAGGTTCTTGATGTCCGACTCCGGAATCCGCAAGCAGGCATCGCGATCCTCGAAGCCCCAACTGGCGCGGGACGCGACGTTCACCGTGCCGCTCAGGCGGCGCATGGCATTGTGGTTCGGGGCAAAAATCGGCATGCAGTGCGGCAACACATCCAGGCAACCGGCCACCGCATGGCGCAACGCCCGCTGGCCGTTCGCCGCCAGCAGGTTGTTGCCGGCCTGGTCATACAGGCTGACATGCACGTGCATGCCGCTGCCGGGGTGTTGCAAGTAAGGTTTGGCCATGAAGCTGGCGCGCAGGTTGTGCTTGAGCGCCACGCCCCGGGTGCTGCGGCAGAACAGAGCCGCCCAGTCGGCGGCGCGCAGGCCGTCATCGCAATGGCCGAAGTTGATTTCGAACTGGCCCGGGCCGAGCTCGGCGGTGATCACCGTGGCATCGACGCCCTGGGCTCGTGCCGTCTCGACCATTTCATCGAGCACCGGGGCGAAGCGCGACAAGCGCTCGATGTGCATGTTCGGCTGATCGTCGGCATCGCCGGTCAACTCATCACGGGGAAATTGCGGCAAGCCGTCCTTCAAGCGGCTGTCGAACAGGTAAAATTCCAGCTCGAAGGCCACCACCGGGAAAATGCCTTTGCGGTGCAGACGGTCCAGCACCCGCGCCAGCACTTCACGGGGTTCGAATTCGATGGGTTTTTCGGTGCCGTCGGAGGTGATCAGCATCTGGCCCAAGGGCTGCTTTTCCCAGCTCACCAGTTTTAGCGTGCCGGGCACCAAACGGCGCAGCGCGTCCGGATCACCATCGTTGAAGCAGTAATCGCCGATCTTGAACAGCCCACCCTGGGTGCCGAGCAGCACGCAGTTCTGCGGCAGCTTCAATGCACTGCCGGCAGCGACTTTTTCCAGCATCTCGATCGGGTAGCGCTTGCCGTAGAAATGCCCCGGAATGTCCAGGGAGATCAAGTCGACGTAACGCACTTCGGGGTTGCAGTGGCGGAAGTTGCGAACCTCGGCCAGCAGTTCAGAGCACACAGCATCCATCGTTTTGTTCCTTGTTGTTATCAGGTGTAAACCCAAAGCAC
Organism: Pseudomonas sp. GW823-FHT06E10; assembly: GCF_058794995.1. Taxonomy (NCBI): domain Bacteria; kingdom Pseudomonadati; phylum Pseudomonadota; class Gammaproteobacteria; order Pseudomonadales; family Pseudomonadaceae; genus Pseudomonas; species Pseudomonas sp. GW823-FHT06E10. The sequence goes on along the minus strand of NZ_JBXAHJ010000019.1, from coordinate 81,222 downwards.
GCGGGTCAGTTGGTCGGACAGGTTGCCGTAGCGGCAGTGCGCATGGCTGGCCAGTTGAAAGCTGTCGCCGGGGTGCAGGGTCACCGGCTCGTTGTCGTCGAGCCACAGGGTCAGTTCCCCTTCCAGGACATAACCGCCCTGCTCGGAGCTGTCCTTCATGTGCCGGTCACCGCTGCTGGCACCGGGTTCGAGCTGGCTTTCGAGCATCGAGAACGACGCGCGCATTTTCGGCGAAACGAGGATGTCGGTGATGCCGTCGGCGTAATACAGCGTGCGGCGCTCGTCCGGGCGAGTGACCCAGGACAAGGCCATGGGTTTGGGCAGGCTGTAGAAATAGGTGGTCGGCACCCCTAGGGTTTCGCTGATGGCGGTCAGGTCCGCCACCGTCGGGCGCGACAGGCCGCGCTCGACCTGGGACAGAAAACCCACGGAGCGGCCGATTTTGTCCGCCAGTTCCTTCAGGGTGTACTTCTTGTGTTTGCGCAGGTCCTGGATCAGGATCGCCAGCGCCGAGATCTCTTCTTGCATGTCCATCTAGAGGCTTCCAGAAAGTGTCGCTTCAAATGCTGTCGCGCAGTCGATACCAGGCCTTGCCGATGGCTTCCAGCGGCGCGGCCAGGTATTTGCCGCCGGGAAAACTGCCGTTGTTCAGGCCCTGGTACAGGGACAACTCGTCGGGCTGACCGAGTACCGCGTCGGACACCGCCCTCGCCGCGGCCAGTGTTGGCAGCACGCCATGCCCGGAATACCCCTGCATCCAGTACAGATCGCCACGGCGGCCGATATCCGGTGTGCGCTTGAGGGTCAGGTCGATGTGGCCGCCCCAGGCAAACTCCAGATCGACGCCGGTGAGTTGCGGGAACACGCGCTCCAGGAACGGCCGGGTCGCAGCAGCGATGTCCTTGGGCATGCCGCCCAGGTAAGTGCAACCGCCGCCGAACAGCAGGCGGTTATCCGGGGTGCGGCGGAAATAATCGAGTACGAACTGGTTGTCGGTCACGCACACATTGCTCGGCAACAGCGCGGTGGCTAACTCCTTCGTCAGCGGCGCGGTCGCGACCTGATACGTCCCGACCGGCAACACGCAACTGGCCAGTTGCGGGTCGAGTCGATCGAGGTAAGCGTTGCACGCCAGCACCAGCACATCGGTGCGAATACGACCGCGCTCGGTGGTCACCACAAACCCGTCGCCCTCCTCGCGATAGCTCAGCGCCTTGCTTTGCTCGTGGATGCGGCCACCGGACCGCTCGATCGCATCCGCAAGGCCCAGGGCCAGTTTCAGCGGATTCAAATGCCCGCCCTCGGGATCGAACAGGCCGGCCTGATAACGCTCGCTGGCAACCCACTGCGGCAAATCGCTGCGCTCGATAAATTGCAGTTTGTCGTGGCCCCACTTGTGGCTCGCCTCGTGTTGCCACTCGGTCAGCAGGCCTACCCGACGGGGCATCACCGAGGTCCAGAGATGACCGGCGCGGTAGTCGCAATCGAACTCATGGCGGCCGGGCAAGTCACGCAGCTCGCGCGCGGCCCAGCGCATGCCGTCCCACAAGCGCCGCGCCCGTTCGTAACCCAGCGCCGCTTCCAGCGGTGGCATGTCGCACGACCAGCCGAGAATCGCCTGACCGCCATTACGCCCGGACGCGGCCCAGGCCACCCGGCTGGCTTCGAGCAAGGTCACGCGCTTGCCGGCCAGCGCCAGACGCAAAGCCGTGTGCAATCCACTGAACCCGGCCCCGATGATCAGCACTTCGGTGTCTTGTTCACCTTCCAGTACGGCTCGATTGACCAGACGATCGGCGCAGGTATGGGCGTAGTAACTGGCGACATGCCGGGTGGATTGCTGAAACATACGGCCTCGTGAAATTTTGTATTTTTAATTTCATGAAAAAATACACGGTAAATTTCACACAAGCAATCAACGCGTAAAAAATCCCGCTCAGGCGAACCCGAGCGGGATGTTTTTATTCAGACGTGATGTTCGAATCTATCAGGCCACGGGAATCATCGGATCCGCCGAAGCCAGCGCCGAGGCGCGATCAGCCGCCGGTGGGTAGATCCACTGGGTGTTGATCTGAGTCTTCAATGCCTTGGCTTCGTGCTTGACCAATTTGACCTGACGATCCCAACCCTCGGTGTACACCGCGCCCCAAGCGCCCAGATCGAGGCAGGTCACGTATTTCGGCTGGCTGTACGGCGTCGGGTCAACACCGAGAAGCAGCGCGGCGACATTGTTGCCGGCATGGCGGCCCAGCGAAATAGCATGCTGACAGGTCATCAAGGCGTAGTTGCCGATCTCGTCACTGGCCGCATAGGCGACGTCGCCGGTAGCGAAGATGTCGTTCTGGCCAATGACTTTCAGGTGCGCGTCGACATGCAGACGGCCCAGGTGATCACGTTCGGCAGGAATCTGCTCGGTCAGGGAGCTGGCGCGAACGCCGGTGGTCCAGACCACGGTTTTTGCATCGATGCGAGCACCGTCGGACAGGGTGACACCGTCGGCATCGACCGACACAACCGAAGCTTTCAAGTGCCATTGCACGCCGGTCGCCACGCTGGCCTCAACGATCGATTCGGCGATTTGCTCACCCATCGAGCCGCCCACTTTATCGCCGCGGTCCACGATGATCACATTGATGTCGGCACGGTCGCCGAAGATGGCCCGCAGGCGAGTCGGCATTTCAGTCGCCGTTTCGATCCCGGTGAAACCGCCACCGGCCACCACCACCGTGTTGCGCGCCTTGCTTTCGGGCTGGCTGGCCAGCGCCTTGAGGTGGTTTTCCAGGCGAACGGCCTGCTCGATCTGATCGACATCGAAGGCATGTTCGGCCACGCCCGGAGTGCTCGACGAAGCCAAGCGACTGCCGGTAGCCAGAACGAGTTTGTCGTAGCTGCAGACTTGTCGGGTCCCTGCGGCATCGACATAGCCGACCTGCTTTTGCTCGACGTTGATGGTCTGCGCCGCGCCCTTGATGAACCTGACCCCTACAGCATCAAACAGATCGCCAATCGGCGCGGCCAGTTGATGGGCATTCGGTTCGTAGAAGCGCGGACGCACACGGAGTTCGGCCTGAGGCGCCAGCACGGTCACTTCAACATCGTTGTGGCCGTGAATGTCGAACAGGCGCGTGGCACTCAATGCGGTCCACATGCCACCGAAACCTGCGCCGATCACCAGAATGTGCTGTTTCATTTTTTGACTCCTGGGGGGGAATGACCAAGTGTTGAAAATCGTTGAGCGGTTTAAGGACCGACGCGGGCTTGTACCCAGATAAGCGTCTGCCACTGCGACCGAGCAACTACGACTGTATTGATCCTAGTTAAATCCCGCAACAGGTTTTTATCGAGGGCTGCCACCGAAAAACGTGAGCCATGACCTGACCCCCATGTATTCAGCGCATCACAGGAGTGTTTTGCTGTCATGAAAAAAGATCCAACGAGAAGGGATTCGTTGCCTTGCTTGCTCTCGGCTGTTAGAATTTGCGACTAATTCAGTCGGAGATTTGCATGTCTCTTTACAGCGCGGGTGTCGAATACGGCATCCACTGCCTGCTTTTTCTGGTGGGTAATGGCGGCGACTCGCGCGAAGCGAGCGTGCGCGACCTTGCCGATCTGCAAGGCGTCCCTCAGGACTATCTGGCGAAAATCTTCACCAAGCTGGCCAAGGCCAGACTGGTGGTCGCCACCGAAGGCGTGCGCGGTGGCTTCAAGCTGGCCCGGCCCGCTGACGAAATCACCTTGCTGGATATCGTCAATGCCATCGACGGCCGCAAGTCGATTTTCGATTGTCGGGAGATCCGTGGTCGTTGCGCCGTGTTTGACGGTGCCCCGCCTGAATGGGCACTGGAGGGTCTGTGCGCGATCAATGGCGCGATGATGGTTGCGCAAAAACGCATGGAAGAGGCCCTCGCGCAACAAACCATCCTCGACATCGCCAGGAAATTCGGGCGCAAGGCCCCGCCAGAGTTCGGCGTCAAAGTGGAAAGCTGGATGAACGAGCGCCGGGAACGCAAAAGTGCCGCCCAGGCCAGTGAGCAAATCATTCCGACGACCAACCTTTCAGACTGATCCACACAAAAAAAAACCGGATGCGCGCCAGGCATCCGGTTTTTTTCTGGATTCAGGCGAACATCGGTCGCTGACCGATTTTCAGCCTCCCGCGCTTACAAACAGTCGCGCACGATTTTGCGCAGGTCGCCGGACTTGGCCCAAGGTGGCCCCTGATACAGCGAAACCCGGCTGCCTTCCTTGTACTTCACGATATCCAGCACTTCGTCGGCCGTGATCACGCTGGGCGCGGTGATGCGGAATCCGTTGGATATCGAAACCTGGGTCGTATTCGATACTTCCTTTTGCCAGGCAGGCAACACGCACGCCGCATACTCTTTTGGCGTCTTCTCGCTGTGCTTGCTGACATTCGGCTCACCCGGTACCAACGAAGCCGGCAACGAGCACCCGCCCAGCAATGCCAACACGACTCCCCCCATCAACATCCGCATGCTGTTTCCTTTAATTTGAAATAAGAAAATGTAGCTCGCCGTCGTCCCTACAGCCATCCCCAACGATTCAGCGACTGTCATTGATATCGCTTGCCCCGGTTAGTTCCTTGAATTCAGATAATCCATCCATCTTTCGCAGGCGTCATGCTGGCGTTGTGTGACTTGCTCCCATTGCGGCTCGCTGAGTTGATGCGCCGATATCAATTGCATCGTCTCGTTGGTCGCCGCCTCCAGGTCAGCGATCAATTCCTGGGCCATGGCCCTGAAATCATCGATTGTGGTCATTTTACGTCGCCCCCGCAGGAACAATCAGCACTTGAGTAGGACAGCTTATTTTTTCGTTCACTGTAGTTTTCCCGACCAAAGGAGACCTCGCTGACTCAGACGAACACAACATACGGCGCGGTAAACAGGTCTAAAATTTTGGTGTGCAAAGTTCAGGAGGTCATCATGTGGCTTAACAAATCGGAACAGGAACTTCGGCGCGATCTGCAAGGGCTTGCGTCAGATTTGCGCTGGTCGGCCGTCGAGCTGTTGCGCATCGAGCAGCAATTGCGCCTGCTCGGGAGCGAAGTCGACGCGCAAGCCGTTCAAAGACTGTGTTCTTTATTTCAGGGCGATGAAGAAAAACTGTCCGGCTACGCCGAGGAAGTGAAGGCCAAGGTCATTAGCCGCAACAAGGCTCAATAGCGGGAGCGCTGCCATGAACAGACCTCTATTCACGCTGGTCGTCGTACTGACCGCGTTGGCAGGCTGCAGCACCAACTCGATCTACAAGGATCAGCCGCTGGTCGCGAAAGTCGACACCGGCATGACCCAGGAGCAAGTCCGGCAAATCGGCGGCCAGCCACTGGCGGTCAGCGATCGTAGCGTCGAACCCGGTACGTGCTTTGACTACAAACTGACTCATGCCGACCATCAACAGCCGTACAACGTCAGTTTCGATAGCCGCGGCATGGTCGACCACAAGAGCTTCATGACCTGCGCGGAATGGAGCCACACGCAGCAAAAGGCCCGGGAACCCTCCCGCCCCAGCGGAGGCGGCGGCTACTAGCGCCCTTAAGGATTTTGCAGGCTGTAGGAGCGAGCTTGCTCGCGATGGACTCAAACGCGGCGGGTTTAGCCAGGAAACCCGCGTTATCGTTAGCGACCATCGCGAGCAAGCTCGCTCCTACAGGGGGGCTTCATTTTCCCGCTGGCCTGCCGGCACGTGCCCTGTAGCCGGGCAGCGATGCGGCAAATGCCAGCGCTTCTTCCCGACTGGCAAACGAGCCAAGTCGGTCACCCTGGGTACATACCCGCCAGGGGCCGTTGTTCACGCTGAGTACGTCATAACCATTCATGTGCATCTTGTTCAACATCGGAACGCTCATAGTCACCTCCTCTCGGGCAGTGATCTCAGGTTGACTTGCCTACCTTACACCCACCCTTGTCCAAAATACCGACCAGACGTCGCCATGGAAATTCCCGAAATCGATTGCACTTTTCCTCGCATTGCCCCCTCGAATTACTCGTAAAGTGCTCAATCGGCCCTGGCCCGAATGCTGCGTTTCAATGCCTGCACCATCTCAACCGGCCATTAGGTAATCAATGAAAGTACGCGCAACGATCATCTTCGAGCAGGAAAGGCATGTACTGCTGGTACGCAAGCGAGGAGGACGCTGGACGCTGCCCGGCGGCAAGCTTGAACAGGGTGAAAGCGCAGCCGATGCCGCCGTTCGTGAGCTGCTGGAGGAAACCGGCCTGCGGGTCGACGAGTTGATATACGTGCTGGAACTGGAATCGGGCGGCACCCGACACCACGTATTCGAGGTGTCGGTGCTGAATCTGGAGCAATTGCGGCCGCTGAACGAAATCACCGATTGCATCTGGCACCCGCTTGATGCGCTACACAACCTGAACATCAGCGACACCATGCGCAGTATTGTCAGCACCTTTGTGCGCCGCTTGTAGGCTCTAGCCTTTGGCCAACGCCGTCGCAGCCCTGTCGATCAAGGCCGCCACTTCGGCGGGCATCGACGCCAATGACGCGTGGCTGGCATTCAAGGTCAGGATCTCCCTGGCGTTGAGCCGCTCCGCCATCCATTGCTGGTTCTGTGGCGCGATCATCCGGTCTGCGGTCGAAATCTGATACCACGATGGCTTTTTCTTCCAGGCCACCGTGCCAATAGTGTCACCGAAGGTACTCGCCAGCGGCGCTTTCTGGGTGATACCCATGACCAACCCTTCGGTCGCCGGCAGGTCCTGACAGAAGCTTTCGTGGTAGAGCTCAGGCTTGACCCACAAGTATCCGTCGCTGTCGGGAGCCAGGTTGGCCGCCGCCGCTGGTAGATGCCGTTGCGTGATGCCACCGGGGCTTTCACCGGCGTCCGGTGCGAACGCGGCGATGTACACCAGGCCCACCACATTCGGTAAATCACCCGCTTCGGTGATCACCGCGCCGCCATAGGAATGCCCCACCAGCAGCACCGGACCGGGCACCTGGGCGACCATCTTGCGCGTACGCTCGGCATCATCGGCCAGCGAAGTCAGCGGCAACTCGACGGCACGAATGCGCGTGTCACCACGGCTGACCAATTTAACGATGACCTTGTTCCAGTGGGCAGCGCCGCCCCAAAAACCATGGACCAGCACGATCGTGGGTTTATCACTCATCACCATGACTCCGTTTGCCGATGGGGTTGTCTGTCGTTCGCCTCAGCCCTGATCGCCGCCGCCCACGGGCATGACCATGCCGGTGATATAGGACGCGTCGTCGCTGGCCAGAAACAGAATAGCCCCCGCCTGCTCATCCAGGGTGCCGTAGCGTTTCATCAAACTGCTGTCGAGGGTCTGGTCGACAATCTGCTGGTACCAGAGTTTTTCCTGCTCACTCTGCTCGGCACCATTGCGGGGTATGCGTCGCGGCGGTGCTTCGGTGCCACCAGGCGCCGTCGCATTGACTCGCACGCCGCGACCGGCGGTTTCGAATGCCAGACAAGCGGTCAAGGCATTGACCCCACCCTTTGCCGCACCGTAGGGCACGCGGTTGAGGCTGCGGGTGGCGATGGAGGAAACGTTGACGATCGCACCGCTGCCCTGCTGCAACATGAACGGCAGCGCGGCATGGCAACACCACAAGGTCGGGAACAGCGAACGGCGAACCTCGGCCTCGATCTGTGACGCTTCATAGTGCTCGAACGGCTTGGCCCAGATCGTCCCGCCGACGTTATTGACCAGCACATCGAGGCGACTGAAGCGCTCGACGGCGGTTTGCATCACCCGACTGCATTCCTCGTATTGCTCAAGGTCGGCGGTCAGGGCCAGTACCTGGGTGGTTGGCGCCAACTGTTGCTGGACTTCGAACACCAGGTCGGAGCGATCCACCAGGATCAGCTTCGCCCCTTCGGCGGCCATACGCTCGGCCACCCGCCGCCCGATACCTTGGGCGGCACCGGTGATCAGGGCGACTTTTTCGTGAAATCTGTTCATGTGTACCTCATGAAGAAGGTTGCCGTTCAACTGTGGGAGCGAGCTTGCTCGCGAAGAGGTCCTTCCAGTCGACATATCTGGTGACTGTCAGACCGCTATCGCGAGCAAGCCCGCTCCCACAGGGGGTATTTACCAAGCAAGGGAAATCGCCTGCGACTCACGCCGCGCTGGCAGCAAATTTTTCGTAGTAGAAATTTGCTGGCTTGATGCCTTGCTCGCCAATGTACCGGCTGACGGCTTCGACCATCGGCGGCGGGCCGCACAGGTAGACGTCGACGTCGCCATCGTTCAAATGCCTGGGCTCGATGTGCTGGGTCACATAGCCCTTGAGCGGGTGTTGGCTCTCGGGGCTGGCGACGCAGGCGCTGAAGGTGAAGTTGGGGATGCGCGCGGCAAAGGCTTCGAGGCGGTCGAGTTCCACCAGGTCGAAATCGTGGGTCACGCCGTAGATCAGATGCAGCGGGTGATCGCTGCCCTGCTCGGCGATCTTCTCCAGCATCGCGGTGAACGGCGCCAGCCCGGTGCCACCGGCCAGCAGCAACAACGGCCGACGGATGTCGCGCAGGTAGAAGCTGCCCAAGGGACCGGCCAGGCTCATGCAGTCGCCGGCCTTGGCCATGCCGGTGAGGAAGCTGCTCATCAGGCCACCCGGCACGTTGCGGATCAGGAAACTGACCTCACCGTCGCGTTGCAACGAGCTGAACGAATAGGCACGGGTCTGCTCGCTGCCGGGAATCCCCAGGTTCACGTATTGCCCCGGCAGGAACGCCAGTTTGCTCAGGGATTCGCCCTTGATCGACAGCGCGATAGTGCTGTCGGACAGTTGGCGCACGGCACTGATGGTCGCGTCATAACTGGCCTGACGGGTGCGGCAAACCTGCGAGGACGTCGGTACGCGCACCACGCAATCGCTCTGCGCACGCATCTGGCAGGTCAGGACAAAACCCTGCTCGGCCTCTTCAGGGCTGAGGGCGTCTTCGATGTACTCCTCGCCCAGATCGTAGGTGCCGGCTTCGGCAAAACACTTGCAGGTACCGCAAGCACCGTCGCGGCAGTCCAGCGGGATGTTGATGCCCTGGCGGTACGCGGCATCGGCCACGGTTTCGCCGACGTTGGCGTCGATGAACCGGGTGACGCCGTCTTCAAAATTGAACGCAATGGAATGGGTCATGACGGCAGTCTCACAAGTGGTAGACATCGATGACCTGGCGAACGTAATCGTTCTTCAGAATCACTTTCTTGGCCTTGATCAGCGGATTTTCACCGCGCACGTCGAGGGTGTAGAAACTGCTGCCGAAATAGCTGTCGACGGTCTTGTAGCGAAAACTCAGGGTGTGCCAGTTGAAGCGCACCTTGCACAGTCCGTCGGCCTGTTCGAGCAGCTCGATGTTGCTGATGTTGTGGGAGGTGCGGGTGTCCGGCACGCTGGCGCTGGAGCGCTCGGTCTTGATGCGGAAGACGCGGTCTTCAAGGCCCGTGCGGTTGCCGTACCAGATCAGCGAGATTTCCCGCTGCGGGTCTTCGGTCAATTCGTCGTTGTCGTCCCAGGACGGCATCCAGAATGTCGCGTCGGGGGCGTACAGCTCCAGCCACTCGTCCCACTGGCGGTCGTCGAGGTAGCGCGCTTCGCGGTAGAGGAAATCGCGCACGGCATCGTAAGAAATGGTCATTACACGTCCTCCACGGCGATCAGTTTCGACTGCTCGGCCGCCAGGGCCTTGAGCATGGTCTGCTGCCAGTATTTGTGTTGCAGCACGAACAGGCCTTCGTCCTCGGTGCGCACGCCGCTGAGCAGCGGATGCAGGTCGATTTCTTTTGCAGCCTCGTCAGCACCTTCAATCCAGTGCTCGGCGCCACGGGACATGTCGTTCCAGGTGGTGACGCTGCCCTGGTAGCTGGTCTGGCAGGAGCGGAACTCTTCCAGATCGTCGGGCGTTGCCATGCCGCTGACGTTGAAGAAATCCTCGTACTGGCGAATCCGGCTCGAACGGGCATGGTCGCTCTCGCCTTTGGGGGCGATGCAGTAGATGGTGATTTCCGTGCGGTTGACCGAGATCGGCCGGGCAATGCGGATCTGCGAGCTGAACTGGTCCATCAGGTACACGTTCGGGTACAGGCACAGGTTGCGCGAGTTCTCGATCATCCAGTCGGCGCGGGCCTTGCCGAAGTCTTGCGCCAGCTCATCGCGGCGCTCGTACAGTGGACGGTCCTCGGGGTTGGCCCAACGGGTCCAGAGCAGCATGTGGCCCTTGTCGAAGGAATAGAAACCACCGCCCTGCTTGGCCCAGCTGCCGGCGCTCATGGTCGGGTTGGTGTCGCCGGCTTCGCGCTGCTTGCGCTGGTTCTGGGTGGCCGCGTAGTTCCAGTGCACGGAGCTGACGTGGTAGCCATCGGCGCCGTTCTCGGCGGTGAGTTTCCAGTTGCCTTCGTAGATGTAGCTGGAGGAGCCACGCAGCACCTCCAGGCCATCGGCGGACTGGTCGACGATCATGTCGATGATCTTCGCCGACTCGCCCAGGTGTTCGACCAGTGGCAGCACATCGGCTTTCAGGCTGCCGAACAGGAAGCCGCGATAGGACTCGAACCGCGCAACCTTGGTCAGGTCGTGGGAGCCTTCGCAGTTGAAACTCGACGGGTATCCGGCGTTGGCCGGGTCCTTGACCTTGAGCAGCTTGCCGGAGTTGTTGAAAGTCCAGCCGTGGAACGGGCAGGTGTAGGAGCTCTTGTTGCCGGACTTGTGCCGGCACAGGGTCGCGCCGCGATGGCTGCAGGCGTTGATAAAGGCGTTGAGCACACCGTCCTTGTTGCGCGCGATGAAGATCGACTGGCGCCCCATGGTGGTGGTGTAGAAATCGTTGATGTTGGGGATCTGGCTTTCGTGGGCCAGATACAGCCAGTTGCCTTCGAAGATGTGTTCCATCTCCAGATCGAACAACCGGGGGTCGGTGAACATCTCGCGCTTGCAGCGATAGAGGCCTTGCTCGGGATCGTCTTCAAGCAGGGAATGCAAATATTCGGGTCGCAGGGTCATGGCCGCCGCCTCCATTGTTATTGTTCAGGCAGGGGTCATGCTAGGACGGGGGGTCAGGCTGGAATATCCGCGCAGTGCAGATCTTTATCCGTTTTGTGCAGTGTGTTTTTTGTAGGAGCGAGCTTGCTCGCGAAAAACCTGAGAGCACTGCGGGGTGTCAGGTTCCCCGCGTCATCGTTGACCTCCATCGCGAGCAGGCTCGCTCCTACAGTAGATCGGGTACATCCGCGAGCGACTGGTCGACTACAAGGCCGCCATTGCTGGCGCCTCAATGCCGGCGCTTGAGGGTATCGGACGGCAATTCGCCGAACTGCTTGCGGTAGCTGTCGGAGAACCGGCCCAGGTGCAGGAAGCCGTAATCCATTGCCACTTCGGTGACGTTGCGCACGTTGCAGGTCGGATCGCTGAGGCAGGCGTTGATGCGTTCCAGGCGTTTCTGGCGTAGATAGTTTTTCGGCGTGAGGCCGGCATTTCGCTCGAACAATCCGTACAACGAGCGCAGGCTCATGTGGGCCTGGCGCGCCAGTTCTTCGCTGTCGATGTCCTGCTTGAGGTTATTGGCGATGTAGTCGGCAATCGCCTCGAACGTGGCCGTCTGCGAGCCCAGTTCGAGGCGGCTGACGTTGGTTTTCATCAAGCTGAGCATCTTGCTGACGATGATCTGCGTGTAATGCTCCTGGACCCTGGGGATCTGCTCGGTGGATTCGGCCTCCTGGCAGATCATCGCCAACAGGTTGACGAAGCCTTCCAGTTCATCGAGCTGATAACGGTTTTCCAGAAACCGCACGCCCTGCCCCGGATAGCGCCAGCGCTGCTCATCGCAGACCGATTCAAACAAGCGGGTCGGGACTTTGAGGATGAATTTTTCGCAATCGGCGGAGTACGTCAGGTCCACCGGATCGTCAGGATTGATCAGCAGCAATTCGCCGGGAGCGAAGTAATGTTCCTGGCCGTGGCCACGCCACAGGCAATTGCCGCGCAGCAGCACTTGCAGGTGATAGATGCTGTCCAGCGCACCGGACGTCACCCGCACACTGGCACCGTAGCTGATGCGGCACAGGTCGAGGCTGGCGAACTTGCGATGGTCAAGGCTGGCCAGCGGGCTGCCGGCACGGGGCATGAGAATGCAGTGATTACCGACGTGCTGATTGACGTAGCCCGACACCGCATAGGGGTCGGCATGGTCGAAAACTCTGCTGCGCTGACTCAACAGTTGAGCTTGCATCATCGGGTCACTCTCGTTGTTGTTATAGGTTGCGTCGGGCCATTCTAGAACACTGCATCAGTCCCTTGAGATTTTCCAGACAGTTAGCCGAAACCCTTGTGGGAGCGAGCTTGCTCGCGATGACGGAGTGCCAGTCAACAGGGATGTTGAATGTAAAACCGCTATCGCGAGCAAGCTCGCTCCCACAGAGTGGTGATCCCACAGGGTCGTGCTATCAGTCTTCCAGTGCGCGAACCCGCTCGTGGCGCTGCTGTTCTTCAGGCTGAGCCGAGGACTGCAGGGTGAAATCGAAGTCGATTTCGGCAAAGCGACCGCTCACACCATGGGCCGCCGCGCGCTGCTGATCGTCGCTGAAGGTGATTTTGGCGATCAGTTCGTCACGGGTGGCGTAGGCGAAATCGTCGTGCAGGTATTGATCGCCGTCAAGGTTGATCTGGGTGGTCAGGTGGCGATGATCCGGCGCGGAAATGAAGAAGTGCACGTGCGCTGGACGCTGGCCATGACGACCCAGTTGATCGAGCAGTTGCTGGGTCGGACCGTCCGGTGGGCAGCCATAGCCCGACGGCACGATGCTGCGGAAACGATAGCGGCCTTCGGCGTCGGTCACGATACGGCGACGCAGGTTGAATTCCGATTGCGTGGTGTCGAAGTACGAGTAGGTGCCACCGGTATTGGCGTGCCAGACATCCACCACGGCGCCGGCCAGGGGTTCGCCAGCGGTGTTGAACACGCGGCCTTGCATGAACAGGGTCACACCCGGATCGACGCCGTCGTCCAGACGCGCTTCGCCAACCGACAGCGGCGCACCCGCCACGTACAGCGGGCCTTCGATGGTGCGCGGCGTGCCACCGGATTTGCCGGCCTGCTCGTCTTCGGCGTCCATCAGCAGGTCGAGGTAGTGCTCCAGACCGAGACCGGCCACCACCAGCCCGGCTTCCTGGCGAGCGCCCAGCACGTTGAGGTAGTTGACGGCTTTCCAGAACTCTTCCGGGGTCACGGCCAGGTCTTCGATGATGTTCACCGAATCACGCAGGATGCGATAGACCAATGCCTTGGTCCGTGGGTTGCCGGCATCGTTGAGCAGGCCGCTGGCCTCTTCGAGAAATTTCTGGACTTCGGCAGTGTGGGAAATCTTGACGTTCATTTTGAAGGGTTCCTCATCTTGTAATTATTAGCGTAGCGCTGAACAGGCTGGGCTCAGCGGTCATCGTCACGAATGGAAGAAGGATGCCGGCACATCGCGTCGATTTCGATGGCCATGTACGGGAACAGTGGTAATTGCATCAGCAGGTCATGCAGTTCCTGAACGCTGTCGACATCGAACACGCTGTAGTTGGCGTAGTGCCCGGCGATGCGCCACAGGTGGCGCCACTTGCCCTGCTCTTGCAGGCGCTGGGCCAGGGCTTTCTCGTCAGCCTTGAGTTTGGCTGCCGCTTGCGGATTCATGTCGACCGGCAGATTCACGGTCATTTTTACGTGGAACAGCATAATGCTCTCCTCAGGCTTGATGAATGGCGGTGGATGTCTTGTCGCGGCGGAAGAACGCCAGGCGCTCTTCATCCAGGCTCAGGCCCAGGCCCGGCGTTTTCGGCACGTGCAGTTCAAAATCGCGATACACCAGCGGTTCGCTGAGAATGTCTTCGGTCAGCAGCAACGGGCCGAACAGTTCGGTGTCCCACGCCAGCTTGTTCAGGGTGACGAAGGCATGGGCCGAGGCCATGGTGCCCAGGCCACCTTCAAGCATGGTGCCGCCGTACAGGGCAATACCGGCCGCTTCAGCGATGGAGGCGGTGCGCAATACGGCACGTGGGCCACCATTCTTGGCAATTTTCAGGGCGAACACCGAAGCTGCGCCTTCGCGGGCCAGGTTGAACGCATCTTCCACGCATTCGATGGATTCGTCGGCCATGATCGGCGCCGGGCTCATCGCGTTGAGGCGAGCCATGCCGGCGCGGTTGTTGCGCGAGATCGGCTGTTCGATCAGGTCGATGCCGTTGGTGCCGAGGATCCGGCAGGCCCGCAGCGCCACCGCTTCGTCCCAGGCCTGATTGACGTCGACCCGCACGCTGGCGCGGTCGCCCAAGGCCTTCTTGATAGCGATGACGTGGGCCAGGTCGCGGTTGACCTCCCCGGCGCCGATCTTCAGTTTGAAGATGCGGTGGCGACGCAGGTCGAGCATTTTTTCCGCTTCGGCGATGTCCTTCTCGGTGTCGCCGCTGGCCAGGGTCCAGGCCACCGGCAGCGCATCGCGAACACGGCCGCCAAGCAATTCGCTGACCGGCAGGCCGAGGCGTTTGCCCAAGGCGTCGAGCAGTGCGGTTTCAATACCGGATTTGGCGAAGGTGTTGCCACGAATGCTGCGCTCCAGGCGCAACATGGCAGCGTTGACGTTGTTGCTGTCCTGGCCGATCAACAGTGGCGCGAAGTGCGTGTCGATGTTGGTCTTGATGCTGTCCGGGCTTTCATTGCCGTAAGCCAGACCACCGATGGTGGTGGATTCGCCGATGCCTTCGATGCCGTCGGCGCAACGCACGCGGATGATCACCAGGGTCTGGTTCTGCATGGTGTGCATCGCCAGCTTGTGCGGGCGGATGGTCGGCAGATCGACGATGATCGTCTCGATCGACTCAATGGCTGTTGCAAGCATTTCGATACCCGTCAGGTTCTTGAAGTTCTGGAATCGATTCTCGTACGGCTTTTTTCCTGAAGCCAATATAGAATTGGTCTGACTTGATACCTTAAAGGTATGCAACTGATTGACTGGAGGCCCCATGGAACTGCGGCACCTGCGTTACTTCCAGGTATTGGCTCAAACCCTCAACTTCACCCGCGCGGCCGAGTTGCTGCACATCGCCCAGCCGCCCTTGAGTCGGCAAATCCAGCAACTGGAGGACGAACTGGGGGTGATGCTGCTCGAGCGCGGCCGACCGCTGAAGTTGACCGACGCCGGGCGTTTTTTCCACGAGCACTCCACCGCCCTGCTCGAACAACTGAACAAGGTCTGCGACAATACCCGGCGCATCGGGTTGGGTGAGAAAACCTGGCTGGGTATCGGCTTTGCGCCGTCGACACTGTATGGCGTGCTGCCGGAACTGATCCGCCGGTTACGCAGTGGCGAGCCGCTGGAGCTGGAGCTGGGGCTTTCTGAAATGACCACCCTGCAACAGGTGCAGGCGTTGAAGGCCGGGCGCATCGATATCGGTTTCGGCCGAATCCGTATCGACGACCCGGCCATCGTCCAGACCGTGCTCACCGAAGACCGCCTGGTCGCCGCCCTGCCCGCCGGGCATCCGTTGCTCGCAGGGCCCATCAGTTTGCGGGAACTGGCCAAGGAACCCTTTGTGCTGTACCCCGGCAATCCAAGGCCGAGTTACGCCGACCATGTGATTGCCCTGTTCGAGTCCTACGGCGTGAGCATCCACGTCGCGCAATGGACCAACGAGCTGCAAACGGCGATCGGGTTGGTGGGGGCGGGAATCGGCGTCACGCTGGTACCGGCCTCGGTGCAGTTGCTGCACCGCGACGACATCGGCTTCACCCCGCTGCTGGAAGACAACGCCACCTCGCCGATCATTCTCAGCCGACGGGTGGGCGATGTATCGCCGGGGTTGAACCATTGTTTGCGGATGATTGATGAGCTGCTGCCACCAGCAGCGTAAGGCAATAGAACAGGCGATAATCACCTGTGGCGAGGGGGCTTGTCGGATCGCCGCACCGCCCCGTTCGGCGGCGCAGCCGTCGCAAGCTGAGATGGTTTTAGGGCCGCTGCGCGCCCCAACGGGGGCAAGCCCCCTCGCCACAGGTCAGTGTTCACTGGGAACCTGGGTCAGCCCGCAACCCGCCCGGTGAAATTCGCAATGAGTGCGATCCAGTTCTCATTTCTGCAAGCGTCTAACGGGTGTTCCCGCCCCAGATCCAGTTCCAGAACCCCGGCAATTCGACTGGCTGCGAACCGTCACGCACGGTGCGCGCCATGGCCGCCCGCTGTAACGCAGCCTGATCGTCGTAAAACGGCTTGTCGGCGGTTTTCACTCCGGTCTCCCGGGCGCTGTCGAGCAGAATCTGCAGGTATTCGCGGGTATGCCGGGCGGTATAGCGGTTGAGGTCGTGGAAGGTCACCACCACCGGAATCACGCCATCGACCACCGGCAACTCGCTGCGGGCAATGCGTTCGCGAACTTCGGACATCGAGCGCAGCATGTGCGACCGGCGCCGGGGGCTGGCGTTGAAGCCCCAGATCTTGCCGTCATTGGCGCTCAAGTCGGTGAGCAGTACATGCAGGCCATGCTGCTGATAAGCGGCGAAGGTGCGTTTGTCGTAGTTCCAGAATGGCGGGCGCAACAGGGTTGGCGCAGCGCCGGTAATCGTAGCGATGTCGGCGCTGCCATCGGTGAGGGCCTGCTCCAACACCGGTGGGTCAAGGGAGCGATGATTGGTGTGCCGGGGTGTTGCCGTGTGAAAGCCCAGGATATGACCTTCGGCATGTTCACGACGCATGATGTCCCGGCCCAATTCGCTGCCACCGGCTCGCGGAGCGCGGGTTTGCACGAAGAACACGGCCTTGATGTCCGATTGCAGCGGGTTTTGCGCCAGGCTCTCCAATACAGTGACGGTCGGATTCCACCAGCTCGATGCACTGGGGCCGTCATCGAAGGTCAGCAGAAACCGGATGGGGGGTTGCGCCTGCAAACGCTGCTCGGTTCGCGGAGTCATTTCGATGGGTGCGGCGATACAGCCGAACAAACCCACTGCCAGGGCGCACACCGTTAAACACTTGAACAATCGTTTCATCTTTTGCCTTGGGCCAGACCATCACGGTCGATACTTCAATGGGCAAGGATCCTTCGCCCGCTCATCCGTCGTCGGCCCGCATCGAGACGACGGGCCGAGGTTGGATAGGGTACACAGGGTTTGGTTCCGGTGCTTGCCAGGCCCGTTTCGCCACGAGCAACTAAACTCAAAGCTTCGGTCGGAGCGTCTTAACCGGAGTGTCAGGCCATGTGCGGACGACTGTCGCAATACCGTGGAATCCACGACTTCGTAGCGGTGCTGAGCATCCCCGACGCGCTGATCAATCGCGTCGGCAACGAACCCCTGGGGCACTATAACGCCGCCCCCACCACGCAACTCGCCCTACTGCACCTGGAGAACGAGCGGCTGCACGCCGATGCCGTGCGTTGGGGTTGGCGACCGCACTGGGCGACGGATCGCGTGGAGCCGGTCAATGCCCGGGTCGAGAAAGTCGCCCACGGCCCGTACTTTCGGGCGATCTGGCCCCATCGCGCGATCTGCCCGATTGATAACTGGTTCGAATGGGTCGACACCGGCGAGGCCAACAAACAACCGTGGCTGATTCGGCGACGGGACCGCGCCCCGGTTTTCTGCGCGGCCATCGGCCAGTACCCCATCGGTGGAGCGCCCCACAGGGAGCACGACGGTTTCGTCATTCTGACGGCCGACAGCGCGGGCGGCATGCTTGACGTGCATGACCGCCGACCGGTGGTGTTCTCACCCGAACTGGCGCGGGAATGGCTGGACCCGGCCACGCCCAAGGAGCGAGCCGAAGAAATGGCGTTATCCCAGGGTGAGGCCAGCGATGTATTCGAGTGGTACAAGGTCGACAGGGCCGTTGGCAACGTCAGGAACCAGGGCGCCACGCTGATCAAGGAAGTCCCATGAACTGATCAACAGCTGTAGGAGCGAGCTTGCTCGCGATGGAGCCAAGAGCGCTGCGTTTAACCAGTAAACACGCGTTATCGTTGACGACCATCGCGAGCAAGCTCGCTCCTACAGCTGCATTACGCTCAAGGGCGGGGCTTCGTTGTATTCCCGTGCTGCTCAGAACTTGCGGTCAGGCTCTGACAGTTCCTTACCGTCGTCAGGATGCTTCCAGTCCGGTACCGAACGTTTCTGCTGCTCAATCTCTTCTTCCGTGGGTTCGTCTTCATCTTCTTCCGGGTCCGGTTGCTTGGGTTCATTGGCCATGTTCACCTCTCTTCCTGAAGGGATCGGTCATCAACTTAAGCTTAGATCAGTTCCCCTGCCCCGCTCAGAGCCACCAGCGCAGCAAAAAGAAGAAACCCATGCTCAACAGCATGCTGAGCAACGTATTGCGCGTGTAGAGCACCAGCCCGACCGCCACCAGCGAGCTGATCAGATAGGGATTGTCCCAGTGCAGATTCAGCTGTTTTTCCGGCATAAATACAATCGGCCCGCAGATGGCGGTCAACATGCCCGGTACGGCAAACCCGAGGAACTGCCGGGCATTGCTGCTCAAGCGTAGCGGCAGTCGCGGTTCCAGAAAAACATAGCGGTTGAGGAACACCAGCACGCCCATTCCGATAATCACTGCCCAGACCATCATGTGCGTCCACCGTAGAATTTATTGCAGACAAACCCGGCGGTCATGCCCGCCAGCCCCGACAGCACCAGCGCCGAGCCCCATTGCCAGTAGCTGAACAGCACCGAGCAGAACAGCGACACCGCCACGCACACCACGGTCGGCACATTGCGCACCACCGGGGTGATCAGGGCGATGAAGGTCGCCGCGATGGAGAAATCCAGGCCCAGGTGTTCAAGACCGGGAATGCTGCTGCCGAGCACAATGCCCGCCAGGGTGAACAGGTTCCAGGCGATGTAGAACGTCAGGCCCACGCCCAGGGCGTACCAGCGGTTGAACTGCTGTTTGTCGTGCTGGCTGGTCAGGGCGAACAACTCATCGGTGAGCAAGAACCCCAGGCCCGCACGCCAGCGCCCCGGCAATGGCGAAATCACCGAGCGCATGCTCATCCCGTAGAGCAAATGCTGGGAGGTCAGCAGCAGTGTGGTCAGCAAGATCGAAAAAATCCCGGCACCGCCCTTGAGCATGCCGATGGCCACCAGTTGCGCGGCACCGGCAAACACAATGCTCGACAGGCCCTGGCCTTGCAGGGGCGTGAGGTTGGCTTCGATGGCCATGGAACCGGCCAGCAAGCCCCAGGGCGCGGTGGCCAGGGACAACGGCATGATCGCCGCTGCGCCGCGCAAAAAGGCACTGCGCGGCATGATTGAGTTGGACATAACGTTCTACAGACAGGGATAGACCCCAGACTGTGCCAGCAGTCGCGGCCGAAGGCTTGAACAATCTTGCTCACTGATACGTGGCGTGCCATTCATCGGCTGCCCGCTTGATTCGCCAAAGTGCTAGCAACATGATGGCCCTGCATTTTCATCGAGGCAGGCCCTTCATGAGTTCAGTGGAAACCGACAGCGACGTTTATAAAACCCTGCTTGAATCGACCCGGGCGATTCCCTGGCGCATCGACTGGAAAACCATGACGTTCAGCTACATCGGGCCACAGATCGAAGAACTGCTGGGCTGGAAACAGCACAGCTGGGCGTCGGTCAATGACTGGGTCGAGCGCATGCATCCGGATGACCGCGACTACGTGATGGACTTCTGCGTCTCGCAATCGCGCGCCGGTATCGATCACGAGGCCGACTATCGCGCACTCACCGAAAGCGGTGAGTACGTCTGGATCCGCGATGTGGTGCATGTGGTGCGCAAGGACGGCGAAGTCGAGGCGCTGGTAGGTTTCATGTTCGATATCAGCGAGCGCAAGAAAACCGAAGAGCACCTGATCCGCCTGCAAAAGCAGCTTGAAGAGTATTCCTTCCAGGACGGCCTGACCTGCATCGCCAACCGGCGCATGTTCGACACCGTGCTGGAGCGCGAGTGGAACAATGCCCAGCGCACCGGCTTGCCATTGTCGGTGATCGTGCTGGATATCGACTACTTCAAGCAGTACAACGACCATTACGGCCACATCAAGGGTGACGAATGCCTGCGCCGCGTCGCGCAAACCTTGTCCCTGGCGGCGAACCGGCCACGGGATTTCATTGCGCGGATCGGCGGTGAAGAGTTTGTCTGGCTGCTGCCGGAAACCGATGCCGAGTCAGCGCGGCTGGTGGCGCACAAGTGCCTGCACCTGATTCGCCAGCAGCAGATCCCCCATGAATTCTCGAACGTGTCGAAGCTGCTGAGTATCAGCCTCGGCGTCGGCACCACCCTGGCGTCGATGCACGCGACGGCCCTGGAATTCGTCGAACAGGTCGATCATTTGCTGTACAAGGCCAAGCACAATGGCCGAATGCGCGCCGAGTACGCTGATTTTCGTGATTGACAAACGGCGCGCCGGCTTTTAAAACTGAGCGCCTCACTCAGGGTGTAAGCAAGTATGTCCGCAACCTTCAATCTCGACTCTTCCGTCATTGGCTTGATTGCCAAGGCGCAAGGTTGCGTTGCGCACGCCCTCAAATCGAAGAAACAGTCGCTCATGTGACCGGGGCGCGCTGTCCCGTCAGATGAGCTGACAGGACATTGAGCGCGACGGACCACCCTCCCCTTGCTTACTCTCCTTCCATGCCCCTGACGGTGACGAAATCGGTCAACCATCAGGAGAAAGTGCATGTCAGCGTTTCAAGGTATCTGGGTTCCACTGGTCACACCATTCCACAACGGCGCCATCGATTTTGTCGGCTTGCGCCGGCTGGTCAGCCATCTGCTGGAAAAAGGTGTCGACGGACTCATCGTTTGCGGCACCACCGGCGAACCGGCGGCGATGGGCAAGCATGAGCAACTGGCGGTGCTCGATGCGGTGCTGGAACTGGTGCCGGCGCAACAGGTGGTCATGGGCCTGGCCGGTAACAACCTGACCGAGTTGTTGCAGTTCCAGAGCGAGATCCTCAAGCGCCCGGTGGCTGGCCTGCTGGTGCCGGCACCGTATTACATCCGCCCTTCCCAGGCCGGCCTCGAAGCGTTTTTCCGCACGGTCGCCGATGCCTCCAGCGTACCGCTGATTCTCTACGACATCCCATACCGTACCGGCGTGGCCTTCGAACAGGCGATCCTGCTCAACATCGTCGCCCACGAGCGGATCGTCGCCATCAAGGATTGCGGCGGTAATTTTTCCAACACCCTCGCCTTGCTCAACAGCGGCCTTGTCGACGTGCTGTGCGGCGAAGACAACCAGATCTTCAATGCCCTGTGCCTGGGCGCCAAAGGTGCGATTGCCGCGTCGGCGCATGTCCATCCCGAACTGTTCGTACAATTACACCGACAGATCCGCGACAACCAATTGGCCGAGGGCCGCGCTACGTTTTTCCGTTTGCTGCCACTGATCAACAGCCTGTTCCTGGAGCCCAACCCGGCCCCGGTGAAAACCGCACTGGCCCTGCAAGGCTTGATCGGTGACGAACTGCGCGCGCCCATGCAACGCAGCAGTGAACCGATGACCGAGCGTTTGAAGGGTGTGCTCAGCGCATTGGGCCGCGACAATCGATAGAGCAACGGCCAGCGGCCCGAGTAACATGGAGCAATTCGTTCAGCCTTCAGGGGCACCGACATGCTGTACCGAATCGCCGCCGACGGGCTGATGCTGTTTCACTTGCTGTTCATCGTGTTTGTGTTGTTCGGCGGGTTGCTGGTGCTCAAATGGCGCCACCTGATCTGGTGGCACCCGCCGGCCGCGCTGTGGGGTATGGCGGTGGAGTTCTTCCACCTGCCCTGCCCGCTGACCGACTGGGAAAACCTCATGCGTCATGGGGCCGGGCAAAGCGGCTATGGCGCGAGTTTCATCGAGCATTATGTGTGGCTGGTCATCTACCCGGCCGGGCTGACCCCGGCTATTCAACTGTGGCTTGCCGCTGTGGTACTGGTACTCAACGTGCTGGTTTATCTTCGAGTGATCAGGAAGTGGAAGCGCCCCTGAAAGATCGCAGCCTGCGGCAGCTCCTTTTCCAGAGCAAAGAGTTGAATCGGGCGACTAATTTGTAGGAACTGACTCACTCGATAAATGGAAAAGGAGCTGAAAACGCAGGAACAATCCGACTTAACAACCCATCTACAATCGTCAATAGTACCCCCCTATTACGGAAAATTTAAACTGCAAAGGGGGCATCATGAATCGTACGGATCTACTCTCCCTAAAAAATCATATTCACGCGGTCATATCGCAGAGCGAAACAGTCGAAAGTTTATGGGCTACATGCTTTAAAATAATAAAAGAAATGAATTTTGACTATTTCTCCTATCACATCCAGCATCCGACTCCTTTTACAAACCCTAAAGTGCATACTTATGGAAACTACCCACTTGACGCATCAAGCTTCCTTACTAGGAAAAGCTCTCATATAAGCACAGGACATTTTAAGATCACGCCAGAACAGTTAACAATTTTCAATCAAGCACAAAACCATGAAACTTTACACACGATAAAAATAAATGATTCGATTTTCTTTATAACTCAATCCACTCAAAAACCCGAAGGAATAGTAGAACATTTTTTATTAGCAAGAACACATTATGAAATCGACCACCATGAGCTAAAAATATCACGCGCATTAATGAAAACCATTGCAGAAGAAACTTACAGAAAACTACTCAATTTAAACAACACCACTTCACAGACAATATTTTTATCGCCCAGAGAGAAAGAAATACTGCTCTGGGGCGCAGACGGAAAAACCTCAGAAGAAATCGCAATAATTCTCGGCCTATCGCAAGACGCAATAAATTTTCACCACAAGAAAATACAAAAAAAGTTAAATACGACCAACCGCGCACAAGCCATTGCCCATGCAATAGTTAAAGGCTACATATAGAACACAACACACCGGACAAATATCACAGCAAAAAACATCAAATAAGGACCGAATTGTCAGATTATCAATGAATGGTTGCTCCGGCACTCAGGTTCAATATCGTTCCAGTCATTGCGGTGCATTGCTCAAGAAAAAACACGGCCTGTGCAACCTCTTCAGGCTTTACCCAGCGCTTGAGTGCCGTGTTTTTTGCGGTTAGGGCGATCAACTCTGTCACATCAGTGCCCGTTTGGGTCGATCTTGTTTGCAGGCTCTTTTCTTCCCCGGGTGTCATGACATCACCAGGAGCAATGCAGTTGACCCTGATCGTCTGGCCACACTCCCAAGCCAAGGGCCCAATAATGGCGTGCAATGCGCCTTTGGCGGCAGTGTAAAGGGTGTTGCCTGTGTGCTTTGCACCTGGCAAAGCCGCCTGTGAGCCGATGAAAATGATATGTCCTTCCCTTTGCTCCTCCTGCCAACGGCGTATTGCCAGTCGTGCCAATAAGATAGGACTGAATACATTCAGCGCAAAGATCGCCTGCAGCCCGGGTAACCGAGAGTTGACGAACTCATCATCAACACAGGCCCCTGCATTTAAAACGAGCAAATCGGGTATGCCTTTGATTCTTTCAGCCGTTTGCCAAACCTGTTCGATTTTTTTTGTTTGATAAAGATCGCAGACAACATCACCGCCACCCCGCTGCAAGGTAACAACTGCATATCCTGCCTCCCTGAGCGAGTCAGCAATAGCCCGACCAATGCCGTAGCAGGCGCCCGTCACCCATGCTGTTTTACTCTCCAGCGCCTTCATCGAGGGTCTCCATGTCATACCCTAATACAGCAGAAGCGATTCTCTGCGCTTCAACGAAAGGTGTGGACTTGCCATCTATCGTAGGGACATACCAGTTGTAGTAGGTGCTGCCTTCGGTCAGGACCCCTGTAATGAACAAATGCTCTTGTGCCACGCCATACAACGATACTGCTTTTGATTCAGCATTCACGGCAATTCCTGGTGTCGCGAGCCAATCAGTGTGACGTGCATGAATACGCCCGCCGTCAACCAGTGCGCCCAACAACACAGATGTGTTGTTCTTCAGCGTCGGTTGAGAGGTATAGCCTTGCAGAAGTTGGTCGAGATCAAAGGATACCGGGGTGTCAAATACGGTTGACTGCACATTCCAGCAGTGTTTCTTTGGCGCCCATTGCAACTCGGGAGCGGGACCGAGCGGCGTTGAAACAATTCCCGCGTCGATCAACATCAACAACTCGTCCTGGCGGTCATGCTGCGGGCCTATTGCATTACGGTTAATTGCAGAAGCAAAGTGGTTGTAGAACCAACTATGGGAGGATGGCGTCAGCCCCCCGTAATTCACAACAGTCCTGATGGCATCCCGTGCATTCATCAAGACTTCAACTGCACGCTTCACGGCGCTTCCGGATAGCCCCAAATGAGCCTCACAAAGGTCCTGTTTTACGAACTCAACGACCGCAGCACTGTATTCCTGACTGTTTTTTTGCGACATCTCAGGCCAAAGTAAGCCATTCATCAACTCCATGGCGGCCTGCGCCGGCACTTCCCGATCCAGCATGACTCGTGCAACATCCTGGGCGAGCAGCGGATAAATTTCCGTCATGAAGTTGATCGCTGCCTGCCCCCGCTGCTTGCGCAACGCCAGTGCGGCTTGCTTATTGAACTGGAGCGTCGGAGCAAAGACCGCGCGACCATCATCGACAGGACGTGCCCGTGAGGGTAGTCCGCTACGAGAGAAAAGGATGATATTTGGCTCGTTACCTGACGGTTTATAGACGCCATCGGCAAAAATCCCCCCCCTGCCCCGGGTCAATTCAGCGATAGCATCCATGGCCGTCAAACCAAAACCTTGTATTCCGACAGTGCTGCCTGCCGGAATATTCAGGCTACTGAGTTCGGCGGTGTAGATATCAGCGATCATCTCTTGGCCGTTGGCCACTGGAAGCATATGACCGATAGCAACCACTACATGGTCACTGACAATTTTGCGCTGCGTAAGCAAACAGGTGACTTCTTTCTGCCCGGCCTGTTGTACATCGATAGCCTCGTCATCAATGTATTCCACTTGGCAATTCACCGGACAACGCTCCAACAAGCGCTGATACAGTTCATGGCAGTAAGCTCCAAACAGGCGTCTGGGTACGTAAGCGCCGGTATCCGCCGCGATCCCTTTTTGATTCAGCCAGGGCAAGAAATCAACAAACGTGCCTTTGAGCAATGATGTCTGAAATCCCCCCCCGGGGATCAAGGTCAGTAAGCCTGCCACTGTGTTCAGAAGAAACCTGTCAGAGAGGGACTGCTCATGAACGCCCTGCCCCGGCACGCCTTTATTAACGACAACGATCTGTACCTGCTGCTCCGGCTGTTGCGCGGCCAGCGACAAAATACGCTCCAGCACGCAAAGCCCTCGAGGACCCAGCCCGATAATGGTAATACTCACGGCTTTCATGGCATGTGACCTTGTGAATGACATTAAAACGCGTCGGATGTCGGTGCCTGGCGCTCGGAGAGAACCTTATGCGGCTGAGCAACCAGTGTTCTCAAGGCCTGAGCAATTCTTTGCGCTGCGCCAGCGCCTCCCAGCAAAACCCAGTTTGGCAGCGTAATGTGATGACGCCTTGCTGATTCAGCTTGGGGCAGTTGGTAACGCGTCGGCTCGAAATCGCCCTTATTGCTAAAGTTCTTTATTCGCGGGCTCGAGAGTGGGTTGTACAGCGTGAACTTATTCATCGGCTGATAAAGCGGGCTGACTTGAACATTCAACTCTTCGGTCATGGCCAGGGCCAAGGCGTCTATCGTGCATCCAGGGAAGTACTTTTCGAGCCCTACTTTCATTACCAGGTTGTAATAGGTACACCGTGTATTACGTGGATCACGTCGCAAGAAGGTGACGAAGTCCTCCTCACCTTTGAACAAAACCTGCAAGGTCTCTGCGCACTCTTCACGTTGCGCATTCTGCCGATCCAGGTGCTGCAGCCGGTCAAGCAATATGGCGGATTGAAATTCCGTCAGGCAAAAATTCTGCCCTTGTACCGTTCCTCGCTCTACCAGCTCCAAACGTCTCTCTTCAGGCGTCCCCGAAAACAGCCGGCCGTCAGCCCTCAATTGCTCAAGCTTCTCCGCCAGTACGGGATCCGATGTCACAACGGCTCCCCCTTCTCCTGAGGTCAGCACCTTGGCTTGTTGCATGCTGAAACATCCCAGGGCGCCAAATGTACCTACCTTGCGGCCACGCCACATTGCCCCGTGAGCCTGCGAGCAATCCTCAATAAGCGGGATTTTGTAACGCTCGCAAATGTCCACGAACGAGTCGATGTCCGCCGTTCGGCAGTAGGCATGTACAAGCAAGATCGCCTTTGTTTTCGAGTTAATCCGTGCTTCGGCCGCTTGCGGTGACATCGCCATGGACTCGGGATCAATATCAACCAGCACCGGGACTGCGCCCACGCTGCAGGTTGCGGAAGCGCAGGCCACCCAAGTCAGGCCGGGGATCAATACTTCGTCGCCCGCCCCTATGCCCAATGCCAGAAGCGAAATCGTCAGCGCAGAGGTTCCGCTAGTGACAGGCGTGCAATACCGAGTACCACAGTACTCGGCAAAAGCCCTTGCAAATCGTCGCTCATAGGCCTCTTGGCCGCTATAAGCTCCACTTATCGTCCACCGTGTCGACTTCAGCACCTCAGTAATGACTTTCAGAGTATCGCTGTCATGGGAAGGCCATTTTGGCCAAACGTGCGTTGTCACAGGTGTGTTGGAGCCAATTGAAGTTGTTGTATCGGTAATAGGAATACTCATGACTTTTCCTAATGATGGGTTATGGCCTGGTTAAAAGAAATGGCTCAAGAAATGAGATCCCAAAAAGGTTCGGAGCGATCGGACTTTCCAAGTGTGGTATGGGCGCGGTTGGTGCAGTTGGTACACATCTCGCAAGCACCTTTACGATTACCGATTTCCAACTCTCCTCGAATACGCGAGTAGTCATCACTGTTCCAAATCTCGGCAATGGACTGGTCGCATATATTGCCCATGACATGACTTCGATAGGCGTCCTCGTAACACAGGACAACATCTCCAGTGATCGTAACGATCAACATTTCCGTAGGTGCAAAACATCGTTGAGAGATATCCAGTTCCGTGGCCTTTGGCAGTTCCGCCATTTTTCCGCCACGATTGGTCAGCACCAGATCGTCTGAGAACTGGACAACTTGTTTGGGCCTGGGCGGGTGTGATTTTCCGCTGTGGGAAGTGATAACAATCATTTGCATGCCGGCATCGACCAGCGAGTCATACCGCTGCTGAGTAAGAAGATCCCCGTTTGTAAACAGTACAGGGCGGTATTTTGGAACCGCCTGTAAAATACGCCTGACGACACACTCCAAACCTTTATGTATTAGCGGTTCATTATAAAAATGAAAGGAAATTCTCCCGTCGAAATCTATTTCCTCCAACCGGAGAATAAACGACGACAGCACGTTCTCCTGAATTAATCTGGGCACCTGAGGGAAAGGCATAATCGACACAGGGCAATAGCTGCATTTTCGATTACACCGCGAATTTATTTCTATTTCAACGTTCAAAAGTCTCATAAAACCTCGCTTCGTAATTTTCAAATGACAGCGTTCACTATTGTTTTCAGCGGTGCTTCATCCTTTGACGATAGTTTCAATAGTGCGGCAGATTGCCAATGCATGTTTATGGTCAATAGCCGGGGAGCACAACATTTCAATACCGACCGGTAACGCATCTGGGCCCGTCACGGAGAAATTCATTGCAACTGTTTCAGCACAGCTGGAGACCGAAACATGGCGGGCCAGTGCCAGATGATCAGCTGAAAATTCATTTCGACTATTTATCGCAGGTGCTGCTATTCCGACGGTGGGATGTATCAGCACCTGGCATTTGCTTCTATTGAAATAATCGACAACGTCTTGCTTTATTTCCCCCGCGACCGCCTGAGCGCGCTCATACACGGGTAGACTAGGCCTGCCTGGTGGAAAAGCCAGTGCCTTGATTCTATTGGCTACCGAGGTATCACGACTTTCAAGTAGTTCTTCCAGTGACGCGGGCCCCTGTGATCGAGAACCGAGATAAGAGTTAAACGCTTCTAACAACTCATGGTTGACGATCGTTGCTAATGCATGAGCTGCCAACTCGAATGAGGCAGGTACCTCTTGCATGACAATATGGGCACCCGCGGCGGAAAGTTTAAATATTGCCTCGTGCATGCTCTCTTCAATACTCGGCGTCAATGCCGCCAGAGAAAAGTTTGCCGCAACGGCAATATGCAAATCGATAGGCTCTACGGCGGGTAACTCCTGGTACTCATGGATGAGACTGTCCAGCAACGAGATATCGTCAAGGGTATTCGCGATCAGCCCTAACCGATCGTAACCGGAGGACGTCAGCGGACAAACTCCATCCGTGGCAAACCCCGGGCAAGGCGCTCGATAAGCAGAAACGCCACAGAATGCCGCCGGGATACGTAGCGAACCCACTGTATCTTCGCCGACGGCGAAATAGACAGCACCGCCTGCTACTCCTGCTGCGCATCCACCGCTGCTCCCACCCGGAGAGTGATGAGGGTACGCAGGATTAACCACCTGCCCGAAGTAGGGGTTATCGGATGACCAGCCATAACTCATTTCATCCAGATTAGCTTTGCCGATACAAATGGCACCCAGGGATCTCAAGCGGCCAATAAGTGAATTATCAGCTGGCGGGTAATTGTTGTTCAGGACTAGAGTACCGTTAGTTGTCGGAAACCCTGCCACGTCAATACTATCCTTGACGATATAACTTATGCCGGAAAGTATTCCGTCTCGACGTTTCAATTCTGCACGGCCAGAAAAGTCACTTTCCGGAGCAGCAGATATCCGATTGACAAAGACGTGATAGTTGTCCACCCAGTCGCTGTCTTTATAAAACGGATGCGACGCATCCATTTTGATTGACGCCGATTGCTCCAACGCTTGACGCAGATTTTTCTTGCTAAGCATCTGCTGCACCCTCTGATATTTACCCTTGCGTACCGGAAAGACATGAGCGCAGAAAAGCGATATCGGCGTTCAGCCCATCCATGGAAAGTTTGGAGTAGTCATTTTCAAGGATGTAGGCTTCACAAAACCCCAGTTTCTCTATTCGTTCAATAATGGCAGCAACACGTCCTTCACCCTGCCCTAAAAGGGCATTACCATAACCAGGCAGTACACCATCCTTGACATGAACCTGGGAGAATAAATAGGGATGAACTGAAGAAATAATGTCTTCAACTGAATGCCCCCAGCGGACTGGATTAAAAATATCCAGAAGCACCCTGAAATTGGGTTCACCAACCTGCCCCACCAGCGCTAACTGTTTTTCCGCCGACAAACTGTTTTCGCTGGCAATCAAGACTTTGTGTTGTTGCGCCGATTGACACAACTCTTTGAAGAATACTGCCGTTTCGGCAAGGTCATCAGCCCCAACTATTTCATTTTTATTGAAGCTCGGGATATAAATGGCAGATATATCCAAAAATTCTGCTACATGGAAAACATGTAGGCAAAACTCAAAAAACTCAGTTTGGAATTTTTTCCCGGCATAACTATTCAGGCCAAAGTCCTCAACCAGATTCAATCCTAGGGCACTGATTTTCTGACGACTATCGCTACACCCCAGACATTGACGCAGCTGTTGCTCATTGCCGACACGACACGCCCTCAACATACGCATCTGGGACAGCGTCTGGATGCCCACGTGCATCATCATTCCATCAGGCAAAGTGCCAGGCAGGCCAGATTCGGGCAAGCTCCAGGCTGCGCAACCTACGTTAGTCATCGTAGGATTCCAGGTAAGTAACCGCCTGCTGCAACTGCCCGCAAGAAAGCTCACGCCAGTGTTCAATATAAGCAACCGTGCCAATCGTTACAGGGATAACCAGGTTCAGCGCTCCGGCACGATGCGCAACGATCGCCGCCAAGGATTCATACAGGGCTGCTGTCTCGACCTCTGCGGGGACAGTCACTCTCAAGCCTGCACTTTTCAGCGCATTAACAATGACATGGCAGGTATCCCACGCCAGCAGATTGCGTTGGGCACTGATAACGGCAGATACGGCAATGTCGATAGCCACGGCTTCACCATGACTCACTTTATAGTTAGTCGCCGATTCAATATGAGGGCTAAAGGTATGACCAAAGTCGACATACCGCTGATAACTATCAAGCTCATACAAATTCTCAGACAATTCCGTCAGCATGCCAGCCACAGAGCGGTCAATAACCTCCCAGCCTATTGCGCTTTGGAGTTTCTCCTCATTCATGTGAGCCGAGACGCTGACCAGTTGCCTGAAAAGTTTTGCATCCTTGATGATGGCTATTTTGATCGCTTCCGCAAAACCGGCTCTTAAATGCTCTACGGCGAGGGTCTTTAAAAAACAAGGGCAAACAAAGGTATACTCCGCCGGGTAAAATGCCCCCAAGACACTTTTTTTACCATCATAGTTAATTCCGTTCTTTATGCCGACCGAGGCATCAATCATGCCAATGAATGTAGTCGGAACCTTTATGCACTTTACACCGCGCCTGTATATCGAAGCTGCAAACCCGACAATGTCCAGGCATACGCCGCCACCGACGGCAATAATCTGGCCATTTCTTGGCAAGCTGACGTCCTTCGCCAGGCGACACACTTCCAGCGACATCTCAATTTCTTTATTTTCCTCGGTTACGGCAAGCTCAAAAAAATTGACACGCTCTCCTCCTTTCAACTGAGAGAATTTTCTGCGAATGGCTTCTCCATACAGAGCATTTACGGTCGGAGTGTAAATAACCATGACAGAGGCGGTGTCGACGATAGATTCCAGCAAGCCAGAGCTTTCTGAAAATATATTGTCAGAAAGAAAAATCTTGTACTCCCTTAATAGAGTGGTACTAATTGCATAACGATTGTCGCCCTGCTTTAGCTCAGATACTGAATGCCACCTATTTGAAAAGCTCATTAAGTTACTCATGATCTACGCCCCTCTTTATTCATTAACAACGTATCAAATCCCAGCGAAGTGGCGGCTACAGGCTCTGGTGCAACCTGCACAAGTCGCTTTATGACAAGTTTCACCGCACAACTACTGACTATCGCCTGAGATAGAAAAGCAAAGTTCGAGAGCAAGCATAACCATTGAAGGGTGACTTTGTTCAGACTGACCAGAAATAACAAGGGGAAAGCAAATATTGCCAGGCGAGTACAAATAGCCAGCAACGACCAGGCCGTTCGCCCGGACGCCTGTAATATCGAGCCATTGATATGTATCAGGCCCGATATCACAAAGTTCAACGAAATGCACGTCAGAAAATAGGCGGCCTTACCTTCTACATGGCTGTCGCTGGAAAAAAAAGACACCATGACACTTCCCCACAAAAAGCACCCTGCCGTCAAGCACAGCATAGTACTCACTACCATCGTCAACGAAACAACATATATTTTTTTGACTTTGCCAATATCGTTGGCGCCAAAACAGTATGCAGCTACTGGAACGCATCCATAAGCAACCGAAACGGATGGAATAAAAAGTGCCTGGATTAACATTAACCCAATCCCGACTGCCGCCTGCACTTGCGCGCCCAGTTTTGCAGCTGCCCAATACATCAGTCCGGTGTACACATAAATCACAAACGTTTCCAAGCCAGCTGGCAGGCCGACTGAGATGATTCGTCGTGCGATAACGCTCTCCCAGCAAAACGCTATTCTCGGCTGTGCAAAATGACGATAGCGAACAACCGCTCTATATAGGATGATCACCGCTGCAACCGAGGTTGCCAGGGTTGTAGCCATTCCTGCGCCTAACGTGCCAAGCCCGGTGATACCCGGTACACCGAAGATCAGTAACGGCGCCAAAACCAGGTTGATTGGAACGGAAATGCATTGAGCAACCAAGGGCCCATAGGGCTCGCCAGCTGCACGCAGCCCGAACGTTGTCACAGTGATAATAATTTGCAGCGCTAATCCAGGCATATAGCCATACAAATAGGATTCACCCATCTTTTGTGCGGCCTCACCTGAGGCAAACCCTGACATGGCGCGCCCGCCGCCCATATAACCCGCAACGACAACACATACACCGCAAGCGATAGCCATCAGCCCTGCATGAATAAAAACCGTACGCGCCTGTGCATACTTCCCTGCCCCCAACGCCTGGCCAATCAAGGACACAGCACCTATCCCCAGTAGTTGGCCAAACATGCCGGTAAGCAAAGCAGCGGTGGCTGTAGAGGTGACCCCTGCTATGGCATCAGCGCCCAACCGACTGACAAAAAACAAATCAATAACCAGATATAAGGATTGAATAACGATTCCCACCCCAATGGGAATTGACATGTGCGAAATGCTCTTTGCGACCCTTATATAATCAGCAAGCATAGCCTCTCACTCTAACGGAATTACAGCACTACGCGGGAGTGCCTTGCTGCAGTGCGAATGGGTAGAAGAATAGTACCTGCGTGGAAGCGCACAACTACCAAAATTGGTAGTTGTGCCTTAATTGCGTAGCCGGCACGATAACTGGTGAGCCATCGATTATCTGTCTGCCGAGGGGATGTTTTATATGGGTCATCGCACTTACGACAGCATTATAGACATGATCTTACATCACGTAACCGCTTCCCCTGATCGCGTCGCCGTTAAATGCGGGGCACAGTGGTTAACCTATAGGCAACTGAACGAACAAGCGGAGCGAGTGGCTGCGTACCTGGAGCAAACGGGTGCCGCAAACCATGGAATTATCGCTGTTGCCATGGAGAGAACAGTCCAACTGGTAGCCGTCTGCTTGGGAATCATGAAGCATGGCAGTGCCTATCTCCCAATAGACATCGAACACCCAAAGGAAAGAATCCAGAGCGTGCTGAACAACGCCAAGGTTGAGCATATTTTTTGCGACGCCCCTGTATCTTTTCCTCAGCGATTCTCTGAGAGGATCGTAAACCCCCAAGATATTGTCAATGATAGCTATCAACGGAAAAGGACGAATCTTCCAAATAGTGAGACGCCGGCTTACTGCATTTATACGTCTGGCTCGACAGGCGAATCTAAAGGAGTGCTAATAAGCCATGGTGGGTTACTGAATCATACCCAATGGTTTATAGATGAATTTGGCGTTACTGAAACAGACATCATATTGCAACGAACCTCGGTCGCATTTGACGCGTCCGTATGGGAACTGTGGACTGGGCTGGCGGCTGGCGCCTGTACGGTCATGCTGCCCGCCGCTTATGCTAAACATCCGTTTGGCATATTATTGACACTGCAACAAGAGCATATATCGATTGCGCAATTTGTTCCGACACTGCTACTTGAATTAGTGCGATTAAGGCAATTCGAGCATATTCCCTGCCGATTGGTCTTTTGCGGTGGTGAGTCATTAACCTGGGCGCTTGTCGATCAGTTCTTTTCGAAGACCCAAAGTCAGCTGGTTAATCTCTATGGGCCTACCGAAACGACCATCGACGCAACTTTTTGGCGCGTGAACCAGGATACCGGCAGAGATTTGCCTCCATCCATTGGTAACCCCATTCGCGGCATGCAGGTTTATCTGCTGGATGAACAGGGTGGCCCAGTCACGCGGGAGCAAGAGGGGGAAATTGCGATCGCTGGACCAGGTGTAGCGATAGGGTATGTCAATACTCCGGGCGATAACGCCCTGCGTTTTTCAACGCTCAACGTTGATGGAAAGCCAGTACGCATTTATAAAACCGGAGACATCGGGATTGTTTCAGCCTCCGGAGAGCTCTCCTTCCTGGGTCGGCGCGACAGTCAGCACAAGGTGAATGGGCACAGGGTCGAGCTATTGGCCATTGAGCAAATTGTCCAACAAACACCAGGAGTGCATTACGCCACCGTCTATCTCGACACTCTGGTTAGCGGAGAAAAACAGATTTGTGCGTGTTACGTAGCACAGGCCAACGTTGAGACTCACTTGCTTGAGCAAAGAATCAAACAGACAGTCTCAGCACAACTCCCCGCCTACATGCACCCCAGCCAGCTGTATTCGCTTGCCAATCTGCCTCTTTTGCCTAACGGAAAGGTCAATCACAACGCACTGCGTGAGATGAATGTAAAACCCAGTGTCATCATACCGTCAGTCACTGGCGACGCTTCGACATTGGATCGATTACAAGCTATCTGGAAAGAGATCCTCAGCCACCAGGCGATCTCGGCCGACAGCCATTTTTTTGAATGCGGCGCGACTTCCCTTTCGGTGATGATGCTGCTTGGCAGAATTGCCAACCTCTTCAATGTTGACCTGACCCCCAAAGATATTTTCGACCATCCGATACTGGCTCAGCAGGCGGGGTTGCTCAACGGCAGCGCACGCCAGGGTGATGAAAACAGCCTATTGCTGGACGCCCAAGCCTGGCGCAAGCGCGAAGGCGAAGATACGCCCGGACTGGCTCAACGCGAGATTCTTGAAAAGCCCCCCGAAACCCCAGCCTATCTGGAAAATGTGGTGATGGCGTTTTACATTCGAGGCGAGTGTTCAGTGGCCAGGGTTCGCGAAGCCTTCGGCGCCGTACTTGAACAGCAACCAGCGTTACGCTGCAGTTTCGAACTCAACTCACACGGCCAGTGGCGTCGTTCACAACACGCCCTTGATGAGTTTCCGTTGCCTTTTCACCTGATAAACCTGCCGCTTGAAAGCGATATCAGCCAAACCGTGGCCGATCTGATCGTTGAAGAATCATTGACCGCTTTTGACCTGAGACATCCACCGTTGATTCGGGCAACCTACCTTGAATGCCAAGGGACGGATGACGTGCTGATCATCACCGCCCATCACATTGCATTCGATGGCTGGTCAGGTGCGGTACTGATGGACCAGCTTTGCGCGCACTATCAGTCGTTACTCGCTACCGGCGTGCCTGACGAAGCCAAATATTGCCTGCAATACGCAGAATTTACTGATGCCCAACATCAACGTTTGGCTGAAAACCTGCTGGATAGACATAGCGCTTTTTGGCAAGAGACACTGAAACAACTGCCCGAACCCTTTCCGTTGCGCGGTGCTATTCAGCGGCCTCAGCAATTTACCTATCGCAGTGCCGTTCTACCGCTCAACCTGGATGCGCAATACCCCGCAATCGCGCAATTGTGCAGCCGAACAGGCTTCAGCCTTTATACCGTTATCCTCACTGCGTTCTTGGTTTCTCTCGCCAGAAACACAGGCACGATCGACCTCTACGTACGCTCTCCAGTAGCCAACCGGACCGACGCGGCCCTGGAGCCGGTAGTGGGGTATTTTGTTCACCCCATGGTGATTCGACCCCGGCTTTCTGAATGGTCTCCTTCTCTGCGGCTGCTGGAGCAGGTCAATCATTGTGTGTTGGATGCCTATGGCCACGCCATGCTGCCGCCGCATATTTTTGAGGCCAACTGTTCGCCCCGCGCTGTCGCTTACGGCTCCCGATTTCCCTATTGGTATAACCACCATAACTATCCCTCACGGCAGCGCCAATTAGGCACCTCACAGCTCCACGGTATCGGGGTTCCGTCCAGCGGGATTAAGACCGATGTTTCGCTTAACACACTACGTACCGAAAGCGGATTGGTCGGTAGTCTTTCCTACTACCGTGACGCCATTCCTGACGATTGCGTGCACGCCCTGTTGGTCAGCTTCAAGCAGGCATTGAATGAGTTACTTGCCATCGGGAAGTGACAGCAAGTAGTGGTGCAGTGTTAAGACACACTCTTTACAGGAGACGATCATTGTGATGGGTCAACTCACTGAAACACCTGAAAATAGTGATACATCGTTACTTCTGCATTTAGACGAACTGCCTAAGCTTGTAGAGAAGACAGTGAGATTCAGTGGCCGCTGCGAGGCTGTCCGGCAGCTGGGAGGCCTCACGTTCCTGCGAGTGGCCAGCCAATATTTTTCGTTGCAGGTCATTGTTCTGGATTCGACACTCAGAAACGCCACGGCCGAGATTAGCCGGGGGGACATCGTCTCGGTGAGCGGCCTGTTAAGATCAAGGCCGGATGCCCATGAGCGTCCAGCCAGCCCGCGAATAGATCCGAATAAATACGAGGTCGTTCTCCAGCAATTCTCCATCATTCTTCAATCGCAAAAAATTGATCTCTTGACGGAGAAGGATGCAAAAAGTCGGCAATCCCTCAGGCATCGCAATCATCAGGCCAGCCAACTCATATCGTTGGTCAGACTTCACCTTGAGCAGCAAGGCTTTGTGCAGCTTCAGGCGCCGTCGTCGACAGACTTCCATGAGCAGCAACGAATACGTGAGTTAACGGCACTGAGCGGTAACAGCTTTTTCAGCTCTCCCCTGTTCAGTGCTTACACGACCGAACAGTTGATGTTTGGCACGCAGCGTTTTTATTTTTTTGTCAAGGGAACAGGTGCCCTGCCCGACTTACTGCATCTCGTGATTGCTCATCATGAACCTGGTCTCCACGCGAACGAGAACTTACTGACCACCATCACTGGACATATTATCGAACTGCTCGCGCCTGATATTTCTTGGGAACTGGATGAGGCAACCGCTCGCTGGCAAGACTTGATCCTTCATACCCAGCCGTCACCTCGAATCTCCAGCAGTTACAACGGGTCCCCCCCAATTCAGCCCCTTGCCAGCGCGAAAAATGGTAAACGGATTGCGATACGTCGGCGCCTGCAAGGCGCGCGAGAAACGTCGGGCAGTATCGCCTCTGCCGTGAGTTTGACCCTGGGCCCACTCAAAGAGGCGCTGGAAGCAACCACCCCCACTAAACACCTCAAGCCCCCCGCGCACGAAGTTCTGGCAGACATGGACGCTGAAAACGGTACAGCCTACGAAGCCTACTCAAAACTGGAATCTGAACATCAGGCGCTGTTGGTCGAACAATCCTTACGGGCGTTCAACCCCTATCAAGACCTTGCTGCGGCCCAATGCTCATCCCGGGCAGCGCTACGCTACATGGAACCTGCCCTGCATCACTACGGAATTGATCCGGCCATGGCGCAACGATTTCTCTCGCTCCAGGCCCAGCTCCACGGAGACTTGAGCAACGCCGTTTGCCCCATTGTGCTGTTCCAGTTGCTGTGGACAGTGCTGGGCAATCCTTCGGCCAAACTGTTACTTCAGAGCAACACTAGCCGAGACCGCCTGCTTTCCACGTTTGTCAATCAACGGATCCTGACCGATATTCGTCAACTGGTGTTTATCCATCCCTCCGCGATCGACGCCCTGGAGTCGTTACTGGAGCGCATACGTGACAAAGATACGCTGGGGCGGCTTCGCACACTGTTGCGCAACGTGATCGCCAAAACGCCTACCGAGCTTGCCACGTTGCTGACCACCCTGGCCGCGATGGAACCCATCAGAGCAAACGCTGCAATTGCAGAAACAAAAATGCTCGAAAATGCCGTGAAGCACGGTCTTACCACACCTTACTGGATGTCTCTCTGTTTAGGTTGTAAAGACCTGGCGCCTTTCATCAACTCGTTACGCAGCAGCAATCTGCAATCCAGTCAGAGGATACTTGGCAATAATCCTGTTTTTTCACCAATATCAGAAAACAGCCTAAATATGCTTGATGGCGTAACTCTCGGTAACCACGAGAGCTTGCCGCTCGCCGAAACTATTTACACGCTATTCAGACCGGTCACCGCGGGCATTAGCGAGTTGAAAAACACACTATCTGAATTGCAAGACCATTGTGTGCATATAGAGCGCGCACGATTAAATAATTTCAGTCTGAATTTTATTCCACACCTGCACTGCTATCGCTACATTATCTGCCAACGGCGACAAATCCATGACCAGATCCGAATTTACCTATCTAAAAATGCAGCATCATTCTTTGCAAAATCAACGAGTGGAATTTGCACCGACATTAATCGGGAACTTTTCAAGCGAGCCGATCACTTCCATTTAAATATATTCAGTGAGCGTTTAGGAAAAGTAATAGGTAATGTACAGCTGTATACCTTAAGCATCCACTACGAAAATGCGCTGCTTATTCGCGGCATAAATCCGATAAAAAGCTATTCAACTGTTTACTTGGCGGATGAGCTATTGGATTGTGTCATTGCCTGCGCAAAGGATCTTGCGACCGAAAATGATTTTTCGCTGGTTTGCGTTGCAGAACAAAATGGCCTTTGGAATTCTAACTCCAATCGCCCTGAGATACGTGCCGCGCTGGCAAAACGGGTTGCGCATCAGGACCCTATTTTCTTGGAAGATCCCTTTCTTCTTTATAAACACTACACTACGGATATATATATTTCCTCCGTCTATCAGTTATGGCGTAGTCCACGTTAAACCACCCGGCGTACTTGTCAGCACTACGGGCTCCGGCGACGGCACCG
This sequence comes from Pseudomonas sp. GW823-FHT06E10, assembly GCF_058794995.1. Taxonomy (NCBI): domain Bacteria; kingdom Pseudomonadati; phylum Pseudomonadota; class Gammaproteobacteria; order Pseudomonadales; family Pseudomonadaceae; genus Pseudomonas; species Pseudomonas sp. GW823-FHT06E10. Next base: position 43,014 of record NZ_JBXAHJ010000019.1, on the reverse strand, counting down.
AGTTTAACCAGGAAGGCACCGGTAACCAGGCAACCGGATTGCAACAATAATTGCGTAGTGGCCCTTGTGGGGATGGTCGCGATCTTTATTGCCGCACACGAAACTCAGGGAACGCATATTCTTCTGTAGATACCGTATTACCCCTCAAGGATTTTGCACATGCTGTCGACAGAAGACCTGGCACTGCTCGAAGCCATCCGCGAAACCGGCAGTCTGTCGCGGGCGGCGGCGCACTTGGGCTAGGCGCCGTCGACCGTGTCCTATGCGGCGCGGCAACTGGAGGAGCGCTTCGATGCGTTGCTGTTCGATCGCCGCCGCTACCGTTTGCAACTGACCCCGGCGGGCGAGTTGCTGGTCAACGAAGCGGCGCGGCTGATGCAGGACGTCTCGCGCCTGACCCAACGGGTCCAGCAAGTCGCCAACGGCTGGGAGAGCCGCTTGTGGATCGTGACCGACGAACTGCTGGAGTTCGAACCCCTGATCCCGGTGATCCACGAATTCGATGCGCTGCAATCCGGCGTGCCGCTGCGCATCACCCAGGAAGTGCTCAAAGGGGTCTGGGAAGCCCTGCGCGAAGGCCGTGCGGACCTGGTCATTGGTGCCACCAATGAACCGCCGGCCATTGCCAGCTTGCGCTGGATGCAATTGGGGGAAATGGAATGGGTGTTTGCGGTGTCGCCCAGACACCCGCTGGCCAAGGCCAAAGGCCCGATTACCCGGGCCATGGTCGCGCAGCACCGGGCGATTGTGGTGGCCGACTCGTCCAGAGTCACCGAGGGCAGCACCTACGGCGTCACCGGGGGGGCAACCGGTGCTGGCCGTGCCGACCATGCGCGCAAAAATCCTCGCCCAGTGCAATGTGCTGGGAGTGGGCTGGCTGCCGCGGCATAGGGTTGGCTCGCTGCTGAAAACGGCACGCTGGTTGAAAAGCCAATGGCCGACCCGCGAGAGCCGAACATCCTGTACGCCGGTTGGCGTGGCGACCATGACGGTCGCGCCCTGAGCTGGTGGCTGGAGCAGCTGAAGAAATCGTACCTGGCCACCTGACTGGTCCAGGGAACGGACCGGTTTACCTGACGCCCGACGTTCAGTTGGCAATCACGCTCATGTTCCGCCCACTGGCCTTGGCCACGTACAGCGCCTTGTCTGCCGCACCAATCAGGTCTTCGGGGCGGACCGGGGACGCGGCATTGCTGGCACAGACGCCGACACTGACAGTCACGGTGCCTTCCGGGCTGTCACTGTGGGCAATGTCGGCCTGCAGTACCGCACGGCGGATTTTCTCCGCCACCAGAAATGCCCCCACATAGTCGCTGCCGGGCAGCACCACGGCAAACTCTTCGCCACCATAGCGGGCGGCCAGGTCACCGGGACGCTTGATGCTGTCCGTGATGATCGCACTGACCTTGCGCAAACACTCGTCACCGGCCAGGTGGCCGTAGCGGTCGTTGAACGGTTTGAAATGGTCGACATCAATCATCAACAGCGCCAATTCGGACTGGCTGCGTCGGGCACGGCCCATTTCGGCATCGATGAAAGCGTCGAGCTGACGGCGGTTGGCCAGCCCCGTCAGCGCGTCCTTGAGGGCCAGGCCTTCGAGGTTGCGATTGACCTCCAGGAGCTTGTCCTGGGTGTCCAGCAACTCGACCTGCACCAGATTCTGCTGCCTCATCAGCTTGATAAGCCGAAACCCCAGTACCCCGAGAAAACCCAGCAACAGCGTGACGATACCGGCGCTGAGCAGCGTCTCCTTGCGCCAGCTGCCGAGCACTTCATCCTTGTTCACCGCGGTAAAAACGATCAGCGGATAACCCTCGACCCGGCGATAGCCAGTCACCCGCTCAACACCGTCAACGATCGACCTGAGCGTGGCGGTACCTGCGTCGCCCTTGGGCAACAACTCGTTGAACAACGGGCTCTTGGCGAGGCTGGTGCCGATGTCCGCCTCCTTGAAGGGTCTGCGAATGACAATGCTGGCATTGTCGGCGATCAGGTTGATCACGCCGTTACTGCCCATGTCGATGCTGTCGTAGAGCTGCAGGAAATGGCTGAGGTAAATCGTCGCCACCGCCACCCCGGCAAAGCTGCCGTCGGGATGATTGAACCGGCGCGAAACCGTCATGATCCATTCACCGCTCGAACGGCTCTTGATCGACGGCCCGATGTGCGGCCCACGACTGGGGTTATCGCGATGGAAGGTGAAGTATTCGCGGTCGGAATTGTTGACGCCGGTTTGGCCGGCGCCGTTGGAGTTGGCGATCCATTGCCCTTTTTCGTCGAAAACGAACACGCCATGGAGCTGACTCAACTCACTGCGCTGGGCATTGAGCAATGCCGGCAGCCGGGATTGATCCACACCCTCGTGCTCCAGCCGATCGACCAGGGTGAACAACAGTGTGTCGGCCTGCTTGATCGTTGCCTGCGCTTGCGATGCCAGGGTCTGCGCAAGGTTGGACATCGTCACTTCCTTGTCATGCAGGTAGTACTGGCGCGAGCTCCAGGCTTCCCAGATCACGATAGCCACCATCGACAGGCACACTGCGAGCAGCAGGATCACCGCCGAGCGAACCTTGAGCCGGGGCACCGCTGGCCGGAGCATTTCAATATGATCGTTGATCGATGGATGTCCCATGGTGCTCCCTGATTGTCTGTGACAGGGCGACTCTTCCTGATCGCCTCTTTTGCTGACTATGCCTGATACAGGCTCGCAATGATGTTAGCGCGACGCCTGCTTTACCGCCTCCAGCCACGTCGGATCCAGCCGCGTCTGTTCGGTGTCGATGCCCAGCGCTTGCATTCGTTCCTTGTGCTGATCCATTTCGCGGAGCAACTGGCCATGGTCGCTGGAGTTGCCATCGAGTTGATGCATCTGGTTCAACCCCAAATGGTAGAAACGCAACAGCTTCATCGCAACCGGATCGCCCTTTTCCACGGCCGCCGTTACATGATGCATGACATTGGTAACGCTCATCAGGCTGCGCTTGAGTTGCCAACTGTAGACCGCCGGCGCCATCCATTCCTGGCGCCAGAACACCTTGCGCATCAACGCTGCCATCGCCAGCACCGCAACGAACACGCCACCGGCATTGAAGCGCAGATTGTCGCCTCCCGGCGTGCCGAACAGAGCCACCGCCGCCGTGGACAGCACCATCGCCAGCGCCAGAAAGATCAGGGCAATGATGACCGTGCTGCGCCGTGTCTGTTGCCGGTAGGTCTGGGCGTTCATCGGCTGGATTTCGAACATTGCGTCGGGTTTCCTGAGCTTCAATGGTAAAAAGGGGTTTGAGGCAAAAAGACTGCGGGCCATTATCGCCTCTGCGCGGGATTTAGCTATGCTGGGGCCCCTTTTCATCTTTTCATCGTCAAGCGGGGACATGGCGAGACTGCGCAGTTCGTGCCATCTTCTTTCATGAATACACATTATTCGGATGCCATTCGTTGTTGTTGTGTGAATGACATCGTTTTAAGGATCATTGAATGACCCAACGCCAAGTTATCAACGCCTCCGTCAGTCCCAAAGGCAGCCTGGAAACACTCTCGCAACGGGAAGTCCAGCAATTGAGCGAAGCCGGTTCCGGCAGCACCTACACCCTCTTCCGCCAGTGCGCCCTGGCCATCCTCAACACCGGCGCCCATGTCGACAACGCCAAGACCATCCTTGAAGCCTACAAGGATTTTGAAATCCGCATTCACCAGCAGGACCGTGGCGTGCGCCTGGAACTGCTGAACGCCCCGGCCGACGCCTTCGTCGACGGTGAAATGATCGCCAGCACCCGGGAAATGCTGTTCAGCGCCCTGCGTGACATCGTCTACACCGAAAACGAACTCGACAGCCAACGCATCGACCTGAGCAGCTCCCAGGGCATCAGCGATTACGTCTTCCACCTGCTGCGCAACGCCCGCACCCTGCGCCCTGGCGTCGAGCCGAAGATCGTGGTGTGCTGGGGCGGGCACTCGATCAACACCGAAGAATACAAATACACCAAGAAAGTCGGCCACGAACTGGGCCTGCGCAGCCTGGACATCTGCACCGGTTGCGGCCCCGGCGTGATGAAAGGCCCGATGAAAGGCGCCACCATCGCCCACGCCAAGCAACGTATCCACGGCGGCCGCTACCTGGGCCTGACCGAACCTGGAATCATCGCCGCCGAGGCGCCGAACCCGATCGTCAACGAACTGGTAATCCTGCCGGACATCGAAAAACGCCTGGAAGCCTTCGTCCGCGTCGGCCACGGCATCATCATCTTCCCGGGCGGCGCCGGTACGGCCGAAGAGTTCCTGTACCTGCTGGGCATCCTGATGCACCCGGGCAATGAAGGCCTGCCCTTCCCGGTCATCCTCACCGGGCCGAAACACGCCGCGCCGTACCTGGAACAACTGGACGCATTCGTCGGTGCGACCCTGGGCGAAACCGCCAAGCAGCACTACCAGATCATCATCGATGACCCGGCCGAAGTGGCGCGGCAGATGACCCAGGGCCTCAAGGCGGTCAAGCAGTTCCGCCGCGAGCGCAACGACGCGTTCCACTTCAACTGGCTGCTGAAAATCGACGAAGGCTTCCAGCGCCCGTTCGACCCGACCCACGAAAACATGGCCAACCTGAAACTGAGCCTCGACCTGCCGTCCCACGAACTGGCAGCGAACCTGCGCCGCGCGTTCTCCGGCATCGTCGCCGGCAACGTCAAGGACAAGGGCATCCGCCTGATCGAAGAACACGGGCCGTACCAGATCCGTGGCGACGCGGCGATCATGCAACCGCTGGACCTGCTGCTCAAAGCCTTCGTCGCCCAGCACCGGATGAAACTGCCGGGCGGCGCGGCGTATGTGCCGTGTTATCGGGTGGTGGCATAACCCTTTCGGTGTAATAACGCCGACATGAGCTTTACCGTCGCGAGCCGCAGTGAAAGCTGCGGTTCGCGGCACTCTATGGAAAGAAAAAATGCGCCAACGTAATTCCGCCAGACTGCTGGTGATCAATCCCTCGCAACAGGTTCTGCTGTTTCACTTCCAACACAAAAACGATGCCCTCGCTGGCCAAAGCCACTGGGCGACGCCCGGTGGGGGGCTTGAACAGGGTGAATCCTTTGAGGTTGCGGCGGTTCGTGAACTGTTTGAAGAGACGGGTTTACGCATCGACACGGTGGGGCCGAGCGTTGCAGAACGCAGTTTTCCGATGATGCTGCCAAGCGGCGAAACGGTGTTGTCCGTTGAGCGCTATTTCGTGGTTCGTACCGACAGTGAACACCTGTCCCGGGAGGGATGGACGGCGAACGAAGTCCGGGTAATGGCTGACCATAAATGGTGGTCGGTGGCAGAGCTGCAAGAGACCCGAGAAACGGTGTGGCCGGAGCAGTTGATCACGATGCTGGAAAACGCCTGAAGCGTGCAAGCGAACACAACTCCTGTGGTGAGGGGGCTTGCCCCCGTTCGGCTGCGCAGCAGTCGCAAATCCACTCAGCGCGGTCAGCCTGAAAAACCGCATTGCCTGATTTTGGGGCCGCTGCGCAGCCCAACGGGGGCAAGCCCCCTCGCCACAAAGGTTCTGTGGTTAGTCCAATGGGGCAACATTATCCAGAGCGCGGTTGACCGCCAGGTCCGCCAGCATGATCACCTGCTGGATACCCAGCAGCATGCTGCGCTGGGGGCCGTCCAGAAACGTGGCGAAATCAGTCGCCATCACGCTTGCTGAAGCCAGCGATTCACAGGCGTGGGCCAACAGGGTTTCGGTGTCGATGTTCGGGGCGATGACGAACATCGTGCTGGGATTGTGAGGGGCGATGCTTTTGAGGATGGCAGGTTTCAGGTGGAGAGTTGATGCACGCTGACTGGTATCGGCTTTTGATTCGGGGGGATTTGGCGTGGGTTTGACCATGACGAAGCTCCTTGATTGATGGAGCCGCCACAATTCGCTGCGAAACGAAGAAGGAGGCGGCCATACGCGGGTTCGCAGACCGGGAATCAAGGAACCCGGCAGACCCGAAAGTCTCCCGCGCACAGCCGCCATAACGCAAAACAGTGGGCGAACAAAAGCGCCAACTGCAAGGAAACGGTGGCGCTGAGCGCCTTGATTAACCTGGGCTGCGAAACCCGATCGCTGAATTTGCAGCGACCCGGCAACGATAGAATCAGGGTCCAAGGCCCACAAGCCGGCGGATTCTGGCGTAGATGTAGGCAACGACGCAAGGCGGTGTAGCCTCACTCCTGGTCCTACAGCCGCCTCTGACATCCACAAATTCCTGTGGTGTGAGCCAAAGGATTATCGTTGGTTGTAAGACCGCCATCGCGAGCAAGCTCGCTCCCACAGAAGAGCAAAAAGCAGAGCATCCCGCACCACCGCGTCGCTTCTCACCACTCATCAGGCCGAGCGTTAGCTCGCCTGCAGCTTTTGATCTTGATCCACCCGCCCCCTCGGAAGGCTGAGTGGAGGTGTTTATCCGGGGATTGGCGCGCAGCGCCGTTCGACGCAGTCGAACTCATTGCATGTAGGTCGAAGCGAAGCCGACCGGAGGGCAATGCCCCCGGATGAATACCGCAGCGAAGGAACGCCGAGCCTCAGCGAGGGGCCGTACGTAAGGGGCGAGACTTTTTGGTTCCTTTTGTGTCGTTTGACAAAAGGGACTCGCCGTAAGGGCGAAACCATAAGCAGCCGTTACCGCAGCAATGGATATGTACACGGTCAACAAAAAGACAGGTCGGCTGTCAGGCCGCCTTCGCAAGCAATCCCGCTCCTGCGATTCAAGGCTGCAATGCCTGGGGCCCGGTGGACTGTTCTTTCGGCGGCCCGTCGGTACCTTCGAAGGAGACTTTCTCGGCCACAAACTGCCAATCCTTGTAGCTGGCCATGCCTTTGAAGTCCGCCCACTGGTTGGGAAAATTCTCTTGCTTGAGCGGCTTCTGCTCGGACGGGCAGTACACACCGCTGATCCGCCCGTCAAAATCACGCATCAGCTCCCATTCGCCCCCTGTCATCGGCTCCGGGTACAACTGCCGCAGATGATGCCTGGCCGACGGGAAACGCTCGTCCTGCAACAGGTCCTTGAGTTCTTTCGGATACTGGGCCATACCGGGCGAACTGCGGTAATAGCTGCGCAGCGCCTGGGCATATTGCGTACCGACCCAGAGCAACTGGTTTTCGCGATCGCGGCGCGAAGCGGTGGCCCACAACTCGCCGGCACTGGCCAGGCCCATGCCCAGCACGACGACCAGAAACAGCACACCCAGGTAGGTGAAGCCGTCCTGGTTCGAAGGTTTACCACTCGGAATACAGGCTGCCATCACGCGCCCTCCCGCTGGCCCCACTCTTGATATCGGCCACCCCGCCCGCCACGCCATCCGGTGGCGCGACTATGACCCAGGTGTCCTTGCGCTCGGCAATCGGGTCCAGAGGCTGGTTGCGCAGGTAGCGCAGTTCGACCAGCTGTTCGATGGAATCGGGATAACGCCCGGTGTCTCCATAGTAATGATCCAGCGCCTCGCGCATGGACGACAGGCTCTGATGCAAGGTGGTCTCTTTGGAAGCTTCCAGGCTGCTGAAGTAGCGTGGCAAGGCGATCGTCATCAGGGTCGCGATGATTGCCATGACCACCATCAGTTCAATCAGGGTAAAGCCCTTTTGCCGACGCATATGCTCACCACTCTCGGTAGGCGATGCCATTGAGGCCCTTGCCGCGGGCCTTGGAGTAAACGTCAAAGACGTCCTGGCCCTCGCGCGGGTTCTCAGCCGAACTGTCATAGGAACGCAGGCCCCAGCCGCCCTCGTCGTCACGCTTGACGGCTGCCAGCGGGTCACGGGGGATGCGCCGCAGGAAGTAGAACTTGGCGCCCTTTGCGCTGCGCGTGTCACGCACACCCTCGACCAGTACTTGCAGGTTCGGCGGGTAGCCGCTGCTGTCGATCGACTTCTCGATGTAGCCCGCGTCGAAGGCTTGTTTGTAAGCGTCGATGGCATCGCGGATCTGGTACAGCGCGGTTCGCAGGTCCTGCTCTTTGCCCCGACGCACCACGGTCTCGGTCAACGGTGCGGCCATGCCGGCCAGCAGGCCGACCAGGGCGAGCGTCACCACGACTTCGACCAGGGTAAAACCGCGTTGCGAGGCGTTCATGATCAAGGCTTCCCGACGGTAACGGTGGTGGCGATCGGGGCGGTCATGGGGTTGGCCTGAACCGTGGTGCTCATCGAACGGTCCGGTGCCTGGATGTGCATGCTGGTTTCGGTACCGGTCGGGAATTCCATGTCCGACGGACTCTGGTACGGCAGATTGCGCACGATCCGCGGGGTGATCGACAGCACCAGTTCGGATTTGATGACGTCGTCCCTGTTGCTGCCGAACAGGCGACCCAGGCCGGGAATGTCGCCAAGGCCGGGAATCTTGTTGCCGGTGGCGCCGTGGTCGTCGCGCACCAGACCGGCGAGGATCTGGGTTTCGCCGTCATGCAGACGCAAGGTGGTCTGGGCGTTGCGGGTATCGACCTGGACCGGAATGGTGCCCTGAGCGGTCGGTGTCAGCGGCGTGGCGTTACTGACTTCCAGCGCGATCTTGATCGCCACTTCGTTGTTCAGGTGCACGATGGGCTGCACTTCGAGCTTCAGACCGACGTCGAGGTAGGTCACGCTTTCGGTGATCACCGGGCCCTGGGTCGAAGGCACCGAGGTGGCGCTGATGATCGGTACGCGCTGACCGATGTGGATGCGCGCCTGTTCGCGGTTGCTGACCCGAATCACGGGGCTGGCCAGGGTATTGATGTCCTTGTCCTGGGCATTGATCTTGGCCTGGGGCGATGGCGAGATCGTGATACGGCCGGAGTTGATGCCCTTGAGCTGATCGAGAAGGGTCACCGCCGACCCATCGCTGTTGACCACGCCGAAGGTGTTTGGCCATTGCAGGCCAAGGTCGAGAATGCGCTGGCGGGCGACTTCCATCACTTCCACTTCCAGCACCACTTCCGGGTTGGACTGGTCCTGCGATTGCAGGAGTTTTTCCGCCATGCGCACCGCGTCACCGGTATCGCGCATGGTCAGGGTGTTGAGGCGCTCATCGACGAACACATCGCGGGTCTTGAGCATGGTCTTGATCATGTTCAACGCCGTGTTGGCATCGATGCTGGTCAGGTAGAAGGTGCGCATCACCAGCTCCTGGTAATCCTTGAGTTTCTGCGGCGAGTCCGGGTAGATCAGCACGGTGTTTTCATTGACCACTTTCTGATGCAGCTGGTTCTGTTGCAGCAACAGATCCACGGCGTCTTCGATACGCACGTCACGTACGAAGATCGTGGCTTTCATGTCCGGGCGCAGGTCCTTGTCGAAGATGAAGTTCAGGCCGGCGACCTGGGACAGCACTTCGAAAATGGTCTTGAGGTTGGCATCGCGAAATTCCAGGGTCACCGGCCGGTCAAGGCGCGTGCGCAGTTGTGGGTACTGCACCACGTTGCGGCTCTGCACCAGGCGGATGCTGCCTTGCAGTTCCAGGGCGCCTTCGTTCTTCGGGTCCAGTTCGAGAATCTGTCTGACCTGGCGGTCGGCACCGTAGATGTCACCGCGACGCAGGTCGCCACGGGCCAGTTCGAGTTTCTCATCCATGCTGCGCAGGTAGTCGAGCTGGCGCAGGGAATCCTGGGCACGGCGGTTGTTCGGTTCGATGTTCAAGACCCGGCTGTAAGTCATGCGGGCCCCGGCGAAATTACGCTGGGTGCGGTCCATGTCGGCCTGGGTCAGCAGCGCCGTCACGGCGCGGGCCCGTCCGCTGTTGAGAGCCATGTGCAGTTCGGTATCGCGAGGGTTTTCCCGCAATCCCTCTTCGATGCGCGCCAGACCGGCTTCATACTGGCCCGATTCGATCAGGGCCGAAGCTTCATCCCTGGCAACCTGCGCCGAACTGCATGCGGCCAGCCCCGCGCAGAGACAAAGGCTCATCAGCAAACGGGATTTGTTCATTCCGTACTCCCCACAGACAAGGTCTGCGCCAAATGCAGAGGCAGGTAGACCAGGCTCAGTTCCTTATCGGAAATCCGCTCGATCCGCCAGGTTTCGTCGATGACATCCCCTTTGCGCACGACGTATATTTTTTCGCCGCTCTGCAAAAACACCTGCAGATCGGAACGGTCATCCAGCCTGCCGACAAACTGGAAGGGCAACGGTGGTGCAGTGGGGACTTGCACCACAGGAGTAACGACTACCGGTTGTTCAGTGACGGTGCCAAGGGCCGGCGCCGCTATCCAGCTGCGGGCGGCGAACAGGTCGCCTGCCGGGCTCAGGTCCTTGATCGGCGCCAGCGCAGCGGCGCTCGATGCAGCCGTCGATGCGCCAGGGGTCTTGCCCTTGGCTGGCGTAGCCACGGTGGCCACCGCAAGGTCGCTGTCGCCGGTCTGATTGAAGTATTCGGGGAGCCAGGCGAGCGCAGCCGCTACACCGAAGAACGCCACCCAACCCGACACTCGTTTGGTATTCATCATGACCTCGACAGGTAAAGGGTCATGCGGATCCGCCCGGTCAGGTCGGTATCGGCGATATTCTTGCGCTGTAGCTCCACATCCTCGAGCACCACCGCCGGCAACTGGCCGAGCAAGGCGTGCAGGAAACGCCGCAGTTGCGGATAGCTGCCACGTACCGGCAGCAGAATCTGATAACGGGCCAGGTGGGTCTTGGGGTCCACGCCCAGGGAGTACTCACCCCGGGACAAGGTGATGCGTTCCTGGGCGGCCAGGGCGTAGATCTTGTCGATGGCCACGGTGGCCTGGGGCTGGGACGGCAACTTGCTGCGAAAATCGTCGAGCTGGCGCTGCGGCACCACCGGCGCGGCCACGCTGCCGTCTTCGACCTTGGCCAGGTACTCGGTGGCTTCGCGAGTTTGCTGGCTGAGGCTTTGCAGCGACTCCCAGTTCGGCAGCAACCCCACCAGGCCATAGCTCAGCGCCAGCACCAGCATGGCCATCCCTGCCAGCCCCGGAACGCCCAGGCCTTGCAGGTATTCGTGGACGATCAATTTATGGATTTGCATCGCCGATCTCCCAGGTAGCCGACAGGTTGAACTGCACCGGGTGTTCCGGCACGTTGGCGACAATTTCGTGGCTCAGCAGCGATACGTCGGACAGCTCGTCGCTGGCTTCGAGACGGCGGTGGAAATCGAGCATGGCGTCCAGGTCCAGCGCCTCGGCGCTGATCCGCACCTGGCCCTTGCGGGCGTCCGGGGTCAGGGTCAGCAGAGCAATGTTGTCCCGCGGCATGGCTTCGAGGGTGGCGAACAGGCGTTCCCAAGGGCGACGCAACTGCTGGGAGACCTTGCGCATTTCCGCCAGGTTATGCGCCTGTTCGCGAATTTGCGCCGGGGTCAGGCTGAGCTTGCTGCCGGTATCGCCGGTGAGCACTCGCTGTGTGATTTGCAGATGACCTTGCTGTTGTTCGGCCTCGTGGCTCAGGTGCTGTTGCACCAGCAGGCAGGTCAGTGTCAGCACCACGCCACCGGCCAGCAGGCTCCAGCCCAAGGGGCCTGCACGGCGGCGCGGCTGAAAGTCGAGCATCAGGGGGCGCATGTCAGGCCACCGCCCGAGACATGAGGTACAGGCAATCGCGTACGGCTGTCCGGTCTTCTTCGAGGGTGCGCAGATGCACACCAGGCACGTCAGGAGGGGAATCGATGCGCGCCGGTGCATGCAGGTAGACATTCAACGGCCGTTCGCTGCTGGAAGCCTGCAACTGGTGTTCTCGACCGATCAACGCGGTCAGCGCCGCATCGCTGTCGCTGCTGCCCACCGATCGCACCGAGGTCCAGCGCCCTTCCCTGGCCAGCAGCAACACGCTGCGCACCGGTTCGGCGACCACGAACAGGAAATCCCCGGCCTCAAAGCTTTTATCGAAATGGTTGAACGCCGTCATCAGGTACGGCTGTACCGAACGCAAGCGCAAACCGCGAGCCCTGACCAGGGCGCGCAGGCGTTCGAGCAAGTCCTGTGGCAGCGCGGTGGCGATGCGGTCGTAACCGGCGGGTTCGGCCGACAGCACCAGGCTCCAGGGTTGTGTCGGGGCACCGTAGAGGTCTTCGAAACACAGTTGGGCGAAGCCGAGCAATTCGGCCGGGCTACTGATCTGCTCACTCCAGGGCACCAGGCAATAGCGACTGAAGTGCCCGGAGATCACCACCGTCAGTTCCGCCCTGGCAACGGTGTGTTCGGCCAACAAACGGTCGAGGGTATCGAGGGCCACCGTCCAGGCCTGGAAGCCTTCGTCAATGTAGCCGACGCTGCCCAGCCAGTGGGTTGCAGCGCCTTGCCGCTGCCCCAGGCCAACACCGCTTGCGCCGAGCACGGCGACAAATTGCTCACGAGATAAAAGTGACACGATTGATCTCCTCGAGAGTCGTCCGGCCTTGTTCCACCATCTCCAGCGCCGACTCGCGCAACAGGCGCAAGCCACGTTTACAGGCGTGCGCCTTGATTTTCGAAATGGGTTGGCGCTCGACGATCATTTGCCGCAATTCGTCGTCCAGGTGCAGCAACTCGGCAATTGCGCTACGCCCGCGATAACCGGTACCCCGACAATGCCCGCAGCCCTTGCCGTGGACGAACCGGTAGTGAGCGACCTTTTGCGGATCAAGCCCCGAGACCTCCAGCTCTTCTTGCGTCGGGCTGTAGGGGCTGCTGCAACTGGTGCAGACCAGGCGGATCAAACGCTGGGCCAGTACGGCATTGAGTGCCGAGACCAGGCTGTAGGGATCGATTTCCATCTGGGTGAAACGGCCGATGACGTCGAACACGTTGTTGGCGTGAATGGTGGTGAACACAAGGTGACCGGTGAGCGCCGATTGCACGGCGATCTGTGCGGTGTCCGGGTCGCGGATTTCACCGACCATGATCTTGTCCGGGTCATGGCGCAGGATCGAGCGCAGGCCCCGGGCGAAGGTCAGGCCTTTCTTCTCGTTGACGGGGATTTGCAGCACGCCCGGCAGTTGATATTCCACCGGGTCTTCAATGGTGATGATCTTGTCCACGCCGTGGTTGATCTCGGTGATCATCGCGTACAGGGTAGTGGTCTTGCCGCTCCCGGTCGGCCCGGTCACCAGCACCATGCCGTAGGGTTCGGCGGCCAGCCGGCGCAGCTGGCGCAGGGTTTCTTCTTCAAAGCCCAGGGCCTGCAACTGCACGCCACAGACCTTGTCCGCCAGGTCCTGTTTGTCGAGTACCCGCAGCACCGCGTCTTCGCCGAAAATGCTCGGCATGATCGACACCCGGAAGTCGATCTGCCGGCCGCTGATGCCGATCTTGAAGCGACCATCCTGGGGCACGCGTTTTTCGCCGATGTCCAGTTCGGCCATGACCTTGACCCGGGAAATCACTTGCTCGGCGAACTCGCTGCCCTGGATTTTGCTGATGTTGTTGAGCACGCCGTCGATCCGGTACTTGATCACCAGACCGCTGCCGGTGGTGCCGAGGTGGATGTCGCTGGCGTGCATTTTCAGCGCGTCGTACAGGGTCGAGTTGACCAGTTTGACCACGACGCTGGAATCTTCGCTGATGCTGGTCAGGGACAGGCTTTGCAGGTTATCGATTTCGGCGCCGGCGTCGCTCTGGGCGTTGAGCGACTCCACCGCATGGAAGCTTTCTTCGTGACGCGCCAGATAGGCCTTCAGGTCATCGGCATGCACCAGGTACAGCGGCGCGCCTTGCAGGCACTCATCGATCCAGGCCAGGCGCGCACTGTCGAAGGGGTCGGCGAACACTCCGATGACCGCATCGTTGTGACGCAACAGGGTGAATTCGCGCTTGAGGCATTGGGCCAGGGTCACCCGGTCGAACACCGGCGTGGAATTGAACAGGCTGTCGGTGTCGAGCACCGGGTAGTGCAGGGTTACGCCGAGGCATTGAATGAAAGGCATGGGAGCCAGTGCGCACAGCCGCCCCAGGGCGTCCAGCATCCGCTCGCCGGAACTGGTGGCCAGGGCTCGGGCCTGGGCCAGTTGCTCACTGGTAAAACGAGTCGGTGAACATTCCGGTTGCGCCGGTTCTACGGCAAAGGATAGACGGTCCATGGCTTGCTCTCCTACGCCCGGGGCTTTGGGCCCTGTCGGCGCGGCGAGCCATTCGGCGGAGGCCGGAACGTCTTGTCGCGCCACTACTCCCCGGTGAGCAACTGTTCGTCGTCTGGCGCCTTGGAGGCCGATGTATTTTTTCGGCGATCTGCCAGCACCCAGCTACCGTCGTACAACTGCAGCGGGAAACTCTCGGTCCTGCTCTGGCGTCGTTCGACAAAGCCTTCGGAAGTGCTCACCCCCACTTTGGGTTCGCGTTGCCTGCCCAGAAGATCAAGCACGGCACGGGCCAATTCCGCCAATGGAAACGGTTTGAACAGGATATGGCTGACACCCAGTTGCCGGGCCCGCTCGCAAACCTCTGCGGTTGGATGCCCTGTGATCAGCACGAAATGACACTTCCTGTTCTGGCGGACGGCATCGAGCACCTGAAAGCCTTCCATATCGGGCAAGCGGTAATCGAACACCATCACATCGGGTGCGAAATCATCGGCTTCAGCGATTCCTTTCGCACCGTCGTGGGCAATCCGGACTTCCAGTGCTTGCGCCTGCAGGTAACCCTGGAGGTTCTCCGCCAGCAACTGTTCGTCATCAACAACCAGTACTTTATTCAACAAGGTGGACTCCTTGAAACCGCAGGTCCGGATTTTGAACCTGACGGAGTGCGCGTCCTGACAGGACTAACGCACACTTCATGCCAGGCTGGGCACCGGTAATTTGAGGACTTCATGTCCTTGAATTTAAAAAACAATGCCATTTCGTAGCGCAGTTCCATCCCCCAAAAACGGGGAAAGCGACGTGATTAGCACTGGACTTTTCCCCCCACTGTTGGGGAAACCCCCTATTGATCGGCAATCCGTTCGATTCGATTGCGCGAGCGCAATGGCGCCGACGCCCTCATCCCGGTTAAGCGTAGCCCTGCGGTTTCGCCAGTGGAAGCGTCTGCACCGGGCGGTATCGAGTTTCATGATCGGCCTCCGGTCAGGGCGTGGCAGCAATAGGTTTATAGGGTGCGACCAAATAGAAACGCTGGTCCGGCAGATCCACCGTGACGATATGGGCACCGCTCAAGCCCAGGCGCCGGCCCGGACCAAAGCTGATCAGCGGTGTCAGCCCGGTATCGAAGTCACGCAAGCCTTCCAGGGCCCTGACCAGCTTCTCGCGACTGGCATTGCGCCCGGCCTGCTTCATGCCTTCGCTGAGCAGCATCATCGAACTGAACGCGCCCACTTGCAGCACCGCATGCTGGCCACCGAGGCCCTGGTGTTCGCGCAACTGGGTCAAGGCCAGGCGCCCGGCCTGGGTCCAGTCGCTTGGCACGAACGGATAGGCCAGGAATACCCGTCGGGAAAATCCGCTGGGCACCTGCATCAGATTGCCCGCCACCTGGTTCGAGGCGGCGAACAGGTAAGGCACCTGCCCCGCCGTTTGCAAGCGCTCGGCCAGACGACTGAAGCCGCTGCTGCTGCCCAGGTAAAACACCGAGCGCGACCCCAAGGGAAAATCATCCCCGGCCGGGTCATAGGCTTGCAGGCGCACCTTTTGCCAGGCGTGCCCCTGCAAGTACTTGCTGAGTTCCTGCGCCGCCAGGCGTTGGCCGGGTTCGTCCGGATAGGCGATCAGCGTCGGCCCCTGAAGCACCCGCAGGCTCGTACTGGCGTAGTTGGCCAGGGCGATCAATTGGTCGCGAAGGCCCGGCAGTGGCTCGAATATCTGCGGGCTGGTGTGGAGCGTGCCCTGCAAGGACAGCGGCCCGATCAGGGGAATGCCGGCCTGTTCCAGACGCATGGCGAAGTTCAGGTCCAATGCCGGCGCCATCGGTGCGATCAGGGCAAACACCTGCTCTTCATTGATCAACCGGTCCAGCGCCTTTTCGGCACTGGCGCGGTCGGCACCGGGGTCGAGGATGGTCAGGCGCAACTGCCGGCCATGAATTCCGCCCGCCTCGTTGATTCGCGCCACGCAGCCATTGAGCACCGCCGCCACCGTGATGCCCTCTTCGCCCAAGGGGCCGGATCCCGGCAACAACGTACCCAGGTGCAGACTGTCGGGGGCCAGTCCCGGAACGCGGTCTTCGGCCAGGTGTTTGAGGTACGCCGTGAGGTTGCGTTGATCGATCATCGACAACACGAACCGTGGCATCGTCGGATCGAGCCGATTGTTGCCCGGGTCGCGCCCCTCCTGCACCGCCCGCGCCAGGGTGATTTCGCTGTAGGCCGGATAACTGCGGCCGTTGATGTGCTGCTGGCCTTGACTGCTGGCCAGTCGAGACCAGCGCAGGTCCGGCGGTCGCACCTCGCCTTCCGGGCGCCCGAGGCCATCCTCGCCATGACAATTGGCGCACGGCAGGCGGGTGGCCGGCAGCAGCACGCCCGCTGCGCCGACCCGGACCATGATCGGTTCGCCGCTGGCCGACACGCCTTCGTGGTACAACCGTTTACCGGCACTTTCGCTGAGGCTCAGCGGCAGCGCCTGGGCGGTGAGCGCGATGCTGCCGAAGAGCAGCAGGCCAAGGACGAGGGCAGTATTCATGGCCGTGGCTCAGCGACGGGCCACGGGCATTGTCAGCAACTGTAAGCGCTGGGCAATGTCGGCGGGACGGATTTTGCTCCAGCGCTTGTTCGCCGCGTCACCGACGATCAACCGTGTGGAGTGCTGCAAGGGGGTCGGCACGATCTGGTCGATGCGACCCCATACAAGGTCCATTTGCACCTTGTCTTCGGTAAGAAAAAACCAGTGGGGCCCATCGATGCCCTGTTTCAAGGTGCAAGCCTTGAGTACCGCTGGCGTGTTGCGCAGCGGATCACTGGTAAGGGAGATAAAGGTGCTGCCGTTCTGGTCCTGCACGGGTATGTCGGGGAAGCAGGTTTTCCTGTCGAAGGCGCTCATGGCTGGTGCTCCATGGCGATGGCGGTGTGCTTGGCGTGGGCGTTGCGTTCGCCTCTGAGCCTCTCGACGGCCCGGGCCAGCTCTGTCGGTTCGGTGAGACCGTAGTAGCGGGTCCAGTAGCGGTTGTTGCCGTCCCCCACCAGAATCAGTGGCGAGTGGTTCTCGAAGTTGCCGCTGTAGACACCCAGGCCCTTGAGGGTGGCATCGACCGCCTGCGGCGAACCGGTCAGCCAGCTCCAGCCCGGCCCTTTCTGGAAGGTGCGGGCGTAGTCGTTCAGGCGTTGGGGATCATCACGCTGCGGGTCGATGCTGATGGACACCAATTGCACCTCGGTGCCGACCCGCGCGCCCAAATGTTTCTGTACCCTGCCCATGATCGAGGACATCACCGGGCAGACCGTGGTGCAACGGGTGTAAATGAAACCCATGACCACGATTTTGTTGCTGACCAGGTCTTTTTCCAGGTTGACGACCTTGCCGTTCTGGTCCAGCAAGGCCACGTCGGCAAATCTGATCCGGGCGTTCTCCGGGCTGGCGGTGCTGGCCGCCGTGTCGTGCCCGGTGTGCTCGTCCGCCGAGTGAGCCAGCGCCTGGTCGATACCGAAGGCCAACAGGCAAAACGTCAGCAGGCCGCAATGCGCGAATCGGTCCATGTCGGTTTCCTCGTTAGTGGGTATCACCGGGACTGACCCGAAATCCCGGCACGACGCCGGACAAGGGTTGGTCCTGTTTTCAGCAACATTCCTCTTTACCGATCTGTACCTGTCTTACCCGCCCCGTTGTGGGAGCGAGCTTGCTCGCGATAGCGGACTGACAATCGACATCGTTGGCGACTGGAAAGCAGTCATCGCGAGCAAGCTCGCTCCCACAGGGGGGGTAAGCAAATCAATCAAGGACCAAGCGTGGGATATGCCGATCATGGACTCGGGCCTCGCTGCGGGTTATCGGGGGAACACTTCTCGATAAATCGACCGGAGCAATCCGCATGCCACAAAAAAATACGTTATTAATCAGCTTGTTATGATCACGACTTGATAGGCCGGGGGATATTCCCCACCCAATCCCCCCCCTTTTTCGCCGGGGCCACTATTCCCCACTATTGGGGAAATTTCCCCGGGTGTTCGATCACAGCGGCGCATCCGCGGGCAACCCCTGCAAACGCCGATACTGCTTCAGCACACTGGGCACATAACGCTGGGTTTCGGCGAACGGCGGGACCACGTTGCCCCGGCTGAGCACCGCTTGCGGGCCGGCGTTATAGGCCGCCACGGCGAGCCGGATATCGTTGTCGAACATCGTCATCAGGCGCTTGAGATAGCGGGCGCCACCCTGGATGTTGGCCTTGGGGTCGTAGACATTGGTCACCCCCATTTCGCGGGCGGTGGCGGGCATCAATTGCATCAGCCCGCGAGCGCCCTTGGGTGAGGTGGCGCGGGCGTTGTAGCTCGATTCGGTCTTGATCACTGCATGCAGCAGCGCCGCCGGCAGTTCGTTGGCCGTGGCCGCCGCCGCCACCAGCTCGGCATAGGGTTGCGCGGCGATCATCTGCGGTTGCTGATCGAGGCTGACCACCGGCGCATCGGGCTCACGAATCACCCGTTCATAGTGGCGTCCGGGGCGGTGGACATTGGACAGGACGTAGCCGCCATTGGCGTCCACGGAAACAAACACATCGGCCTGTGCGGCGCTGGCCAACACAAGGAAACCCAGCAATCCGGCGGTGAGTGTCTTCATTGTTATACCTCCCCTTTCCGGCCCCGAAAATTGGGGGTATTGCCCCAATGGCCAGTCGTGCACCAGCCATACGCAAGCACTGTGCCGTAAGCGAGAAGGCCCGTAGCAAGGGGGGCGCGCAAGGGTCAGCAATCGTGAGCATGGCAATTGCATGCAACTACATGGCAACTCTGCTGCCGACTGTTATGAGGTCATCATGAATCAGCGACTGTGTTATGCCCGGCGAACCCAAAGCGGGTTCACCTTGCTCGAACTGTTGGTGGTGCTGGTGGTATTGGGGCTGTTGGCCGGCATCGTGGCGCCGAAGTATTTCGCCCAACTGGGCCGCTCCGAAGTGAAAGTGGCCAAGGCGCAGATAGAAGGCTTGAGCAAGGCACTGGACCTTTACCGTCTGGAAGTTGGCCATTACCCGTCCACCGAACAGGGTTTGCAGGCGCTGGTCACCGCCCCCGCCGACGAACCGCGCTGGACCGGCCCGTACCTGCAGAAAAAACTCCCGCAAGACCCCTGGGGGCGCAACTACGCCTATCGCTATCCCGGTGAAAACAGCGAGTACGACCTGTTGTCCATGGGCAAGGACGGGCAGCCCGGTGGCGAAGGCGAGAACGCCGAAGTCACCAACTGGAACTGACGGGAATGGCGACCATGCGCTTTCATCTCAAGGCCGTCGGCAAGGCCGGTGTGGTCTCGATGACCGTCGAGGCACCGGGGCACAGCGAAGCCAGGCGCATCGCCGAAGATCAGGGCCTGCGGGTGGTCAGCCTGCACGCCGAACGACATTGGCGCGCCTTGCGCCTGCACAAGCGCGAGACGTTCAACCTGGTGTTGTTCAGCCAGGAACTGACCACCCTGCTCAACGCCGGCCTACCGTTGATCGATGCCCTGGAAAGCCTGGCGGAAAAGGAAAACGCGCCACAGGCCCGCAAGACCTTGAACGAGTTGGTCCGCCTGCTTTACGAGGGCAAATCGTTTTCCCAGGCCCTGAGCCAGCTGTCGGCGGTTTTCCCCCCGTTGTACGTGGCGCTGGTGCAGTCCAGTGAAAAGACCGGTGCCGTGGGCGATGCCCTGGGCCGCTATGTCAGCTATCGCCAGCGCATGGACGAGGTTCGCCAAAAGATCATCAGCGCGTCGATCTACCCCTTGCTGTTGCTGGTGGTGGGCGGTGGCGTGGTTTTGTTTTTGATGGGGTATGTCGTGCCGCGCTTCAGCCTGGTGTTTGAAGGACTGGGGTCGAACCTGCCCTGGATGTCGCAGATCCTGATGAGCAGCGGCATGTTCCTGCACGCCCACCAGGGTGAATTCTTCGGTGGCTTGCTGGCCATCATCGTCGCCCTCACCCTGCTCCAGCGCCAGCCGGCCTTTCGTCGGGGGCTGGACCACCTGATCGAAAAACTCCCTGCGGTGCACCAGCGCATCTTCATGTATGAACTGGCGCGCTTCTACCGTTCACTGGGGATTCTGCTGCAAGGCGGCATTCCCCTGGTCACCGCCATGGGCATGGTCCGTGGCCTGCTCACCGTCGCCTCCCGCACGCGCCTGGACCAGGCCTGCGACCGGGTGCGCGAGGGGCAATCACTTTCTGCCGCGCTGGAACTCAATCACCTGGTGACCCCCGTGTCCCTGCGCCTGCTGCGAGCCGGCGAACAGTCCGGCAACCTCGGGCAGATGATGGAGCGCAGCGCCGACTTCTACGACGAAGAAATCAGCCGCTGGATCGAATGGTTCGTGCGGCTGTTCGAACCCTTGCTCATGACCTTCATCGGTCTGTTGATCGGGGTGATCGTGATTCTGATGTACATCCCGATTTTCGAGCTGGCCTCGAGCATTCACTGACTCTTTGAAACTGACCCTTCAGACGCGGGTCCGGCTGAACGCTGCACTCTTTTTCAATTTTCCCGCCGAATAAATCGGTGCGCTGAACTGTTCATCAAGTTCCCTCGGGGAAAAAATCAGCACATTACACTGTTCATCAAGGTTCCAATCTGAATTAAAGGACGGAGAACGACATGCTCATCAATAAGCTTTTACTGGCAGTAGCTATTGGCGCGGTTCTGTCGGCGTCTACCGTATTGATTCCGGACAGTCTGTCTGGAGTTTCCAGTGCTCAGGCCAAGGATGGGGGTAGTGGTGGCGGTGGTGGCGGAAGTGGTGGTGGCGGCAGTCACGGTGGCGGCGGTGGTGGTAGCGGTGGTGGCGGCGGCAGTGGCAGCGGTGGCGGCGGCGGCAGTCATGGTGGAAGCGGCAGTGGTGGCAACAGCGGCAGCGGCCACAGTGGCGACCATGGCAGCAACAGTGGCCATGGCAGTGCCAACAGCGGTTCGAGCCACTCCGGATCGGTCTCGTCCTCAGGACGCAGCGGCACCCATGATGAACCCGGGGACGACCATGGCGTTCATCGGTCCGGTGAAGTCGGCGACGATCATGGCGTCCATGCCAATGGCGAGCCCGGTGATGACCGCGGTGTCCATGCCGAGCCCGGTGATGACAAAAGGAGCTGATTCCCACTGATTCCCATGCAACACAAAACCCTGTGGGAGCGAGCTTGCTCGCGATGGCGGAGTGTCAGACGACTTCAATGTTGGATGACAGGACGCCATCGCGAGCAAGCTCGCTCCCACAGTGGCCGATGTGAGTCAGGCAATCCGCCGCTCTACAACCCACCCTCAGACTGATCCAGTTCCTCGCGCAAGAACTCAACCAGCGCCTGCACCGGCCGCGAACTCTGCCGGTGTTGCGGATAGACCGCCGACAACGTCAGCGGCTCCGGCCGAAAATCCTCCAGCACTTCCACCAGCCGTCCATCCTTCAACGCCGAGCCGACAATGAACGTTGGCAAATACGTGATCCCCAGCCCGGCAATCGCCGCGTCCTTGAGCAATTCACCGTTGTTGACCCGCATCCGCCCGCTGACATTGACGCTCAATGGCTTGCCCTGCCCTGCAAACCGCCATTGCACCTGTCGACCATGGCCGTACGGCAGGCAGTCGTGACCGTGCAAATCTTCAGGCTTGAGCGGTGTGCCGCGTTCGGTCAGGTACGCAGGGCTTGCGCAGTACACCCGCTCAATGGAGGCAATGCGTCGGGCGATCAGTGTCGAGTCTTCCAGTGTGCCGATGCGCAGCGCCAGGTCGTAGCCCTCACCGAGCAAATCCACGGGACGATCGCTCAAATCCATCTCCACCGTCACGTCGCGATAGCGCTGCAAAAACACCGGCAACAGGCAGCCCAGATGCGCCAGCGCGAACGACAGCGGCGCACTCACACGAATGGTCCCCCGTGGCTCGGTGGTCTGGCCGGCGATGCCCTGCTCCACTTGTTCGACTTCGCTGAGCAGGCGCAAGGCTGACTCGTAATAGCTCTGCCCCAGCGGCGTGACATCCAGGCGCCGGGTCGAACGATTGAGCAAGCGAACGCCCAGGCGCTCTTCGAGTTGCATCAAGCGGCGGCTGACAAACTGCTTGGACAGCCCCAGTTGATCGGCGGCCGCCGTGAAGCTGCCGGAGTCCATGACCTGGCAAAAAATACGCATATCTTCGAATGGGTTCATTGTCACTTCCCGGTTGACAGTCAAACACTTTATAGCCGCTTGTTCCCTTTCAGGCACACCATTAATCTTCGTTCACCGCACTGAAATCACCTTCCCCGAAGGATCTGCGATCTGTTTGCCTCAAGCATTTAAATGGAGTTTCCCCATGTCCTTTCTCCTCGGTCACCTGCTCTCACTGAGCACCCTGCTGCTGGCCATCGACGCCCTGCTCTGGCACCTCGCGCCGTTCAAGCATCGCGTCAGCCGGGTCGGTGTGCGCCTGGCGCTGTTTGTGCTGTTCAGCGCGGTGCTCATCAACGCCGGCGTCAGCCCGTTGCAGGCGCCGTTGTTTGCCGATGATCGCGTGGCACAACTGGGGGCCACGGCACTGGGGATTCTCTGGTGGCTGTACGCCGCGCGGGTGCTGACCGAAGTGATCGGCCTGGCCCTGATGCGGCGCATCGGCCATAGCGGCCGGCTGTTGCAGGATGTCATCGGTGCACTGGTGTTCCTGATTGCCGTGGTGGCCGCCGCCGGCTACGTGCTGGAGCTGCCGGTGAAAGGTTTGCTGGCGACCTCCGGCGTCGTCGCCATCGTGGTGGGTCTGGCATTGCAGAGCACCTTGAGCGACGTGTTCTCCGGCATCGTGCTCAATACCACCAAGCCGTATCAGGTCGATGACCGGGTTTCCATCGACGGTATTGAAGGCAAGGTGCTGGACATCGACTGGCGCGCCACCCACCTGCTGACCAGCGCCGGCAGCACCGCTGTAGTGCCGAACTCGGTGGCGGCCAAGGCAAAGATCGTCAATCTCAGCCGCCCGTTCAATATGCACGGCGTGTCGATCAGCATTCAGGTGCCCAACCACATCCGCCCGCGTCGGGTACTCGATGCCCTGGACCGCACCCTTCAGGGCAGTAGCAGCCTGCTGCTCGATCCGGCGCCGAAAGCCGTGCTCAAGGAGGCCGGCGAAACCATGTCCGAATACGTGGCCAGCGGCTTCATCGCCGAATTGGGCAAAAAGGGTGAAGTACGCAATCAACTGTTCGACCTGGCCCATCGGCACCTTGAAGCGGCGGGCATTTCCCGGCAACCCGATGGCGTGATCGAGCCGTCGACCCGCGCACGGGCCTTGCTCGATGAAGTGAAAATATTTCGCTCCCTGAGCGCCGAGGAACGGGATCACCTGGCCCAGAACATGGTGGCGCAGCAATACGCGGCCGGTGAGGTGGTGCTGGATCTGGATGAAGTACCGGACAGCCTGTTCGTCATCGCCACCGGCGTGGTCAGCGCCACCGTCCCCAACGGCAGCACGCAGATCGAAGCCGGGCGCATGGGGCCGAGTGAAGTCATGGGCGAACAAAGCATCCTCGCCGACACGCCGTCCCAGGCACGGTTCACGGCCATGACCTCAAGCATCATCTACCGCCTCGACAAATCACTGACCCGCAACTGCATGGCGCAACGGCGGGAAGTCGACCGGGCGTTGAACAAGCTGCAGGCGGTGCGCCAGCAGAACAGCCGGATGGCGTTGATGGCCAAACCGGTAGCGGTCAGGAAAGGTGGGTTTTTGAGTTGGTTGCAGAGTCGCTGATCAAGTGATCACACAAAAAATCTGTGGGAGCGAGCTTGCTCGCGATAGCTTTCTGTCAGTCAACATGTGTGTCGACTGATACGCCGCCATCGCGAGCAAGCTCGCTCCCACAGGTGTACTTCTTACTTGGCAGTAAATTTGGTGTAGCTGTTGATCAGGTTGCGATAGTTCGGCAGGCGTTCGGACAGCAGGTTGGCCAGGCCTTCCATGTCGTTGCGCCAGTCGCCTTGCAGCTCGCAGGCCACGGAGAACCAGTTCAGCAGTTGTGCACCGGCGGCCGACATGCGCGCCCAGGCCGCTTGTTGCACGGTGGTGTTGAAGGTGCCGGAAGCGTCGGTCACCACAAACACCTCAAAGCCTTCGGCAATGGCTGACAGTGTCGGGAACGCCACGCACACGTCGGTCACCACACCGGCAATGATCAGTTGCTTGCGACCGGTGGCCTTGATCGCCTTGACGAAGTCTTCGTTGTCCCAGGCGTTGATCTGGCCCGGGCGTGCAATGAACGGCGCGTCCGGGAACTGCGCCTTGAGCTCCGGCACGATCGGACCGTTCGGACCGCTGTCGAAACTGGTGGTGAGGATGGTCGGCAGTTTGAAGAACTTGGCGATGTCGCCCAGCGCCAGTACGTTGTTCTTGAACTCGTTGGGCGAGAAATCCTGTACCAGCGAGATCAGACCGGTCTGGTGGTCGACCAGCAATACCACAGCATCGTCTTTGTTCAGGCGTTTGTACGGAACGTTGCTCATTGGAAACTCCTTGGTGGATGGTTGTTGCAGTCAGCGCCGACCTGTTGGGCCGGCGCTTTTTTAAAAGAGTCAGAAGGCAAAACACGAGCAGCCAAAGGCGCCCCAGAAACCGGCGAAATCGCTGACCGGCGCGTTCGACAGACGCGCCCGTTCATGACTGTGGGAATGCACCGCGCACGGGCCGCTGCAATGGTGAACCTGGGCCTGCATCGGCGAAGTCGGGCGCCAGTGGCCCGGCACCTTCACCACCGGCGACCAGTCCGGCAGCACCGGCACGCTGGCCGGCCCGAGCTTCTCGAAGTCACCGGCGCCATACACCACCTTGCCGCCGACCACGGTCAACACCGACTCGATCCACTTGATCGCCTCTTCATCGACGCTGAAAAAATCCGCACTGAGGGCCGCGACGTCAGCCAGTTGCCCAACCTTGATCTGGCCCTTCTTGCCTTGCTCCGAGGAGAACCAGGCGCTGCCGTGGGTGAACAGCTCCAGCGCCGTCAGGCGTGAAAGGCCTTCGGCGTGCAATTCCATACCTCCGACGGTGCGACCGCTGACCATCCAGTACAGCGAGGTCCACGGGTTGTAGCTCGACACCCGCGTGGCGTCGGTACCGGCACCCACCGGTACGCCTTCGGCCAGCATGCGTTTGATCGGTGGCGTGGCTTCGGCCGCTTTCGCGCCGTAACGCTCGACGAAATATTCACCCTGGAACGCCATGCGATCCTGAATCGCGATGCCGCCGCCCAGCGCCCTCACCCGCTCGATGTTCTGCGGGGTGATGGTTTCGGCGTGGTCGAAAAACCACGGCAAGCCGTTGAACGGAATGTCGCGATTAACCTTCTCGAACACATCGAGCATGCGGCTGATGGATTCGTTGTAGGTGGCGTGCAAACGGAACGGCCAGCGTTGCTCGACCAGATGGCGCACCACCGGCTCCAGTTCGGCTTCCATGGTTTGCGGCAGGTCCGGGCGCGGTTCGAGGAAGTCTTCGAAGTCCGCCGCCGAGAACACCAGCATTTCCCCGGCGCCGTTGTGTCGCAGGAAATCATCGCCCTGGTGCAGCTTCACGCTGCCGGTCCAGTTCTTGAAGTCGGTCAACTCTTCCTTCGGTTTCTGGGTGAACAGGTTGTAGGCGATGCGCACGGTCAGTTGCTCGTCCTTTGCCAACTGCTCGATCACCTGGTAATCGTCCGGGTAATTCTGGAAACCGCCGCCGGCATCGATGGCACTGGTCAGGCCCAGGCGATTGAGTTCGCGCATGAACTGACGGGTCGAGTTGACCTGATACTCCAGCGGCAGCTTCGGCCCCTTGGCCAGGGTCGAGTACAGAATCATCGCGTTGGGTCGCGCCACCAGCATGCCGGTCGGCTCGCCATTGGCGTCACGCACGATCTCGCCGCCTGGCGGATTCGGTGTATCACGGGTGTAGCCGGCGACACGCAACGCGGCGCGGTTGAGCAAGGCGCGGTCGTACAGGTGCAGCACGAAAACCGGCGTGTCTGGCGCCGCCTGATTGAGTTCCGCCAGGGTCGGCATGCGCTTCTCAGCGAACTGGAACTCGTTCCAGCCACCGACCACCCGCACCCACTGCGGGGTCGGCGTGCGGTCGGCCTGCTCCTTGAGCATGCGTAAGGCATCGGCCAGTGACGGCACACCTTCCCAACGCAGTTCCAGGTTGTAGTTCAAGCCGCCACGGATCAGGTGCAAGTGTGAGTCGTTGAGCCCGGGGATCACGCAACGCCCCTTGAGGTCGATCACCTGGGTGTTCGAGCCCCGCAGGGCCATGGCTTCGGCATCGTTGCCGACCACGACAAAACGCCCGTCGCTGATCGCCACGGCGCTGGCGAGCGGTTTTGTGCGGTCAACGGTATGGAATTGACCATTGAACAGAATCAGATCGGCGTTCATCACGGTTCCTCGTGCAATGTGGCGGGAGACAGCCAGGGCGCGAACAGACGCGTCGCCATGGGCATGAAGATGTAAACCACCGACAGCACGATGGTCAGGGTGATCAGAAACGTGGCCACCACGTAATTGGAGAGCAAGGCGTTGAGCCGCAACAACGGCCCCCAAAGCAGCGGCACCAGCAAGGTGTGCGGCAGGATCACCAGCAGCGTCACCACGGCCTGCTTCCAGCGCGGCGGTGGCGTACTGGCCTCGGCCTGGGGCGAGAACCAGAACTCGTTGACCGGATTGACTTCGGTCTGGTCGCCATCGGCCAGCATCGGCGCGGCTTCATCGACCAGTTCCTGGCGTTGCGGTGAATCGAGCCAGCGCTGCATCGCCTCGGTCGAACAAAAGCGCAGCACGCAGGTGTAGGTGTCCAGGCCGGCATTCTTGCCACGCACCACATCCACGCCCAAGTGCCCGACGTTCTGCGCGGCCACCTTGACGATGTTGCGCAGCCAGGCTGCATAAGGCACTTCGAAACCGGCCTTGACCCGGTGCTTGACGATCAGGGTCACCACCTCATCAGGCCCCGGACTTGCCGGCTCACGGCGATTGGATTCAGACATAACGCAAGGCTCCGGCGAAACGGACATTGAGTGCCAGGCGTCCCGGCCCGGCGATGAAAATGCTGGTGAACACGATCAGCAGCCAGCCGAACTGGCCTTCGAAGAGTGTCCACTGCGGATGCACGATCAACATCGACACCCACAGCAAAAACAGAATAGGCAAACACGCTAGACGCGCCAGCAACCCGGCGACGATCAGCAGCGGGCACACCACCTCGGCGAAAATCGCCAGCATCAGCGTCAGATTCGTGCCCAGGTGGAAAGGGTCTTCGATGTTTTGCAGCTCGGCACTGTAGTGAAGCAACTTGGGCAAGCCATGTACCCACAACAGGAACAACCCGCCGCTGACCCGCAGGAACAGCAGCCCCCAGTCTTGCGCCCGATCATCACTTCGCGAAGTGTCCATGGCCTACCCGCACAAATGAAAAACCACCGGCGTCAATGCGCCGGGACAGGATTCGATAGTGCCGGGGCGGAGGAAGGAAAAATTGAATGTACGTGCTCTGTTTGCGTGAAGACCGAGATCGACCAAACGACATAGAACCCTGTAGGAGCGAGCTTGCTCGCGATGGCGGCATTACATCCGGCATTGGTGTTGACTGATACACCGCTATCGCGAGCAAGCTCGCTCCTACTACAGTGGATCAGCGTATGTCTGTGAGAGATTGGTCGGCTGTCAGGCCGCCTTCGCGGGCAAGCCCGCTCCCACAGGTACTGAGTACATCAGCAAGTGATTGGGCGGCTGGCAGGCCGTCTTCGCGAGCAGGCTCGCTCCTACAGTGGATCAGCGTATGTCTGTGAGAGATTGGTCGGCTGTCAGGCCGCCTTCGCGGGCAAGCCCGCTCCCACAGGTGCTGAGTACATCTGCAAGTAATTGGGCGGCTGTCAGGTTGCCTTCGCGAGCAGGCTCGCTCCTACAGTTGGGCTGGGTACACTCGTAAGAAAGTGGTCGGCTGTCAGGCCGCCATCGCGAGCAAGCTTGCTCCCACAGAAGAGCAAAAAGCAGAGCATCCCGCACCACCGCGTCGCTTCTCACCACTCATCAGGCCGAGCGTTAGCTCGCCTGCAGCTTTTGATCTTGATCCACCCGCCCCCTCGGCAGGCTGAGCGGAGGTGTTTATCCGGGGATTGGCGCGCAGCGCCGTTCGACGCAGTCGAACTCATTTGCATGTAGGTCGAAGCGAAGCCGACCGGAGGGCAATGCCCCCGGATGAATACCGCAGCGAAGGAACCCCGAGCCTAAGCGAGGGGCCGTACGTAAGGGGCGAGACCTTTTGGTTCCTTTTGGGGCGTTTGCCAAAAGGGACTCGCCGTAAGGGCGAAACCATAAGCCGCCGTTACCGCAGCAACGGATATGTACTCAATCAACCAAGAACCTGGTCGGCCCAGAGGCCGCCAAGGTCAACACCTATGAAACATCCAAAGCCACAGACATGAACTGACCGATCCGCGACCGCAACCACCGCTCCGCCGGATCATTGTCATGCACCCCGCTCCAGGCCATCGACAACTGCGCCGCCTCAATCTCGAACGGCGGATCCTCAGCGCGCAAGCCACAGCCCTCGACCAACGCACACGCCGCATAATCCGGCACAGTGGCAATCATCTCGGTCCCGGCGAGCAACGCCCGCAACCCACTGAACTGCGGCACCCCCAGCACCACACGACGACTACGCCCGACCTTCGCCAGATCCAGGTCGATGTTGCCACTCAGGTCGCCGGAAAAAGACACCATCGCATGGGGCCGCTCGCAGTACTCATCCAGGGTCAGCGTCCCCGGCCGGGTGTCGCCGCGCAGCACTTTGCAGGGGATATCGCGCAGCTTCTTGCGCTTGGCATTGGCCGGCAGATCCGTGGTGTAGCTCACGCCCACCGAAATTTCCCCCGACGCCAACAGCGCTGGCATCAACAGGTAATTGGCTCGCCGCACAACCACGACGATGCCCGGTGCTTCCTCTTGCAACTGACGCAGCAACGGTGGAAACAAACCGAACTCGGCATCGTCCGACAACCCGATGCGAAACACATCGCAACTGGTCGCAGGATCGAATTCCTTGGCCCGGCTGACCGCACCGGAGATGGTGTCCATCGCTGGCTGCAATTCCTTGAGAATCGCCAATGCGCGCGCCGTCGGTTCCATGCCGCGTCCGTTGCGCAGCAGCAACGGATCGTCGAACAGATCGCGCAAACGCCCCAGCGCGGCGCTCACCGCCGGTTGGCCCATGAACAGTTTTTCCGCGACTCGGGTCAGGTTCTTTTCGAACATCAGGGCCTCG
The DNA here is from genome assembly GCF_058794995.1 of Pseudomonas sp. GW823-FHT06E10. Taxonomy (NCBI): domain Bacteria; kingdom Pseudomonadati; phylum Pseudomonadota; class Gammaproteobacteria; order Pseudomonadales; family Pseudomonadaceae; genus Pseudomonas; species Pseudomonas sp. GW823-FHT06E10. Next base: position 13,712 of record NZ_JBXAHJ010000019.1, on the reverse strand, counting down.
AAAATCACCAGCAGGTTCATGTCGACGCGACGCAGATCGTTACGGTTCATAGGCACGGGTTCCTTATGTGTGTTCGGCCGGGCGCGAGGATGAGAATTGTGTCTGACTTTACCCAAGACTTCCCGCGGTGAGCGAGAAATTAACAACGATTAACTCGTAAGCCAGAGCCTTCGGGTCCAAGAATGAAGCCTACCGACACGGACATTCGCCATGGCTCACGTTCAGCAAAATGCCGCCCCCGCGTCATTCACGCCGGTGCCAAAGAAAAGCACCGGCGGCCTCAGCCCGCAGCGCGAAAAGCTGGTCAAACAACTGATCCTCGAACGCTTGGGCGACAGCCTGGAAGTCACCGAACTGGCGCAGGCCTGCGCCCTGTCGCGCAGTCACTTCTCCCGCGCGTTCAAGTGCAGCACCGGCCTCTCGCCACAGGACTGGATTCGCCAGCAGCGCATTGCCCTGGCCAAGCAATTGATCCAGCACACCAACCTCAGCCTCACGCAGATCAGCCTCGAATGCGGCTTCTGCGATCAGGCGCACTTCTGCCACATCTTCACCCGCAGCGAAGGCATCAATCCGTTTGCCTGGCGCTGTCAGTTTGTCCGCGGCATCGTCCACAATGGCAAAAGATCGCAGCCTTCGGCAGCGCCTACGGGTATGCACGTTACCGTGTAGGCGCTGGCGAAACCTGCGATCCCTTGATCCGGCTTTTTAACCTTTCAAGAACGCCAACAGGTCAGCGTTGAGCTGATCCTTATGGGTGTCCGTCAAACCGTGAGGGGCGCCCGGGTAAATCTTCAGGGTCGAGCCCTTTACCAGTTTGGCGCAGGAGACGCCCGCCGCTTCATACGGCACGACCTGATCCGCGTCGCCATGCACCACCAGCGTCGGCACGTCGAACTTCTGCAGGTCTTCGGTGAAGTCGGTTTCCGAGAACGCCTTGATGCAGTCATAGGCGTTCTTGTGGCCGGCCATCATGCCCTGCATCCAGAACCAGTCGATCATGCCCTGGGACGGTTTCGCGTCAGGCTTGTTGAAGCCGAAGAACGGGCCGCTGGCGAGGTCGATGTACAGCTGCGAGCGATCGACCAGCGAGGCCTGGCGGATGCCGTCGAACACTTCCAGCGGCAGGCCGCCGGGGTTGGCTTCGGTCTTGAGCATCAGCGGTGGCACCGCGGAAATCAGCCCGGCCTTGGCCACGCGGCCGGTGCCGTGGCGACCGATGTAACGCGCCACCTCGCCACCGCCGGTGGAGAAGCCGAACAGCACGGCGTTTTGCAGGTCGAGCAGCTCGATCAACTGCGCCAGATCGTCGGCGTAATGGTCCATGTCATTGCCCGACCACGGCTGGCTGGAACGCCCATGACCGCGACGGTCGTGGGCGATGACCCGATAGCCCTTGGAGGCCAGGAAGATCATCTGCGACTCCCAGCTGTCGGCGTTCAGTGGCCAGCCGTGACTGAAGACAATCGGCTGACCGGTGCCCCAGTCCTTGTAGTAAATCTCGACGCCATCGCGGGTAGTGAAAGTGCTCATTGGTGATGCCTCCTTAACGAGGGTTGGGGGTGAATCAAACGGGTCAGTGGCGCAGGCGATCGGCCAGACGCGCCACCCGCTCGCCCAGGTGCGCGGCGGTGCAGCGATCCTCGGGCGGAGGGGCATCGTCGGGGGATTGCTCGACATTCGACTGGGCCATGGCGCCCAGTGAGCTGCCCAGGCGATTGAGTTGGCCGTTGAACGCGCCGGTGCTGGAGCGTGCCGGCAGCAGGTCGAGGCCGACCCAGATCATCGAGTGCTGGGAGGCGAACACCGTCATTTGCAGCAAGGTGTTGAGCTTGTCGCCGCACAGGCTGCCGGAATTGGTGAAGCCCGCCGCGAGTTTGTCGCGCCAGGGCTGGGTCAGGTAGAACGCCGCCGTGGCCTCCATGAACGCCTTGAAGGCCGCCGAGGCGCTGCCCATGTAGGTCGGCGCGCCGAAAATGATGGCGTCGGCGTAGTGCAGCCGCTCCCAGTGCTCGTCTACCTCTTCGACCGGGATCAACTGGCAGGTGCTGCCAAGGTGCCGTTCCACGCCACCGGCCACGGCTTCGGCCATGACCCGGGTGTGCCCGTAGCCACTGTGATAGACCACCACCACGTTGCTCATTGGTTTGTCCTTGAGATGGGTTGAAATCCCTTGTAGGAGCGAGCTTGCTCGCGATGGAGTATCAGTCGACACCCATGTGGCTGACACACCATCGCGAGCAAGCTCGCTCCTACAGGGAAGAGAGTTTTGGGCGCAGACCGGACGCAGGACGAGTTAAACGTTGTTAATTTTCCCTGGCGCGCAAAAAGCCCCGGCAAACGCTGTCCATCTGTCGCGCCCAACGATCACGGGGCCGACAGCCGCTGGCCGATACGCTAGAGTCAATGCCTGCCCCTTCAGTCACCCAAGCGACGCATTGCGCTCCGTAAAAAACCTGAGGAATATGCTCGAAAACCGCGTACCAGACGGATGCAGCAGGAGCGACTCGTTGACCCTTTCCCCCGAACAGGCTGTGCATTTCGGCCCCTACCGGGTCTACCCCGGACAACGCCTGGTGATGGAGGCCGACCAGCCTTTGCGCCTGGGGCGGCGCGCCATGGACATCCTGTTGATCCTGCTTGAGCACGCCGGCAACGTGGTCAGCAAGCAGCAACTGATCGCCCGGGTCTGGCCCAACAGCGTGGTCGAAGACATCAACCTGCGGGTGCACATGGCCGCGTTGCGCAAGGCGCTCGGCGACGGTCAGGCCGGCCAGCGCTACATCGTCACCGTGGCCCAGCGCGGGTACAGCTTCGTCGCCCCGCACTCACTGGAGCAGGCCGAGCAACCGCCAGCGCCCGAGGCTTGCGCACCGAGCCGGCATAACCTGCCGGTGCGCCGCACGCGAATGATCGGCCGGCAGACCCTGGTCGACAATCTGGTGGTGCAACTGCCACGCCAGCGCTTCATCACCCTCGTCGGTCCCGGCGGCATCGGCAAGACCACCGTGGCCTTGCGGGTCGCCGAACAAATGATCGGTCGCTACCGGGACGGCATTCGCCTGCTGGACCTGGCCCCGATCAACTGCCCGCTGATGATCGACGGTCATCTGGCGACGTTGCTCGAACTGGCCCTGCACAACGACGCCCCCCTGAGCGGTCTTGCCGACTGTCTGCGCGACAGGCAAATGCTGTTGGTCATCGACAACTGCGAGCACCTGGTCGACGCCATCGCCCATCTCTGCGAAACCATTCTGCGCAGTGCGCCGCACGTGCATATTCTCGCCACCAGCCGCGAGAGCCTGCGGGCCGAAGGCGAATTCGTCCAGCGCCTGGAATCACTCGACTGCCCGCCGCCCATCGCCGTCCTCGACCGCGCCCAGGCCATGACCTTTTCCGCCCTGCAACTGTTTGTCGAGCGGGCCATGGCCAGCCATGACAGCTTTGAACTGACGGACAATGAACTGCCGCTGTTGATCGACATCTGCCACCGACTGGACGGCATTCCACTGGCCATCGAACTGGCGGCGGCGCAAGTGGGCAACTTCGGATTGCCCGGCTTGTTGACGCAGTTGCAAAGCAATTTCCGGGTGTTGACCCAGCCCTGCCAGACGCCCCTGGCACGCCATCAGACCCTGCGCGCGACACTGGACTGGAGCTTCGAGCTACTCAGCGCCTGCGAAAAGACCTGCTTTCGCCGACTGAGTGTGTTTCGCGGCGGTTTCACCCTGGAGTCGGCAGCGGCGGTGATTGTCGGCGAACACATCGAACCCCGCGAGGTGTTCGGCTCGATCACCCAATTGGTCGCCAAATCCCTGTTGAACGTGGAGGTGGGCGACGAGGATGTTTACTACCGCCTGCTCGATACCACCCGCAGCTATGCCCTGGAAAAACTTGCGCAAACCACCGACCTGCCCGGGACGCGGGAGCGGCATGCCGAGCGTTGCCTGGCAACGATGCAACAGGCGCAGGACGACTGGGAGAAAACGTCCACCGGCTTGTGGCTCGAACGCTATGGCCGGGCCCTGGAGGACATCCGTGCAGCCCTCGATTGGGGTTTGCACGGGCAAGGGCCGCAGGCACTGGCGATACGCCTGGCCGCGACGTCCACGCCGCTGTGGCAGGAGTTGTCACTGCTCAAGGAACACGGCGGTTATGTGCGCAAGGCGCTGGCCTTGCTCGAGCAGTCTGCCGAGCCTTGCCCGCGCTTGCAGATGGCCCTCAAGCTGGCTTTGGGCAGTGCCTGTTATCACGTTCAAGGAGGTAGCAGCGAAACCGTTGGCGCCTTCGTCAGCGCCAGAGCCCTGGCCAGCCAACTCAACGATGTGGCCGGTCAGTTGCGGGCGATTTCCGGGCACCTGGCGGTCAATCTCAGCTGCGGCCAATACCAGATGGCCCTGGAACAGAGTCGGCAATTCGATCACCTGGGGCTGCATGACGACGCCCTGATGTCCCTGAGCATGCATCGATTGCGGGTGCTCGCCCTGCACTTCTCCGGCAACCAGCATCAGGCTGGGGAGCATGCCGAACAAGTGCTGCAACGCATGGCCCACAGCGGTCATCTCAACCGTTTCACCCATGGCTTTGGCGTGCAATACGACCAGAGTGTGGCGGCGCTGACCCTCCACGCGCGCATCCTCTGGCTGCAAGGCCAGCCGGAACAGGCCTGGCGCACTGCCCGCCAAGCGCTGGACATCGCATTGCAGATCAACCACGGGACGTCGATCTGCTACACCCTGGCGCTCGCCGGCTGCCTGATCGCCCACTACAACGGCGATACCCGCAGCGCCCGCGAACTCCTGCGCCTGCTGCTGCAACAAGCGCGGAAACACTCGGTCCTGCTGTTCCATGACTGGGCGCAACACTATGCGCGGGTGATCGGCGGTACCGATGTTCAGCCAATCGGCCGACAAAGCGTCGGTTTGATCAAGGACATCATGGTCACGCTGGATTCAACCTGTGTCGACGATGATTTGCTCGAACGTGCGCAAAGCGGTGTTTCGGACTGGAGCACGGCAGAGATACTGCGGGCCAGGGCCAGGACGTTGCTGGCAACCGATTGCCCGCTCCAGACCGCGACGGCCGAAACCATGCTGCTCAAGGCACTCAACGTGGCAAAGGCCCAGGGTGCCCTGGCCTGGGAGCTGCGTAGCGCCACCTCACTGGCGCAGTTGTGGCAGCGTCAGGGCGATCCCCAACGGGCGCATCAATTGCTGGCGCCGATCTACCAGCGCTACACCGAAGGTTTCGCCACGCCAGACTTGATGACCGTTCGCCGGCTACTCGACGAGCTGCAATGCCACCTGCCCGCCTGAAGGCCAGCGCGCTTGACTGACGTAACCGGCATAACGCATTTCAAGGGCGCGCAAATCACCACTGAGCTCGAGTTTTTCCAGCGCATAGGTGCGGGTGGTGTTGAGGAAGCGGTAACGGGCCACTTCCCTCCCCTGCTCCAGGGTCAGTAGCGACTTGAGGGCCAGGCTTTCCATCACCTTGACCAGGTCGGCGGCGGGCAGCCTGTCGCAGCAGATCACGCCGATCGCTGCGTCCCGGGTGAAGGCCATTTTGAACACCGCCAGGCGCTGCAACACGGTTTGCTCCGCGGCTGTCAAACGTTCGTAGCTCCAGTCCAGCGCCGCCTTGAGCGTCTGGTGCCGGGGCACGGCCGTACGGCGGCCTTGGGACAGCAATTGAAAACAGTTATCGAGTTGCGCTTGCAACCCCACCAGCGCCAGCGCATCGATTTGCGCCGCCGCCAATTCAATCGCCAGCGGCAGGCCGTCGAGGCGCCGGCAGATTTCCCGTACAGTCTTGAGGTCTTGTTCGCGCAGGGTGAACCCTTGCTGACGAGCCCGGGCACGGCTGACGAATAACTGCACCGCCGAATAGCCCATGACCTCGTCAACACTGCGCAACGCTGACACCGGCGGCACCGCCAGCGGTGGCAGACGCAATACGGTTTCGCCCGCCGCCTGGAGCGGCTCGCGGCTGGTGGCGAGGATCGACAGACGAGGCAGCGAAGCCAGCAGTGTTTCGATCAACGTCTGGCAGCGTTCGAGCAGGTGTTCGCAGTTGTCCAGAACCAACAAGGCATGCCGCTGCGCCAGCGCCTCCAGCGTGGTGCCGACCTCCAGCCCAAGGGTTCGTGTGACGTGGTCGGTCACTTGCGCCGGGTCATCGATCGCCGCCAGGTCCACCAGCCACACGCCGTGCCGATAGTGCTGCAACAACAGTTCGGCCACGCGCAGCGCCACGGTGGTCTTGCCGATCCCGCAAGGCCCGACCAGGGTCATGAATCGGCGCACCGGCAACTGCCGCACCAGGCTGCCGACAACCGCATCGCGCCCGGTGATTGGCGTGAGCCGCGCCGGCAAGTTGTGCAGGGGCTTTTTTACGGTCTCGCTCGGGAACGAGACGGGCTGCGGCGAATGCTGTACCGGGGCGACAAAGCTGTAACCGCGCTGGGGAATGTTGACGATGTAGCACTGGCCGTTCTGGCCGTCGCCCAGGGCTCGGCGCAAGGCGGCAATGTGTACCCGCAGGTTGATCTCTTCGACCACGGAGCGCGGCCAGACCTGCGCAATCAACTCCTCCTTGCTGACGACCGAGCCTGCGTGCTCGACCAGCACCTGCAACACGTCAAGGGCGCGGCCGCCCAGGCGCAGCGGTCGATCGCCCTCCAGCACCAGTCGCTGACTGAGGTGGAAAGCGTAGGGCCCGAATTGCAGCACCGCTTCGCTGTTTATATCTCTGAGACTGTTCATGAGCTGTCACTCGCTGCAAGCCTGGCTTCCAGCCCAGGCTCCGCACCGTCCTTGCAATGAGTTCAGCGGTATCTTGGCAGGCCTCGGTGACGGTACAACTGCCGCGGGGGGAGCGTCACGGCCATTGCGGTGCGCACGACGGACATACGCGCTAGCTGAACTGCTCGCGGTATTGGGTCGGGGTCAGGCCGAGCTTTTCACTGAACAGAAAACGCATGTGCCGCACGCTGCCGAAGCCGCTTTTGAAGGCCACGGTCTTGAGTGGCAACTCGGTGGTTTCCAGCAGGTTCCTGGCGCAATCGATACGCGCGCTTTGCAGAAACTCCATTGGCGTCATGTTCACATCCCGGGCAAACACCCTGGCGAAATGACGCGGGCTCATGTTGGCCAGCCCGGCCATGGACTCGATGCTGTAGGTTTCATCGAGATGTTCAAGCACATGGTTCTGCACCCGGGTAATCGCCGTTTCGTGAGGGGCCACCGCCGCCATCAACGGGCTGAACTGCGCCTGCCCGCCCTGGCGCTTCATCACCACCAGCAACACCTTGGCCACGTCCTGGGCGACTTTTTTGCCATGGTCCTGGGCGACCACCGACAACGCCAGGTCGATCCCGGCGGTGACGCCACCGGAAGTGATCAGGTTGCGGTCCTGAACGAAGATCTGATCGGTCTCGACGGTCGCCTTCGGAAAGCCCTTGATCAGCCGCTCGGTGTAGTGCCAGTGGGTGGTGACGCGATAGCCGTCGAGCAAACCCGCATGCCCCAACACGAACGCCCCGGTGCAGATCGAGCCATAACCGGCGGACCGGCTGACGTTGTGCCTGAGCCAGTCGAGCAATGGCGGATGCTTTTCGTTGTAGGCACCGGGACCACCGGGCACCAGCAGCAAATCAAACCCCTCGCAGGCCTGATCGATGTGCCGGTCGGCGTGCACGCTCACCCCGTTGGACGCCCGCAGTGCGCCGGGCTCGGTGCCGATGGTCGTCAGCACATAGTGATCTTCGGGTTTCAGATAACGATTGGCGATGGAAAACACTTCCATGGGCCCGGCCATGTCGAGCAGGAGAAAGTCGGGAAACAGCACCATTGCCACGGTTTTCATGGATTGGAATTCACTGGGATCAAATAAGGTCGGTTTGTCGAGCGCTAGCCCTTTGTGGGAGCGAGCTTGCTCGCGATGGCAGTATCACATTCGACAGATGAGGTGACTGGAAAATTGCTATCGCGAGCAAGCTCGCTCCCACAGGTTTCGGTACTGTGCATTATGGACAAACACAGGCCAGACATCGGAAAAGAATAACTGATTCGTGCCCGAATACTGTCAACCTGAACGAGACAGTATTTCAATTTCAACCTACTTATTGAATCAACCAGTAACCATTAACCTTCTCCTCACTCGGACGAATTCACGTCCCCAAAGGAGATTTCATCATGCTGACTCTTCGCAAAGCCTCGGATCGTGGCCTGGCCAATCACGGCTGGTTGAAGTCGTTCCATACCTTTTCCTTCGCCAGCTATCGCAACCCGAAAGAGCAGGGTTTTTCCGACCTGTTGGTGATCAACGACGACCGCGTCGCCGCCGGCAAAGGCTTCGGCCAGCACCCGCACCGCGACATGGAGATTTTCTCCTATGTGCTTGAAGGTGCCCTGGAACACAAGGACACCCTGGGCACAGGTTCCGTGATCCGCCCCGGCGACGTGCAACTGATGAGCGCAGGCAGCGGTGTGGCCCACAGTGAATTCAACCACTCCGGAACCCGGCCGGTGCACTTTCTGCAAATCTGGATCGTGCCCGACGTCAGCGGCGCCAAACCGCGCTATCAGCAAGAGCATTTCAGCCCCCAGAAGAAACGCGGGCGCCTGCAACTGATCATCTCGCCGGACGGCGCCAAGGGTTCGCTGAAGGTGCGTCAGGATGCACGGGTGTATGCCGGCCTGATCGACGGCAAGGAAAGCGCCACCCTGGAGCTCGCCGCCAACCGCTACGCCTATGTGCATGTGGCCCGGGGCAGCGTTGAACTCAACGGTGTGTTGTTGCAGGAAGGCGACGGTGTGCGGGTTCGCGAAGAACAGGTGCTGACCTTGAGCAATGGCGTGGATGCTGAAGTATTGGTCTTCGATCTGCGGCCACAGGAACTGCCGGAAATGCCATGACGAAACCCTGCTCGCGAAGGCGGAGTGCCAGACAACATCATTGTTGAATGACCTATCGCTTTCGCGAGCAGGCTCGCTCCCACAGTTTGTGTAAATCTGCTCGTCCTGCGGGTGGATCGTTGATGGTTCAGGGATCGCAGGAAGCTTCAAGGGTAGCGATCTCTGCGCCCTGCTCCCCCTGATAACGGGCCCGATAGCGCCCGGGGCTTTCCCCGGTCCACTTCTTGAACGCCCGATGGAAGGCGCTGGGTTCCTGGAAACCCAGTTGTTCAGCGATATCGCTGATGCTCGCGTCGCTCTGACGCAATTGCTCAAAGGCCACGCCACGGCGGACTTCGTCCTTGATCTCTTGGTAGGAACAGCCTTCACGCTCCAGTTTGCGGCGGAAGGTGCTGGGGCTCAGGTGCTGTTCCAGGGCAAAGGCCTGCAACGTCGGCCACTGACTGTAATGACTGCCGCGCAAGCGCTGATGAACCTGGGATGCCAGGCCATGCTGGTTGCGGAAGCGGATCACCAGCCATTGCGGTGCGGTACGCAGAAACACTTTCAGCGACGCCAGGTCCTGAACCACGGGCAGGCGCAAGTAGTGGCTGGCAAATTCGATTTCGGTGCGCTCGGCACCGAAGGTCAGGTTGGGGCCCCACAGCAGGCGGTCGTCACCCAGCGACAGGCGCGAATGGCGGAAGTCCGCACGGTCAATGGGAATGCGCCGCCCGCCCAGCCAGCACAGCAGACTGATCATCAACACCAGGAAAGTTTCTTCACCAAACCGGCTGGCATCGTTGTCCGTCGAACGGGTGTCGAGGCTGATGACCGCACGCTTGCCACGCACGGCCAGAGAGCCGCGAAAGTCGCGCAGGAACAAGCCGAAGTTGGCCAGGCATTGACGCATGGCCTTGTGCAGATCGGGCTCCTGAATCAAGGCACGGCAAATCAGGGCGAAACTGCCCGGCGGCATGCCATGGGAATCGAGCCCGAAAAACTCATCGTCGAGCTCGCGGATCTGGATCAGCCACAACGCCGCAAACGCATTGGCCGGCACCCGCGCCGTGGGTTGGTGCATGACCGCCGGATCAATGCCCGCCTGTTCGAGCACGGCCGTCACGCGCTGCGGATCATCGCGCAGCCCATGGATCATTGCCTGCACGAAATAGGCGGCAACCGAGTCCTTTTCCCGCATTGGTTCGCTTCTCTCTCATCACCCGAATGGCAAAAAACATCAGTGCCGTTGAACAGTTTTGGCATAGGACAACCGCCCTGCCGGCTCTAGACTCGCGGCAATAGTACGCCTTCGGCCGCAATCGCGGCCAAGGTATCGCAGGGTTTGATCGAAGGATGGGAAGATGAATCTGCAAAACATCGGGGTGATCGGTGCGGGCACCATGGGCAACGGCATCGCACAAGTCTGCGCCATGGCCGGTTTCAACGTGACCTTGCTCGACATTTCCGAAAGCGCTTTGCAAAAAGCCGTCGCAACGGTCGGCAAAAACCTGGACCGGCAGATCGCCAAGGAAACCCTGACGCCGGAGCAGAAACAGGCCGCTCTCGACAAAATCCGCACCAGCACCGACTACAGCAGCCTGCAAAATGCGCAGCTGGTCATTGAAGCTGCGACGGAAAATCTCGACCTGAAACTGCGCGTGCTGCAACAGATTGCCGCGCAAGTCAGCAGCGAATGCGTCATTGCCTCCAATACCTCGTCGCTGTCGATCACCCAACTCGCCGCCAGTGTCAGCCAGCCTGAGCGCTTCATCGGCCTGCATTTCTTCAACCCGGTGCCGGTGATGGGCCTGATCGAAGTCATCCGTGGCCTGCAAACCAGTGACGCGACCCACCAACTGGCGCTGGACATGGCGACCACCCTCGGCAAAACCGCGATCACTGCCGGTAATCGCCCGGGATTCGTGGTCAACCGGATCCTGGTACCGATGATCAACGAAGCGATCCTGGTGTTCCAGGAAGGCCTGGCCAGCGCCGAAGACATCGACGCCGGTATGCGCCTGGGCTGCAACCAGCCTATCGGCCCGTTGGCCCTGGCGGACCTGATTGGCCTGGACACCCTGTTGTCGATCCTCGAAGCCTTCTATGACGGTTTCAACGACAGCAAATATCGCCCGGCGCCGTTGCTCAAGGAAATGGTCGCCGCCGGTTACCTGGGACGTAAAACGGGGCGCGGCTTCCATGCCTATGCCTGAGCGTTGCTCGCGCTTTGCCGAGTACCGGGACAAGGTCCTGGAGCTGTTTGCCTGCAAGGGGTTCGGCCAGGTCGGCATGCGTGAGCTCGCGACGTGCCTGGGGCTCTCCCCAGGCTCGCTGTATCACCATTACCCCAGCAAACAGCATCTGCTGCTCGACCTGATCGAGGAGTTCTACGAGGAGCTGCTGGCCACCCTGGGACGTATCCAGCAAAAGGCCCCAGGCAAGCGCGACAAACTCAACAGTCTGATCCGCGCCCATCTGAACCTGCATCGGGAGATGCCCTGGCATTTCCGCCTGGTGGAGCGCGACAGCGGTTGCCTGAACGAAGAGCAACAGGATCGGGTCCGGCAATTGCGCGAGCAATACGAACGCACGTTGCTGAGGATGCTGGGCGCCAAGTCCCGCTTCAGCGAGCAAGGCCTGCTGGCCGCCGGGCATGCCATTGGCGCCCTGCTCAACAGTGCTCCCAGCTGGCTGACACCCCATGTGCTGGACGAGCAGGAACGTGAGGAGCTGCTCGAGAGCATGGTCAGCGGCGCCATCGAACGTGTGCTTGCGCCACGGCGTGTGCCGGAGGCAATAAGCCTGGCGCGTCCTATTGAAAAAACATCTAAAGAAACACAAGCTTCGACGAAGATTTAGCGCTTTGCTTGTCGGCTCGACACAATCGGAATTCGCCGAAAAAACCGGCGTCCAAACCGATGTATGTACTCGAGCACCTGGAGCCGACCATGAAAATCAATCCCTACCTTATCTTCAACGGCGACTGCAAAGCTGCCTTCACGTTCTACGCGCAGTGCCTGCAAGGCCAGATCGAAGCCATGATGACCTTCGGCGAAACGCCTGCCGGTGAGCATGTCCCCACGGATCTGCACAACCTGATCATCCATACCCGCCTGATCGTGGGCGACCAGGCGATCATGGGGTCGGACACCACTCCAGATCGTCCCGTGGATAAAATGAGCGCCTGTTCGATTTCACTCAACGTCGACAGCATTGCCGAGGCCGAGCGGGTCTTCAATGCGCTGGCGGACGGTGGCGCTGTGCAAATGCCACTGGAGACCACGTTCTGGGCAGCACGCTTCGGCATGCTGGTCGACCGTTTTGGTGTGTCGTGGATGGTCAATTGCGAAAAGGATCAGTGAAAGGCCTTGGTCGATCGAGAGTATTGAAGGCACAAAAAAGCCCGACCTGAAAAGGTTGGGCTTTCTGGCAACTCCCGGCCTGTCTGCTACCGTCAACTAGCCATACGGATAGCAGCGAACCTGAGGAGGATACCCACTATGCCGGCCCACGACGCGTCCTGGCCCACCCGTTGCAAGCTCTTGCTACTGGCCGGTGGAATGATCGCCAGCCTGCTGACCCTCAATGGTTGCGCCACTGTCGATGCACAGACCACCGCCTATGTCGGTGTAGAACATCCGGCACCGACATCGCCGGACCAGGTTGTCGTGCTGCGCTCGGAGCCTCTGCGCCCACATGTGCGCCTGGGTGAAGTGTTGATCGACGCCAGCATCGACCCTGCCCCGCCGATTACCGAAGTCGAACAGAAGCTGCGGGAAGAGTCCGCCAAACTCGGTGGCGACGCCGTGGTGGTCGTCTATGACCACATTCAAGCGGTGGGTGCCTATGCCAGCGGGCCGCTGTGGGCACGCGATGTGAGGACCATCGAGGGACGCAAGCTCAAAGGTATCGTGATCAAGTACCAGTAGATATCTCCCCTTGGGGGACAGCGTCAACGGAGGTTGAATTTGAATGACGTGGTGATCGCCCTCATCGTTTTCGCCTGCCTGTCCGCCAGCGCACTGATGGGCTCGTACGTGAGGGAGCGATTACCGAGCCATCATCTGAGCGATGACTCCGTGGCGGTGGTGAAGCTGGCCACCGGCCTCATTGCAACGATGTCGGCGCTGGTCCTCGGCCTGCTCGTTTCCTCTGCCAAAGGCACCTTCGATACGGCCAATGCCGAACTGGAGGGCGCAGCGGCGAAAGTGGTTCAATTCGACCGCTTGCTGGCCCGCTACGGCCCCGACACCCAGGGCATCCGCACCGAGCTCAAGCACAACTACGCCGAAGTCACCCAGGTGCTCGCGACCCGCGATCACCGTCAGATTGAAAAACTCGATAGCCCAGAAGTGATCCGTCGCTCCGAAGGCCTGCAACGCCAGGTCGAGTCACTGACGCCCGGCAACGATGATCAGCGCGCGCTCAAAGCCAAGGCATTGCAAGACATGGACACCGTGTTTGCCGCCCGCTGGCTGACCCTGCTGCAGGCCAATCAATCGATTCCACCGGTGATGCTGGTGATCCTGGTGACGTGGCTGGGGATTATCTTCGGTTCGTTCGGCCTGTTTGCACCCTGCAACGGCACCATTGTCGCCGTATTGCTGATGTGTGCCCTGTCGACGGGGGCAACCATCTTGCTGGTAGAGGAACTCAATCGACCGCTTGATGGTTTTATCTGTGTGTCGCTGGATCCCCTGGAGCACACGCTGGAGCGGTTGGGGCAGTAATTTCATTTCCCGCGGACAAAAACAAAACCCCTACCTGCATACGCAGATAGGGGTTTCGGAATTTAATCTTGACGATGACCTA
>NZ_JBXAHJ010000018.1:0-137880 GCF_058794995.1 Pseudomonas sp. GW823-FHT06E10 | reverse complement strand
GCCGGGGGCGGCTAACCCGGCATCCATGCCGGGTTGCCCACTGCGCAGAACCTCCACTCGGCCTCACGAGGGGGCGTACACCGCAACAGCGCCCGAGGCGGCCTACCGGCCGGCCTGTTTGCTGGGTTCGTTCGGCTGTGATGTACCTGGTCGACTGGCAGGTCGCTATCGCGAGCAAGCTCGCTCCCACAGGTATCGAGTACATCTGCAAGATTTCGGTCGGCTGGCAGGCCGCCTTCGCGGGCAAGCCCGCTCCCACAGGGTCGAGGTACATCCGCCAGAATCAGGTCGGCTGTCGGACCGCCTTCGCGAGCAGGCTCGCTCCTACAGTTGATCCGGGTAGGTCTGCAAGAAATTGGTCGGCTGGCAGGCCGCCTTCGCGGGCAAGCCCGCTCCCACAGGGGTTGGGGACATCTGCAAAAACCAGGCCGGCTGTCAGGCCGCCATCGCGAGCAAGCTCGCTCCCACAGAAGAGCAAAAGCAGATCGACGTACACCGACGCTCTTCACCACTCATCAGGCCGAGCGTTAGCTCGCCTGCAGCTCTTGATCTTGATCCACCCGCCCCTTCGGGAGGCTGAGTGGAGGTATTCATCCGGGGATTGGCGCGCAGCGCCGTTCGACGCAGTCGAACACATTGCATGTAGGTGCAGCGAAGCAAACCGGAGGGCAATACCCCCGGATGAATGCCGGAGCGAAGGAACGCCGAGCCTTAGCGAGGGGCCGGACGCTCGGGGCGAGCCTTTTTTTGCTTACTTTTTTTTGGCGTTTGAAAAAAAAGTGAGTCGCCGTAAGGGCGAAACCGCCAGTGGCCGTTACCAAAGAAATGGATATGTACGCCGCCCCCCCCATTCATCCAAAAGCGATACAAAAAACAATTACGACACGTCATTTTCTATTTGATATTAAATTATGTATCGCTTATAAAGTTCTCCATGCCCCAGAACAGATTCAAGGCGGGAACTCAAAAATGTACGCACAGCTCGTAGAAACCGGCGTAAAGCGCATCAAAGACCTCTCGGAAATGTCCGAACAGGAACGCGCCTTCCAGGAAAAAATCGATTCAGAAATCAAGATCGAAGCCAAGAACTGGATGCCAGATGCCTACCGCCAGACCCTGATCCGGCAGATTTCCCAGCACGCCCACTCCGAAATCGTCGGCATGCTGCCCGAAGGCAACTGGGTCACCCGCGCGCCAAGCCTCAAGCGCAAACTGCAACTGATGGCCAAGATCCAGGACGAAGCCGGTCATGGCCTCTACCTGTACAGCGCCATGGAAACCCTGGGCGCCGACCGCGATGAAGAAATCGCCAAGCTGCACAGCGGCAAGGCCAAGTACTCGAGCATCTTCAATTACCCGACGCTGAACTGGGCCGACATGGGCGCGGTGGGCTGGCTGGTGGATGGCGCGGCGATCGTCAACCAGGTGGTGCTGCAGCGCACCTCCTACGGCCCGTATTCCCGGGCGATGATCCGCATCTGCAAGGAAGAGAGTTTCCACCAGCGCCAGGGCTACGAAATCCTCCTGACCATGATGCGCCACGGTAACCAGGCGCAAAAAGACATGGTCCAGGACGCGATCAACCGCCTGTGGTGGCCGTCGCTGATGATGTTTGGCCCAAGCGACGAACATTCGCCGAACAGCGCCCAGTCCATGGCCTGGAAAATCAAGCGCCAGAGCAACGACGAACTGCGCCAGCGCTTCATCGACCAGACCATCCCGCAGCTTGAGCTATTGGGCTGCACCTGCCCCGACCCGGACCTGAAGTGGAACGCCGAGCGCGGCCACTACGACTTCGGCGAAATCCAGTGGAACGAATTCTACGAAGTGCTCAAGGGCAACGGCCCGTGCAACCAGGAACGCGTCGCCACCCGCCGCAAGGCGATCGAAGACGGCGCCTGGGTTCGTGAAGCCGCCGTCGCCCACGCCCGCAAAAAACAAAACAAGAACGCCGCCTGATCCGGCCACCTGATGTGGAGTAACTGAAATGTCCGAGTGGACCCTCTTCGAAGTCTTCGTGCGCAGCAAGCACGGCCTCAACCACAAGCATGTCGGTAGCGTGCACGCCGCCGACACCACCATGGCCATCGAGAACGCGCGCGAGCTCTACACCCGTCGCAGCGAAGGCGTGAGCCTGTGGGTCGTGCCTTCGGCGTTGATCACCGCCTCGTCGCCGGATGAAAAAGACCCGCTGTTCGATCCGTCGGACGACAAGGTCTACCGCCACGCCAGCTTCTACGAGCTGCCGGCCGAAGTCGGGCACATGTGAGGTCGACCATGAATAACAAGACCGATCTGATCGAATACCTGCTGCGCCTCGGCGACAGCGCCCTGATCCAGGGCCAGCGCCTGTGCCAATGGTGCGGCAAGGCCCCGGCGCTGGAAGAAGAACTGGCGCTGATGAACGTCGGCCTCGACCTGGTGGGCCAGGCGCGCAACTGGCTGGAGTACGCCGCCGAACTGCTGGACGACGGCCGTGATGCCGATCACCTGGCGTTTCGTCGCGACGAGCGCGCCTATCGCAACCTGCTGCTGGTGGAACAACCCAACGGCGACTTCGCGGTGACCATGCTCAAGCAGTTCCTCTATGACGCCTGGCATTTGCCGGTGCTGCAAGGCCTGAGCCAGTCCAGCGACGAGCGCATTGCCGGGATTGCCGCCAAAGCCGTGAAGGAAGTGACCTATCACCTGCGTCGCTCCGGCGAATGGATCGAGCGTATGGGCGACGGCACCGAGGAAAGCAATCGGCGCATGCTCGCCGCGATTCCAGAGGTCTGGCGCTTCACCGTTGAACTGATCGCCGCCGATGACAGCGAACAGCGTCTGTGCGCAGCCGGCATCACCCCGGACATCGCCAGCGTCGCCACCCAGTGGCAAGCAAAAATCGAGCAGATCTTCACCAGCGCCACCCTGCCCGTCCCCGCGGCGCCGAGCTATTTCTACCTGAATGCACGCAAGGGCCTGCACACCGAACACTTAGGCATCCTGCTGGCCGAAATGCAGTGCCTGCCACGAGCGTACCCCGATGCAACCTGGTGAGCTGATCGCCAGCGACCTCGGCGCCCGGCCGACTCAACCGACCGACCTGGCTGCCGCGTGGGCGATCCTGTGCGAGGTCATGGACCCGGAAGTGCCAGTGGTCAGCGTGGTCGACCTGGGCATCGTCCGCGATCTGGACTGGCAGGCCGGTCACCTTCACGTGGTGGTCACGCCGACCTACTCCGGTTGCCCGGCCACCGAAGTGATCGAAAGCGACATCCGCGAAGCCCTGGAACTCGCCGGATTCAAGGCGCCGCATTTGGAGCGCAAGTTGACCCCGGCCTGGACCACCGACTGGATCAGCAACAGCGGCCGCGAACGCCTGCGCGCTTACGGCATCGCGCCGCCCGAGGGCAGCACCAGCAAGCGCAGCCTGCTCGGCGAGAACCCGCAGGTTGTGTGCCCGCAATGCGGCAGCGTCCACACCGAGGTCCTCAGCGAGTTCGGTTCCACCGCCTGCAAGGCCCTGTACCGCTGCGTCGATTGCCGGGAACCGTTCGACTATTTCAAGTGCATCTGAGCGGCGAATCGGCCGTCCCAGCTGGAGAACAACAATGAGCAAATTTCACAGCCTGACCATCAAGGACGTGCGCGCCGAGACCCGTGACGCGGTGTCCATCGCCTTCGAGATTCCGCAGCACTTGCAGGACAGCTTCCACTTCACCCAGGGCCAGCACCTGGTGATGCGCACCCAACTGGACGGCGAAGAAGTACGCCGCTCCTACTCGATCTGCACCGGGGTCAACGACGGTGAGCTGCGCATCGCCGTCAAGCGTGTTACCGGCGGGCGCTTCTCGGCATTTGCCAACGAACAGCTGAAAGCCGGGCACACCCTGGAAGTCATGCCGCCCGCCGGGCATTTCTGCGTCGAACTCGACCCGGCGCGCCATGGCAACTACCTGGCCGTGGCGGCAGGCAGCGGCATCACGCCGATCCTGTCGATCATCAAGACCACTCTGGAAACCGAGCCCCATAGCCGCGTCACCCTGCTGTATGGCAACCGCTCCAGCTCCGGTGCACTGTTCCGCGAACAGCTCGAAGACCTGAAAAACCGCTACCTGCAACGCCTGAACCTGATCTTCGTGTTCAGCCGCGAGCAGCAGGATGTCGACCTGTACAACGGCCGGATCAACGCCGAGAAATGCGAGCAACTGTTCAGCCGCTGGCTCGACGTCAAGGCCCTCGACGCCGCCTTCATCTGCGGCCCGCAGGAAATGACCGAGACCGTGCGCGACAGCCTCAAGGCCAAGGGCATGGCGCCCGAGCGCATTCACTTCGAACTGTTCGCCGCCGCCGGCAGCCAGCAAAAACGCGAAGCCCGTGAGGCGGCGCGCCAAGTGGATTCAGCGGTCAGCCAGATCACCGTCATCAGCGATGGCCGCGCCCTGGCGTTCGACCTGCCGCGCAACAGCCAGAGCATTCTCGATGCGGGCAACGCCCAAGGGGCCGAACTGCCCTACTCGTGCAAGGCCGGCGTGTGCTCGACCTGCAAGTGCAAGGTCATCGAGGGCGAAGTGGAAATGGACAGCAACCACGCCCTGGAAGACTACGAAGTGGCCGCCGGCTACGTGCTGTCGTGCCAGGCCTTCCCGATCAGCGACAAGGTGGTGCTGGACTTCGATCAGCTCTGAAACCGCCGCAAAACCCTGTAGGAGCGAGCCTGCTCGCGATGGTCGTCAACGATAACGCTGGATGCCTGATACCCCGCGGCGATCTCGGGTCCATCGCGAGCAGGCTCGCTCCTACAGGGACCGGGCCGTAATGCAGAACCTGTTTCACCCACAACAAAAAAAACAAAGGAGCGCGCGTCATGACACCCCAGGAAATAGAACTCATCCGCCAGCACCCGGATTTCATCCAGCTGGTTCGTCGCAAACAGAAGCTGTACTGGTCACTGAGCCTGGCCATGCTGGTGATCTATTACGGCTTCGTGCTGCTGGTGGCTTTCTCCCCTTCTACCCTCGGCCAATCCCTGAGCGGCGGCGTGACCACCGTGGGCATGCTGGTGGGTGTCGTCATCGTCGGGCTGGCCTTTGCGCTGACCGGTTTCTATGTCTATCGCGCCAACAACGTGATCGATCCGCTGAATGAAAAACTCAAGCAGGAGTGCGCCCGATGAACCGCCTTCTTGCACTGTTCCTGCTGCCGCTGGCGGCTGTCACTGATGTTGCGATGGCCGCCGACGGCGCATCCCGACCGTTAAACTGGAACGCCATCGGCATGTTCCTGGTGTTCGTGTTGTTCACCCTTGGCGTGACACGCTGGGCGGCACTGCGTACCCGCTCCACCAGCGATTTTTACACCGCTGGCGGCGGCATGACCGGTTTCCAGAACGGTCTGGCGATTGCCGGCGACATGATCTCGGCAGCCTCGTTCCTCGGCATCTCCGCGATGATGTTCCTCAATGGCTACGACGGTTTGCTCTACGCCCTGGGCGTGCTGGCCGGCTGGCCGATCATCCTGTTCCTGATTGCCGAGCGCCTGCGCAACCTGGGCAAATACACCTTTGCCGACGTGGTGTCCTATCGCCTGGAACAAACCCCGGTGCGCCTGACCTCGGCCTTCGGCACCCTGACCGTGGCCCTGATGTACCTGGTGGCGCAGATGGTCGGCGCCGGCAAGCTGATCGAACTGTTGTTCGGCATCGACTACCTCTATGCAGTGATGCTGGTCGGCGTGTTGATGGTGTTCTACGTGACCTTCGGCGGCATGCTCGCTACCACCTGGGTGCAGATCATCAAGGCGGTAATGCTGCTGTTCGGCACCAGCTTCATGGCGTTCATGGTGCTCAAGCACTTCGGCTTCAGCACTGAGGCGATGTTTGCCGGTGCCACCGCCGTGCATGCCAAGGGCAACGCGATCATGGCCCCCGGCGGCTTGCTGTCCAACCCGATCGATGCGATCTCCCTGGGGCTGGGCATGATGTTCGGCACCGCCGGCCTGCCGCACATCCTGATGCGTTTCTTCACCGTCAGCGATGCCAAGGAAGCGCGTAAAAGCGTGTTTTACGCCACCGGTTTCATCGGCTACTTCTACTTGCTGCTGATCATCGTCGGCTTCGGCGCCATCGTCATGGTCGGCACCGATCCGGCGTTCCGTGACGCCAGCGGCGCAATCATCGGCGGCGGCAACATGGTCGCGGTGCACCTGGCCCACGCGGTAGGCGGCAACCTGTTCCTCGGCTTCATCTCGGCGGTCGCCTTCGCCACCATCCTGGCGGTGGTTGCCGGGCTGGCGCTGTCCGGCGCCTCGGCGGTGTCCCATGACCTGTATGCCTGCGTGATGCGCAAAGGCCAGGCCAGCGAGCAACAGGAAATGCGCGTGTCGCGAATCGCCACCCTGTGCATCGGTGTGCTGGCGATCGTCCTCGGCCTGCTGTTCGAGTCGCAGAACATTGCCTTCCTCTCCGGCCTGGTGCTGGCCATCGCCGCATCGGTGAATTTCCCGGTGCTGTTCCTCTCGATGTACTGGAAAGGCCTGACCACCCGCGGCGCAGTCCTCGGCAGTCTGTCCGGACTGGTCTCGGCGATTGTCCTGCTGGTGCTGAGCCCGGCGGTGTGGGTCAACGTGATGCATCACGACAAGGCGCTGTTCCCGTACTCCAACCCGGCGCTGTTTTCCATGAGCCTGGCGTTCTTTAGTGCATGGCTGTTTTCCGTCACCGACACCTCGCCCCGTGCAGCCCTTGAGCGTGGCCGTTATCTGGCGCAGTTCATCCGCTCGATGACCGGCATCGGTGCCACTGGCGCCAGCAAACACTAAACGACGACCGATCAGTTGGCAGGGAATAAAAATAATGAAACCCGCACGTACCACGTCTTGTGAATCACTGTTTTCACTGGCCGCCGCATTGAGTCTACCCATGATCGCCCCCAGCGCCATGGCCGACTTCATCGGCGACAGCAAGGCCCGCATTGATATGCGCAACCACTACATCGATCGCGATTTCCGTCAGGACAACGCGCCGCAATCCAAAGCCGAAGAATGGGCCCAGGGATTCACTGCGCGCATCGAGTCCGGATTCACCGACGGCACCTTCGGTTTCGGTCTCGACGCGCTGGGGGAGCTGGGGATCAAGCTCGACTCCAGTCCCGACCGCCGTGGCACCGGGCTGCTGCCGTTTGGCCCGCAGAGCCATGAGCCCGACGACGAGTACAGCGAACTGGGCCTGACCGGTAAATTGAAAGTATCCAAAAGCGTGTTGAAACTCGGCACCCTGCAGCCCTTGTTGCCTGTGGCCACTTACAACGACACACGCCTGCTGGGTTCGACCTTCGAAGGTGGCTTGCTGACCAGCCAGGAAATCGACGGCCTGACGGTGAATGCCGGACGCCTGACCAAGGCCAACCTGCGGGACTCCTCCAGCAACGATGACATCGGCTTCGGCGCCGCCACCAGCGATCACTTCGACTTCGGCGGCGGCACCTACGCGTTCAGCCCGCAACTGAATGTGAGCTACTACTACGGCAAGCTGGAACAGATCTATCGCCAGCAATTCGCCGGACTGGTGCATACGCAACCGTTGGGCAACGGCTTCAACCTGCGCAGCGACCTGCGTTATTTCGACAGCCGCGGTGACGGCGCCGAGCGGGCCGGGCGCATCGACAACCGCAACTTCAACGGCATGTTCACGGTGTCCCACGGTGCCCACAAGGTCAGTGCCGCCTACCAGCAATTGTCCGGCGACAGCGCCTTTCCGTTCCTCAACGGCGGTGATCCATACGTGGTCAACCTGGTGACGTTCAACACCTTCACCCGCGCCGACGAGGATTCCTGGCAACTGCGTTACGACTATGACTTCGCGGCGCAAGGTATTCCCGGCCTGACCTTCATGACCCGCTACACCGACGGTCGCCACGTCAAGGCAGGCACCGTCGACAACGGTCGCGAATGGGAGCGCGACACCGATATCAGCTACGTCGTCCAGAGCGGTGTGTTCAAGAACGTCAGCCTGCGCTGGCGCAACGTGACCTTCCGTTCCGGCAATGGCTTGACTACCGCCCTCGATGAGAACCGGCTGATCGTCGGTTACACCCTGGCGCTTTGGTAATTCCGAAAGGCGCGGTCGCCACCGCGCCACAACCCTCATAACCAGGAGCAATCGTGATGTCCTCTTCACCTGCACTGCATGCCCCCACCCTGCAAAGCTTCATCGCCGGCCGCTGGATCGGCCAACACGGCGCGCAGGTCCTGCGCAGCGCCATCGACGGCCATGAAATCGCCCGCACCCACGAAGAGCGTCCGGACTTCGCCGAAGCCATCGAGCACGGCCGTCGCCAGGGCATCAGCGGCTTGATGGCGCTGGACTTCCAGCAGCGCGCCCAGCGCCTCAAGGCCCTGGCCCTGTACTTGAGCGAGCGCAAGGAACAACTCTACGCGATTTCCCACCACAGCGGCGCGACCCGCGCCGACAGCTGGATCGACATCGAAGGCGGCAACAGCACACTGTTCACCTACGCCAGCCTCGGCTCCCGCGAGCTGCCGTCGGGCAACATCGTCCACGAAGGCCCGGCCATGCAGCTGAGCAAAATGGGCACCTTCGCCGGTACGCACATTCTGGTGCCTCGCGGCGGCCTGGCGGTGCACATCAACGCGTTCAACTTCCCGATCTGGGGCATGCTGGAAAAATTCGCCCCGAGCTTCCTCGCCGGCATGCCGTGCATCGTCAAGCCGGCCAGCGCCACCAGCTACCTGACCGAAGCCGTGGTGCGCCTGATGGACGAATCCGGCCTGCTGCCGGCGGGCAGCCTGCAACTGATCATTGGCAGCACCGGCGACCTGCTCGACCGCCTGCAAGGCCAGGACGTGGTGACCTTCACCGGTTCCGCCGACACTGCGGCCAAGCTGCGGGTCAACCCGAACCTGATCCGCAATTCGGTGCCGTTCAACGCCGAAGCCGACTCCCTGAACTGCGCGATCCTCGCCCCGGACGTAACCCCGGATGACGAAGAGTTCGAGCTGTTCATCAAGGAAGTCGCCCGGGAAATGACCACCAAGGCCGGGCAGAAATGCACCGCCATCCGCCGCGCCATCGTGCCGGCCAAGCACATTGATGCCGTGGCTACGCGCCTGCGTGATCGCCTGGCCAAAGTGGTGGTCGGCGACCCGTCGGTGGAAGGCGTACGCATGGGCGCACTGGCTTCCCACGATCAGCAGAAAGACGTGGCCGAGCGTCTGGAAAGCCTGTTGCAGAGCAGCGATATGCTGTTTGGTGCCCGCGACGGTTTCGAACCCCGTGGTGAAAACGTCGACAACGGCGCGTTCTTCGCCCCGACCCTGTTGCAGGCCCGCGACCCCCATGCCGAAGGCGGCGCCCACGATATCGAAGCGTTCGGTCCGGTCAGTACGCTGATGGCCTACGACGATCTCGACGAAGCATTGGCCCTGGCCGCGCGCGGCAAAGGCAGCCTGGTGGCCAGTCTGGTGACCAAGGATCCGCAAATCGCCGCCAAGGCCATCCCGGTCGCGGCTGCCTGGCACGGCCGCTTGCTGGTACTGGATCGCCACTCTGCCGGCGAATCCACCGGCCATGGCTCGCCGCTGCCACAGCTCAAGCACGGCGGCCCGGGGCGTGCCGGTGGCGGCGAAGAACTCGGCGGCCTGCGCGCGGTGAAACACTACCTGCAACGCGCGGCGGTACAAGGTTCGCCGACCATGCTGGCAGCGGTCACCGGTGAGTACGTGCGCGGGGCCAAGGTCATCGAAACCGACGTGCATCCGTTCCGTCGCCATTTCCAGGACCTGCAGATCGGCGAGTCGCTGCTGACCCACCGCCGCACCGTCACCGAAGCAGATCTGGTGAACTTCGGCTGCCTGTCGGGCGACCACTTCTACATGCACTTCGACGAGATCGCGGCCAAGGAATCGCAATTCGGCAAGCGTATCGCCCATGGTTACTTCGTGCTTTCGGCGGCGGCCGGGCTGTTTGTTTCCCCCGCTCCGGGGCCGGTACTGGCCAACTATGGCCTGGACACCTTGCGCTTCATCAACCCGGTGGGCATCGGCGACACCATCCAGGCGCGCCTGACCTGCAAACGCAAGATCGACCAGGGCAAGAAGAGCCCGCAAGGCATCCCGCAAGGGGTGGTGGCGTGGGATGTGGAAGTGACCAACCAGTTGGGTGAACTGGTGGCCAGTTATGACATTCTGACCCTGGTGGTCAAACGCGAAGATTGATCTGGATTCCTGGTTGACCACAAATCTCGTGGTCAACCAGCAACCCCTGTAGGAGCGAGCCTGCTCGCGATGGAGGTCAACGATAACGCGGGCAGTCTGACTGAACGCGCTGTCTGGACGTTCTTCGCGAGCAGGCTCGCTCCTACAGGGGGTGAGGTGATCCAGGCGTCAATTGGCGTAGGACATTTCTGTTTTTCCTAGACTTCGGACGTGCCCGTTGTCCCTCATCCACAACCCACCGTCCCCGTTTTGCTGATATTCATTGCGCAGGTCCTAGGACATTTCCGGCCAAGGTCTTCGGAGATTTCCTTCGAATTGCGGCGATCCGCATGAACTGGTTTGAAAGGTGCTCAATCGATAGTCTTTTGTGGTCACTGAATTTCAGTGGCGAGGTGTAGGAACCTCCAGTTTCCCTAGTACCACGTTGGCGCCAATTACCTGGTTTGCGGCCGTTGAAATGCGTCCGTAAGATCAGCTGCGGCGGCTATGTACGGGCACGCTTCGGCGTGGTCGAGGTGCTAGGGACTCGATATTCCTACCCCGTACATGGCTGCCACCCCAGCCCGTAGGAAGGCTTTCGGTAGCTTCGATTTTCCTTTCCTAGAGTTAGAAAGCATGAAAACCATTCATCCCGATCCACCCTACGAAAAACCAACCCCACACCCCAACAATCGCTTCATGGCACTCACCAGCAATTGCAGTGAAATGCCCACCCTCTTCGTCGACACCCACGCACCGCTCGACGTCCTGATGGACGCCGCCAACTACCGAATCCGCGCCGTCACCCAATTGCTGGAAAACCTGTCCATGCGCGGCTCGATCGAGTGCGAATCCTTCATCCTCAGCGACTTTTCATTGCTCTGCGCCATCCCGTTGCGCGATGGCTGTGATGTGCTGGATGTGGTCGGGCGACGGTTGCGGGCACGCTGACCAACCCTGTAGGAGCGAGCCTGCTCGCGATGGAGGTCAACGATAACGCGGGCGGTCTGACAGAACGCGTCGTCTGGACGTTCTTCGCGAGCAAGCCCGCTCCCACATTTGATTTGTGCCGAGCTGAAATTCTCAGTGCCTGCGCAACCACTCGATAAACAGCGCAAACAACTCCGACTGCGATCCCACTTCCAGTTTCAGGTACAGGTTCTTGCGGTGCATGCGCACGGTTTCCGGTGAGATGTTCATCTGGCTGGCCGTGGATTTCACCGAATGCCCGCGCAACACCATATGCGCCACTTGCCGCTCTCGTTCAGTGAGCAAGTCGCTGCCGAAATGCTCGAACGCCGACTGCACCCGGTGCTTGAGATCATCGCGCATGCCCTGGTCTTTATCGCACTGGATCTCGCGACTGCGCAGCATGCCCCGTTGACTGAATTCGCTGATGAATTCACGCACCAGCGGTTCCACGGCGCGCAGCAGATTCAGCTGTTCGGCGCTCAGGCATTCACCGCCGAAACCCTGATAGAGGCTGACGGAAATCTTCGTGTCATTGCCGATGTCGACAATGTAGTAGCTGTCTTCCGAGCAGCCCGCCTTCAGGTAATAGGATTTGTAGTAGTCACTGTCGAAGAAGTTGTCCGGGGCAATCTCCTCCAGGTGATAGAAGCCTTGCGCCAACCCCTGCTCCACCGCCAGGCAGAACGGGTCGAGCAAATAACCCCCGGCAAAATAGCGCTCCAGAATCGAGACCTGATACTCCTGCGCAATCCCGCGCTGATGCAGCAACTGGGGCGCGCGGTCCTTACGCTCCAGGCTGATCATCATCGACTCGACGGACACCAGTTGCGCCAACGCCGACGCCAGGTGTTGCAAGGCGTCAGGCTCATCGATATGGGCGAATGCCTCGCGCATTCCCCCATGCCATTTGTGCAATGCCCCGAAGGGCACCGCGATCAGCGTATCGTCGTCTGGTTTGCTCATGCCCCGCAGTCTAGCGGCTGGACACGCCCTTGGTAACAGCCTGACTGACGAAATCATTGGCCCGCGTACTGTCCGCTCGCTTCAAGCTCGGCGGCCACTTCCAGAATGCATGTGCGCAAGGTCTCGACGATTTCATCGACCTGGGCAGACGTCAGGATCAACGGTGGCGACATGACATTGAGGTGCATGATCGGCCGCACCAGCAAGCCCCGGGCCTGGGCCCGCACGTGGATTTTCTCGCCGATGTTGATCTCGTCGGGGAACAGCGCCTTGGTGCGTTTATCGGCGACGAACTCCACGCAGGCCATGAGTTTCTGGCAGCGCACATCCCCCACCAACGGCAAGTCCCGCAGGGTGGCCAGGCGCTCCTCCAGATAAGCCCCCACCGTGTCGACATGGGCCAGCAGGTTTTCCCGCTCGATGATTTCGATGTTCTTCAGCGCCGCCGTGCAGCACACCGGATGCCCGCTGTAGGTGAAGCCGTGGGTGAAGCAGCGGCCCTTGCCCGGCTCGGCGATGACTTTCCAGATGCGCTCGGAAAAGATGCACGCGCCCAGCGGCAGGTAGGCCGAGGTCAGGCCCTTGGCAGTGGTGATGATGTCGGGCTGCACGTCGAACACCTCATAAGAGGCAAAGAACTTGCCGAGGCGCCCGAACGAAGTGACCACCTCGTCGGCGACGAACAGGATGTCGTAGCGCTGGCAGACGTCCCACATGCGTTTGAGATAGCCCCGGGGCGGAATGATCACCCCGCCGGAGCCCATGATCGGCTCGGCGAAAAAACCGGCAACCTTGTCCGCGCCAATCGAGAGGATCTTGTCTTCGAATTCCTTGACCAGGAACTCGAGGAACTGCGCCTCGTCCATGCCATCGGGCGCGCGGTACGGATTCGGGTTGGAGACGTGGTGGATCAGCGGGTTGGCGTAGTCGAACTCCGGCACCCGGTCGGCGGCCTTGTTGCCGATCGACATGGTCAGGGTGGTGGAGCCGTGATAGGCGTTGAACCGGGCGATAACGTGCTTCTTCTCCGGTTTGCCTCGGCAGTTCTGGTAGTACTGGATCAGCCGGTACGCAGTGTCCACGGCGGTGGAGCCGCCGGTGGTCAGGAACACATGGTCAAGGTCGCCGGGGGCCAGGCTGGCGAGTTTTTCGCACAACTGGATCGCCACGTTGTTCGACATGTCGGAAAACGGGTTCGAATAGGCCAGCTGACGCACCTGGTCGGCGATGGCCTCGGCCATTTCCTCACGACCCAGGCCAATATTGGTGCACCACATGCCGCCCACCGCATCGAGAAAGCGGTTGCCCTGAGTGTCGTAGATGTAGGCGCCGTTGCCTGCGACGATGTTCAGCGAGCCCTGTTCGGCGTGTTCGTCGAACACGTGATAGCCGTGCATATGGTGAGCCTTGTCGGCCTTGACCAGCCGGGACTCGTCCGCTGGGGAAAAAACGGTGCGTGTTGGCGTCGCCATAAATAAACCTCTAACCGAATTGACTAACGTTCGAACAAATCAGATGCCGCTTTTCACGGTGCTCCAGACCCGAGTAATCGCCCGCATGTCCTTGGCGTCCTGGGTCTTCTGCGGAAACAGCCGCTCGCGAGTTTGCGCGTCGGGGTAAATCGCCGGGTTGTTACGCACATCGGCGCTCAACAACGGCGTGGCCGCGGCGTTGCTGTTGGCGTAATTGATGAAGTCGCTCACGTCCGCCATCACCTGCGGCTGCATCAGGTACTCGAGAAACTTGTGGGCATTGGCGACGTGGGGCGCGTCGGCCGGGATGTACAGGTTGTCGAACCAGATCAGCGAACCTTCCTTGGGGATGAAGTACGCCAGGTCGATCTTCTTCTTGGCTTCTGCGGCGCGGGCCATGGCGGTGGCGTAGTCGCCGGACCAGGTCATGGCCATGCACACATCGCCATTGGGCAGGCTGGTCAGGTAATTGACCGAGTCGAACTTGCGGATGTACGGCCGCACGGACAACAGCAAGTCCTGGGCGGCTTTCAGATCTTCCGGTGCGGCGCTTCTCGGATCACGACCCAGGTACTTCAGGGCCATGGGAATGACTTCGGTCGGGGCATCGAGCAGGGTCACGCCGCAGTCGGCGAAGCGCGAGACGATCTTCGGATCGAAGATCATCGCCAGCGAGCCGATCGGCGCGTCGGGCATGCGTTCCTTGATCTTGTCGACGTTGTAGGTGACGCCGTTGCTACCCCAGGTATAAGGCGCCGAGTACGTGGTGCCCGGATCGTACCCTTGCAGATCCTCCAGGACTTTCGGGTCCAGGTTGGTCCAGCCCGGCAGCAGTTTCTTGTCCAGCGGCTGGAACACCTTGGCCTTGATCAGTGGTGGCGCCAGGGACGCGTTCAACACGATCAGGTCATAACCGGAGTGGCCGGTGAGCAATTTGGCCTGCACCGTTTCGTAGGCATCGAAGGTGTCGTAGATGACCTTGATGCCGGTGGCCTTTTCGAAGTCGGCCACGGTTTTTTCACCGATGTAATCCGCCCAGTTGTACAACCTCAGCGTATGGCTGTCGTCCACTTGAGCGGCGTAGGCATTCAATGTCAGCGGTACAACAAACAGACTGGAAATCACCTTAAGCAGCGTCTTGCCCATAGCAAATGCACCTTATAGCGAGTTCGGCTCTGGATGAGCGGATGCCCCCACTATTGGTGGATTCGCCGGGCGCGGCCATACCCCGAATGGGTGTGTGTCGTTTTTTGGACACACCGGCATGGCAAAAAGCGGCAGTGCAGTTGACCCGTTTTGCCATAGATCCGGGGTTTGTCCGGCGCTTAAAGTGGCAGCCCTGAACCGACCCTGCAGAGCCTGCGATGACCGACCTGATCAAACACGAGCAACGCGACGGCGTGTTGACGCTGACCATCGACCGCCCGGACAAGCTCAATGCGCTGAACAACGCCATGTACACGCAACTGGCCGAGCTGTTGCTGGCCGCCGACGAAGACCCGCAGACCGGCGTAATCATCATCACCGGTGGCCCGGCGTGCTTTACCAGCGGCAATGACCTGGTGGATTTCCTCCAGCACCCGCCGACTCATCTGGACGCCCCGGCGTTCCACCTGATGAAGGTCGTCACGCGCCTGCAAAAACCGTTGATCGCGGCAGTCTGCGGTGCGGCCATCGGTATTGGCACCACATTGCTGCTGCATTGCGATCAAGTACTGGTCACCCGCAACGCCAAGCTGCGCATGCCGTTCGTCAACATCGGCCTGTGCCCCGAATTTGGCGCCAGCCTGTTGCTGCCACGCCGGCTCGGCCATGCCCGTGCCGCGAGCCTGCTCCTGTTGGGCAACGGCCTGGACGGCAACGAAGCGGTGGCCTGGGGCCTGGCCAACGAAGCCTTCGATGACGGCGAACAATGCCTGGCGGCGGCGAAAAAAATCGCCCAGCGCTTTCTGGCCATGCCCCAGCAAGCCTTGCGCCAGTCCCGGCTGCTGATGAAACAGGCTTGCCTGGCCGAACTGGAAGCCACCCTGCGCGAAGAAAACACGCTGTTCATTCAACGCCTGAATACCGACGAGGCGAAAACCGCCTTGAACGCCCTGCTCAATCGCAGTACAGATAAGAATCCACCGAAAGGAAACCAGCCATGAACACTCCAGAAATCTACGTCGTCAGCGCCGCCCGTACCGCCATCGGTACGTTCGGTGGCTCGCTCAAGGACGTGCCGTTGGCCGACCTCGCGACCACGGCCGTGAAAGCCGCCCTGGAGCGAGCCGCCGTGGACCCGGCGCTCGTTGGCCATCTGGTGATGGGCAACGTGATCCCGACCGAAACCCGCGATGCCTACATCTCCCGCGTCGCGGCGATGAACGCCGGCATTCCGAAGGAAACCCCGGCCTACAACGTCAACCGCCTGTGCGGTTCGGGCCTGCAAGCGATCATCAACGCCGCCCAGACCCTGATGCTCGGCGATGCCGACATCGTCGTCGGTGCCGGTGCCGAATCCATGAGCCGTGGCCCGTACCTGATGCCGGCCGCCCGTTGGGGTTCGCGCATGGGCAACGCCCAGGTCATCGACTACATGCTCGGCATCCTGCATGACCCCTTCCATGGCATCCACATGGGCATCACCGCCGAGAACGTCGCCGCGCGCAACGGCATCACCCGCGAAATGCAGGACGCCCTGGCCCTGGAAGACCAGAAACGCGCGGCCCACGCGATTGCCAACGGCTACTTCAGCGAGCAGATCGCGACCGTGGAAATCCAGGATCGCAAAGGCACCAAGCTGTTCAGCGTCGACGAACATCCACGCGCCACGTCCCTGGAACAGCTGGCAGCAATGAAGCCGGCGTTCAAGAAGGACGGTTCGGTCACCGCCGGCAACGCCTCGGGCCTGAACGACGGCGCCGCCGCACTGGTCATGGCCAGTGGCAACGCGGTCCAGGCCAATAACCTGAAACCCCTCGCCCGCCTGGTCAGCTACGCCCACGCCGGCGTCGAACCGGAATTCATGGGCTTGGGCCCGATCCCGGCCACCCGTCTGGCGCTCAAGCGCGCCGGCCTGACCGTCGCCGACCTGGACGTGATCGAAGCCAACATCGCCTTCGCGGCCCAGGCCTGCGCCGTCAGCCAGGAACTGGACCTCGACCCGGCCAAGGTCAACCCGAACGGTTCGGGTATCGCCCTGGGCCACCCGGTGGGCGCGACCGGCGCAATCATCGCCACCAAGGCCATCCACGAACTGCACCGCACCGGCGGCCGTTACGCGCTGGTGACCATGTGCATCGGTGGTGGTCAGGGGATTGCGGCGATTTTTGAGCGGGTTTGATAGCTGCACATTTGGAGTGGGTGCATATCCATTTCTGCTGTAACGGCGGCTGACGGTTCCGCTTTTACAGCGGGTTACTTGGAAGAGCCCCAAGTAACCAAGGGCTCTTGCCCCTGACGTTCGGTGCCTCGCCCAGGCTCGGCATTCCCTCGCTCCGGTCCTGCTCCGTGGGCCCGCCGCGATCGGCCATCCATGGCCGTACGCGGCTAACCCGGCATCCATGCCGGGTTGCCCACTGCGCAGAACCTCCACTCGGCCTCTCGAGGGGGCAAGAAGATCAAAAGCCAAAGCAAAAGCCAGGCGTCCTTCGGGCCGACCTGGCTTTGGCGGGTGCCCCCGATTCCCTGTAGGAGCGAGCCTGCTCGCGATGGACGTCAACGATGACGCGGGGTGTCTGGATGAGCGCGTTGTCTGGGCATTTTTCGCGAGCAGGCTCGCTCCTACAATGTTTCTCCAGCGCTCACAAAATCTCTTCCTCTTTGAACAAGCCACCTGACGACCGGCAGCAAAAACCATTTGCCACAAAATATTACATTCGTCATATTATGATCATCATAATTATCCGCCGCACCCACAGGTAAACGTCCATGACCAGCATGCCCACCGTTGAACCCGACCTGGCTGCCCCGGTGACTGCCGCCAAACCTCCCCTGCTCAAACGCCTGCTGTTGCCAACACTGGGCATCGCGGCACTGGTGCTGGCCGGTGTGTATGGCACGCATTGGTGGACTGCCGGACGTTTCATCGAGGAAACCGACGACGCCTACATCGGCGGCGATGTGACGGTGATCGGGCCGAAAGTGGCGGGCTACATCGACGAAGTGCTGGTGACCGATAATCAGAAGGTCAAGGCCGGTGACGTGCTGGTCCGTCTCGATTCTCGCGATTACCGCGCCCACCTGACCAAGGCCGAAGGCGCAGTGGCCGCCCAGCAGGCCCTGCTCGCCAACCTCGACGCCACCGAGCAACTGCAACAGGCCGTCATCGGCCAGGCCCGTGCCGGCATCGACGCCGCCGGTGCCGAAGCCGCCCGTTCGCGGGATGACGATGCCCGCTACAAAAAACTGGTGATCACCAACGCCGTCTCGGTTGAAAGTGCCCAGCGGGCCAATACCACGTTCAAGACGGCCCAGGCCCAAAGCAACCGCGCCCAGGCTGAATTGCTGGCCGCGCAACGCCAGTTGAATGTGATCGACACCCAGAAACAACAAGCCCGGGCCGCCTTGATCCAGGCCAAGGCTGAGCGCGACCTGGCGCAATTGAATGTCGGCTACACCGAACTGAAGGCACCGGTTGACGGTGTGATCGGCAATCGCCGGGCACGGGTCGGCGCCTATGCTCAGGCCGGCTCGCAATTGCTCTCGGTGGTGCCGACCAGCGGTCTGTGGGTCGATGCCAACTTCAAGGAAGACCAACTGGCGCACATGGTGCCGGGGCAACGGGTGGTGATCCGTGCCGACGTGCTGTCGGGGCAGGAATTCCACGGTCACCTGGACAGCCTCGCCCCCGCCAGCGGTTCGCAATTCAGTGTGTTGCCACCGGAAAACGCCACCGGCAACTTCACCAAGATCGTGCAGCGGGTGCCGGTGCGGATTCACCTCGACCCGGCCGACAGTGTGCTCGGCCACTTGCGTCCGGGGTTGTCGGTCACCGCTGAAGTGGACACGCGCAAGGCGCCTCAAGCGCCAGCCGTGGCCAGCTCGCCATGAGCCGTGCCCTCGCCGCCCCGGCGCAACCGTTCAATGCCGCGAACATGGCGACGGCGACCAAGGTTTTCGCCTTCGCCAGCATGTGCATCGGCATGTTCATTGCCCTGCTGGACATCCAGATTGTCTCGGCTTCGTTGCGTGACATCGGCGGCGGGCTTTCCGCCGGCACCGACGAAACCGCGTGGGTACAAACCAGCTACCTGATCGCCGAAATCATCGTGATCCCGCTGTCCGGTTGGCTGTCGCGGGTGTTCTCGACGCGCTGGCTGTTCTGCGCATCGGCGGTGGGTTTCACCCTGGCCAGCCTGCTGTGCGGCATAGCCTGGAACATCCAGAGCATGATCGCCTTCCGCGCCCTGCAAGGGTTTCTGGGCGGTTCGATGATCCCGCTGGTGTTCACCACGGCCTTCGTGTTCTTCACCGGCAAACAACGGGTGATCGCCGCCGCGACCATCGGCGCAGTAGCGTCCCTGGCACCGACCCTGGGGCCGGTGATCGGTGGCTGGATCACCGACATATCGTCCTGGCACTGGCTGTTCTACATCAACCTGGTCCCCGGCATCTTCGTCGCCGTGGCCGTGCCGATGCTGGTAAAAATCGACCAGCCGGAACTGTCGCTGCTCAAAGGCGCGGATTACTTGAGCATGGTGTTTCTGGCGCTGTTCCTTGGCTGCCTGGAATACACCCTCGAAGAAGGCCCGCGCTGGAACTGGTTCAGCGACCGCACGATCCTGACCACCGCGTGGATCAGTGGCCTGGCCGGGCTGGCGTTCATCGGCCGGACCTTGCATGTGGCCAACCCGATTGTCGATCTGCGCGCCTTGAAGGACCGCAATTTCGCCCTCGGTTGTTTCTTCTCGTTCGTCACCGGCATCGGCCTGTTCGCCACCATTTACCTGACGCCGCTGTTCCTCGGTCGGGTGCGTGGCTACGGAGCGCTGGACATTGGTCTGGCGGTTTTCTCCACCGGAGTGTTCCAGATCATGGCGATTCCGCTGTATGCCTTTCTGGCCAATCGCGTCGACCTGCGCTGGATCATGATGTTCGGTCTTGGGCTGTTTGCCTTGTCGATGTGGGATTTCAGCCCGATCACCCATGACTGGGGGGCCAAGGAGTTGATGCTGCCGCAAGCCCTACGCGGGATTGCCCAGCAATTGGCGGTGCCGCCGGCGGTGACCTTGACCCTCGGCGGCCTGGCGCCGGCACGGCTCAAGCATGCGTCGGGGTTGTTCAACCTGATGCGCAACCTGGGCGGGGCCATCGGCATTGCAGCGTGCGCGACCATCCTCAACGACCGCACCAACCTGCATTTCACCCGGTTGGCGGAGAACCTCAACAGCACCAACGAGGCGCTCAACCAATGGCTGTCCCAGGTCGGCAACAACTTCGCCGCCCTCGGCCAGAGCGGTGACGCCGGGGTCACCGCCAGCCTGCATCAACTATGGTTGCTGACCTACCGCGAAGCCCAGACGCAAACCTATGGCGACGCGTTCTTGATGATCATGGTCTGCTTCATTATCGCCACGGCGATGGTGCCTTTGATGCGCAAGGTACAACCACCGGCCGCGCCGAGTGCCGACGCTCATTGATGCTTGTTCGGGTCAGGCCTGAGGCATTTTGCGAAAACCTACGGCCAGACGGTTCCAGCTGTTGATGGTGCTGATAGCCACGGTCAGGTCGACCATTTCCTTGGGCGAGAACTGGGCGCTGACCATTTCGTAGTCTTCATCCGGAGCGTGGGTCAGGCTGAGCTGGGTCAGGGATTCGGTCCAGAGCAGCGCAGCGCGTTCGCGCTCGGTAAAGAACGGTGCTTCGCGCCAGGCTGTCACGGCGAACAGGCGGCGCGGGGTTTCACCGCCCTTGATCGCATCAGCAGTGTGCATGTCGATGCAGAAGGCGCAGCCGTTGATTTGCGAGGCACGCAGCTTGACCAGTTCGATCAGGTTTTTTTCCAGCGGCAGCTTCGACACCGCTGTTTCCAGGGCGATCATCGCTTTGAGGGCATCAGGGGAGGCGGTGTAAAAATCGATACGGGGTTGCATGGCGTGCTCCAGGGCAGGTGGGTGTGTGACTACGTTAGTCCCCCGACCGTTCTACACAAATAGCCAATCTTTCAGAAGTCGAGGAGGCCATTGGCGGTGCCTTCCTGGCTGTTGGTGGAAACGCGGGGGTGATGGGTTTCACTCTTCACTTTTGGTGAGTTCATTGCCGTCATCGCGAGCAAGCTCGCTCCCACGTTTGATCGCATTCCCCTGTGGGAGCGAGCTTGCTCCGGGCGGCGATCCGACGATCCGCGCAGCGGCCATTCACACCCGACTGCGCAACCATCGCAGGAAGCCCTTTTTCTCCACCGCCACCGGTAGGTCCTGAGTCAGGGTTTTCGCTTTTTGCAGTCGATAATCGAGCAAGGCCTGCATTGCATCGTTGATCTCGTGACGGGCATCCAGGCACGGCTTGAGGTATGACTTTTCGATGCGGTACAGGCCACTGAATGTCTTGGCGGTAAACTGCGCAGGCAGCGCGCTGTCGGTGAGAATACCTGCCTCGCCGAACACCTCCCCCGGCCCCATGCGTCCGGATTCGTATGGCGCCCCGTGACGCATCAAGGTCACCGAGATCACGCCGGATTCGATAATGAACAAGTGATCGCTGACCTGCCCCGCTTCCAGGATCACCTCCCCGGCGCGAAAGGTTTGCAGGGTCATGTTCTGGCTGAAGGTGTCTTTCTCTTCCTGGCGCAAGGTTGAGAAAATCGGCGAGCTGTCGAGCAACGCGCGTTTGCGAGTCGAGTTGACCGGCGGACTGGGCTCCACGCTCGACAACAAACTGACCCCGGATGCCTGCAAGTGCCGATAGGCCAGATCGTACAGCTGGTTGCGCACTGAACGTTTCTCGTCCATCGACGCGACAAAGCCGCTGATTTCGTAGACCACTCCGGTGTTGCTGGCGGTTTTCAGGCCGACGCTTGGCGACGGCGTATCGAGCAACGCACGACAACCTTGAATGGCCCGCTCCAAAGCATCGATCACCGTGTTCGGCCGCGCGTGGGGGCTCACTTCCAACGAAACGGAAATGCCGAACATATCGCTCGGCCGACTGAAATTGATGATCTTGGCCTTGGCTGCCAGGGAGTTGGGAATCACCGCCATGCAACCCTGGGAGGTCTGCAGGCGCGTGGCACGCCAGTCGATGTCGGTGACCCGGCCCTCCATGCCATCGATGGAGATGTAGTCATCGAGTTGATAGGGCTTGGTGGTGTTCAGGACGATCCCGGAAAACACGTCACTGAGGGTACTTTGCAAGGCCAGCCCGACGATGATCGCCAACGCACCGGACGTCGCCAGCACGCCCTTGACCGGCAGATCGAGCACATAGGCCAGGGCGGCAATGACCGCGATCAGGAAAATCACCGCACCGAGCAGATCCTGAAGCAATCGCCCGGTGTGCCCGACCCGTTGCATCATCACCGCGCCGATCAGCACGGTCAGGGTCCGCGCGCCGAACAACCACCAGCCGATCTGCAAGCCAGTGGCCGCCAGATGCAAGGGTACGTTGTCAGCCCAGGGCGGCGGCTCCATCGGGTTCAGGCCTTCGTTGAACAACAGCAGGCTGAACAACGAAAAAATCACCACCCGTACCAATAGCCGCCAGGCGCTGCCAAGTGCACTGAGCAAGTACCACAACCCAAGATCGATCAGGATCAGCGCCATCGCGCAAATCAGCGGGTGTTCGGTGAGCAATGACAGCATCAAGCAACTCCAGCCAGGGCCAATAACGCGAAGATCGCATGGATTGGCCTCAGTGTAGGAGCATTTGATTTGGCGGGATGAACACCCTCCCAAAAACACCACAAAACCAATGTGGGAGCGGGCTTGCTCGCGAAAGCGGTATAACAGTCAACACATAGGTTGAAAGTTAAGCAGCCTTCGCGAGCAAGCCCGCTCCCACAGGGGGGATGAGTGATGCCGAAGTTACTTGCTATTGGCCAGTGTGCTGTAGCTGGTCATCAGGTTGCGGTAATCCGGAATATGGTTGGAGAACAGCGTGCCCAATCCTTCGATGTCGTTGCGCCAGTCGCGGTGCAGTTCACAGGCCAGGCCGAACCAGGTCATCAGTTGCGCGCCCTGAGCGGTCATACGGTGCCACGCCGATTCGCGGGTCAGTTCGTTGAAGGTGCCGGACGCGTCGGTGACCACGAACACGTCAAAACCTTCGGCCAGCGCCGAAAGCGCCGGGAATGCCACACACACCTCCGTCACCACACCGGCGATGATCAGTTGTTTCTTGCCAGTGGCCTTGATCGCCTTGACGAAATCTTCGTTGTCCCAGGCGTTGATCTGGCCCGGGCGAGCGATGTACGGCGCGTCGGGAAAGAGTGCCTTGAGTTCGGGCACCAGCGGTCCGTTGGGACCGGTTTCGAAACTGGTGGTGAGGATGGTCGGCAGCTTGAAGTACTTGGCCAGGTCAGCCAGCGCCAGCACGTTGTTCTTGAATCGATCCGGATCGATGTCGCGCACCAGAGACAGCAGGCCCGCCTGATGATCAACCATCAAAACCGCGGCGTTGTCCTTGTCCAGACGCTTGTAGGAAGAAGTCATTGCAGTAGTCCTCGCATGTTATCGATGCCGATTGGAAATCGGCGTGGGGTAACCGGTTAGCGCTGGGAGTCCAGCGCTTCGTGTTCGTTCGCCACTTGCTGGGCCTTGAGGTAGCTCTCGATCAGCAACTGATAATGCGGCATGGCCTGGGCGTAGACAGCGGCCCACTGCTCGGCGTCCGGGCGGTTCCACGAACCTTGCAGCTCAGAGAGCGTAGCCATGATGTCGATCGGCACCACCCCGGCCTGGGCCAGACGGGCAACGGTCAGATCAGTGGCCAGTTTCGAGTGGTTGCCGGAGGCGTCGACCACGGCAAACACCTTGTAGCCCTCATGCACGGCGGCGATGGACGGGAACGCCAGGCACACGCTGGTCAAGGTGCCGGCGATCACCAGGGTTTTCTTGCCGGTGGCTTTGACCGCCGCGTGAAACTCCGGGTTGTCCCAGGCGTTGATTTCACCTTTGCGCGCCACGTACTGCGCATGGGGCGCGGCCTCGTGGATTTCCGGGATCAACGGCCCGTTCGGCCCCTGGGGAACGGAAGCAGTGGTGATCACCGGCATCTTGAGCAGGGTCGCGGCCTTGGCCAGGGCAATGGCGTTGGCGCGCAATTGGGGCACGTCCATGTCCTTGACGATCTGGAACAGCCCGCTCTGGTGATCGATCAACAGCATTGCGCTGTCGTTGGGGTCGATGGTCGGTTTCTGGCCGTTGAAGTTGGCCGCGTAGACAGTGTTCATGTGCGTTTCCTCTTTCTTTTGGGCAATAGCCATCCCTGGCCTGAAAACCGGCCTACTCATCCTGTGTAGAGTCGGGTGTAAAAGCGTTGCGAACTAAGCGTGCATCCGGCCGAAGCGACCGGACTGGAAGTCGGCGAAGGCCTGGTGGATTTCTTGCTCGGTGTTCATCACGAACGGCCCGTGGCCGACGATCGGCTCGTCTATCGGCTCGCCGCTGAGCAACAGCACCACCGCGTCTTCGCTGGCTTCGAGGCTCACCTGATCGCCCTTGCGGTCGAACAGGGCCAGTTGTCCCTGGCGCACCGATTCCAGGCCGTTGACCTGAACCGTGCCACGCAGAACCACCAGCGCGGTATTGCGCCCTTCATGCAGGTCAAGGGTGAGCAACTTGCCGGCATTCAAACGAATGTCCCACACGTCGACTGGGGTGAAGGTGCGCGCCGGGCCTTTGTGGCCATCGAACTCTCCGGCGATCAGGCGCAGGCTGCCGACGTTGTCCTTCAAGGGGATGGCCGGGATGTCACGGTCGAGAATCGTCTGGTAGCCGGGGTCGGCCATTTTGTCCCTGGCCGGCAGGTTGACCCACAGTTGCACCATCTCCAGGGTGCCGCCGCTCTTGGCGAAACCTTCGGAGTGAAACTCTTCATGCAGGATCCCCGAGGCAGCGGTCATCCATTGCACATCGCCAGGGCCGATCTTGCCGCCACTGCCGGTGGAGTCCCGGTGCTCCAGTTCGCCCTTGTAAACGATAGTCACGGTTTCGAAGCCACGATGAGGATGCTGACCAACGCCACGCCGTTCGGTGGTCGGGGTGAATTCAGCGGGGCCGGCATGATCCAGCATCAGGAACGGGCTGATGTGTTTGCCCAGGTTGTCGTAGGAAAACAGCGTGCGAACCGGAAAACCGTCGCCAACCCAATGGGTCCGTGGACTGGTGTAGATACCGATGATGTTTTTCATGGTGTCTCCTGGTGAGGTGAGTGAAGCCATGGACAAAGCTTAAAACCGTGACCTTTGCTGCGCTAGACTGCAAAAATCAGCTTTAGCGTTCTATCTGGAGAACGATGGTGGAAGACCTCAACACCCTCTACTACTTCACCCAAGTGGTGGAGCATCACGGTTTCGCCGCGGCCGGCCGGGCACTGGACATGCCAAAGTCCAAGCTCAGCCGACGCATTGCCGAGCTTGAAGAACGTCTCGGCGTGCGCCTGCTGCACCGCACCAGTCGGCATTGCTCATTGACGGAAATCGGCCAGGCCTATTACCAGCGCTGCCTGGCCATGCGGGTGGAGGCGGAAAGCGCCGCCGAACTGATCGAACGCAATCGCTCCGAGCCTCAGGGCCTGGTGCGTGTCAGTTGCCCGACGGCGCTGCTCAATTCCTGGGTCGGGCCGATGCTGACCCGCTACATGCTCAAGTACCCGCTG
Organism: Pseudomonas sp. GW823-FHT06E10; assembly: GCF_058794995.1. Taxonomy (NCBI): domain Bacteria; kingdom Pseudomonadati; phylum Pseudomonadota; class Gammaproteobacteria; order Pseudomonadales; family Pseudomonadaceae; genus Pseudomonas; species Pseudomonas sp. GW823-FHT06E10. Next base: position 112,480 of record NZ_JBXAHJ010000018.1, on the reverse strand, counting down.
GTGGAGTTGTTCATCGAGAGTACCAACCGCCGGGTCGACTTGATCCATGAGGGTTTCGACATTGCCCTGCGGGTACGTTTCCCCCCGCTGGAAAACACCGACATGGTGATGAAGGTGCTGGGCAACAGCACCCAGAGCGTGGTCGGCAGCCCGGCCTTTTTATCGCGCCTGTCGACACCGGCCTCCCCGGCCGACCTCTGCGGCTTGCCGAGCCTGCACTGGGGCGCGGCGCAGCGTGAATATCAGTGGGAACTGTTCGGGGCCGATGGCAGCACCGCGATGATCCGGCATGCACCGCGTATGGTCACCGATGACCTGTTGGCCTTGCGCCATGCGGCGGTCGCCGGGATCGGCATCGTGCACCTGCCCAGTGTGGTGGTGCGCGATGAAATCGCTGCCGGGCAACTGGTGGAACTGGTGCCGGGCTGGGCACCGAAAAGCGGTGTCATCCATGCGATCTTCCCCTCGCGTCGGGGCCTGCTGCCTTCGGTGCGCACGTTGATCGATTTTCTCGGGGAGGAGTTCAGCCGCAGTGATATTGCTTAAGGGCGGGGTAAGGCTTTGGACCGAGTCGCCGCCTTCGCGAGCAAGCCCGCTCCCACAGGGATTCACTGCGTCCACAGCATTTGTGTACGACCCGGATCATTGTGGGAGCGAGCTTGCTCGCGATGGCGCCAGACCAGACACCTTCAATACATCGGTCTGCCCCGATTCTTGATTTCCGGTAAACATTGCTTTGCCAATCCAGCGGTTTTTCTCACGGATACAGGCGCCGATACTGCCGCCCATTCCCACTGCAACCTCTGGAGTCTTCAATGTCTATTCCCGCTTTCGGCCTGGGTACGTTTCGCCTGCAAGGCCAGGTGGTCATCGATTCGGTGAGCACCGCCCTGGCGCTTGGCTACCGGGTGATCGATACCGCACAAATCTACGAGAACGAAGCCGACGTCGGCGAGGCTATCGCCGCCAGCGGCATCGCCCGGGAAGAGTTGTTCATCACCAGCAAGATCTGGGTCGCCAACCTGGCCGGTGATCGTCTGATCGACAGCTTGAAGGAAAGCCTGCGCAAACTGCAGACCGACTACCTGGACCTGACCCTGATCCACTGGCCGTCGCCGGATGATCAGGTGCCGGTCGAAGAATTCATGGGCGCCCTGCTCGAAGCCAAACACCTGGGCCTGACCCGGCAGATCGGCGTGTCCAACTTCACCATCGACCTGATGAAACAGGCGATCGCCGCCACGGGTGCCGCGCACATCGCTACCCACCAGATCGAACTGCACCCTTACCTGCAAAACCGGGAGGTCGTCGATTTCGCACGCAGCCAGGGCATCGGCATCACCTCGTACATGACCCTGGCTTACGGTGAAGTCCTCAAGGATCCGCTCATCCAGCAGATCGCCGATCGTCTGCACGCGACACCGGCGCAGGTCACCCTGGCCTGGGCCATGCAATCGGGTTACGCCGTGATCCCGTCTTCCACTCGCCGGGCCAACCTTGAAAGCAACTTGAAGGCTCGCGAGCTGACCTTGAGCGAAGCCGACATGGCGTTGATCGAAACGCTGGATCGCGGCCACCGCTTGACCAGCCCGAAAGGCATCGCACCGAACTGGGATTGAGCCTCAATCCTGCTCCAGATGCCGGTCCAGGCGGGCCATGGCTTGCTGTAGCTGGTCGACGGCGTCGTCGATCAGTGCCCCGCGGCCGTCATTGCACGCCTGCTCCAGTTGTTCGCAACACTCGACCAGGGCAAGCGCTCGCACCATCAGCGCCCCGCCCTTGATCCGGTGTGCCAGTTCCTGCAAGCCCGGGCGATTGCCGCCGGCATGCAAGGCCAGTAAATGCACGCGATCCTCGCGGTTGCTCAGCGCCAGATCGTGCAACAGTTGATCGATCAGCTCACGGTCCGCATCCGCAAAGCGCTCCAGCCCGCTCAAATCGAATTCGGCGACGCCTGGATCGTCGATTGCCGTTGAGGGTGCGCTGGAAAACCGCTGGGCCAGCCACGCCTGCAAATCCACCAGGCGAATGGGTTTGAACAGGCAATCGTTCATGCCCGCCGCCTGGCATCGGACCTTCTCCTCGGCCTGCGCATTGGCGGTAAAGCCCAGAATCAGCGTCGGCGACAGCCCCTGCACCCGCTCTTGCGCACGTATCGCACCCGCCAATTCGTAACCACTGAGCACCGGCATGTTGCAGTCGGTGATGACCAGATCGAACCCTTGCCCGCGCCACTGTTCAAGCCCCTGCGCCCCGTCTTCAGCCAGCACCACGCGATGGCCCAGGTAGCTCAGCTGCCGCGAGAGCAACAGGCGATTGGCCGGATAATCGTCGACCACCAGAATCGACAACGCCCGGGTCGTGAGCTGCGCCGGATCCAGGGGCTTGCCCCCCGCGGGTAACGCTTGCAGGGCGGGCAGCACCAGGCTGATGTCCACCCGCGTCCCATGCCCAGGCTGACTGTCGAGTTGCAACCGGCCGCCCATCATTTCGCACAGGATACGACTGATCACCAGACCCAGGCCGGATCCTTGCCGGGCGCTCTGCTGGCTGTTGCCCGCCTGCACGAAAGGGCTGAACAGGCGTTGCTGGTCGAAAGCGCTGATACCGATGCCGCTGTCCTCGATCTGTACGCTGACGGCGAGGTGCGCCGGGGCTTGAGGTCGCACTCCCAGCGTCAGCTTCACCTGGCCTTCCCGGGTGAACTTGATCGCATTGCTCAGCAGATTGGACAGCACCTGTTTGAAGCGCGTGGGGTCGAGCATCACGTCACAGTCACTGTGTTCGTCGAGCTCGACCCGCCACTGCAGATTCTTCTGCACCGCCAGCCCTTCGAAAACCCGGCAGACCGACGTCACCAGCGCCTGCAGATTGACCCGCTCCGGCGCCAGCGACAAATGCCCGGATTCGATCCGCGCGACGTCCAGAATGTCGCCGATCAAATCCAGCAACTGCTGCCCGGCGTTGGACGCCACTTCGATGGCGGCGCGGTCGGTCTCCCCTTCATCGGCCCGTTTCAGCGCCAGTTCGAGCATGCCGATCAAGGCGTTCATCGGCGTGCGGATTTCATGGCTCATGGTGGCCAGGAACGTGGTCTTGGCCCGGTTGGCGTCGTCCGCCGCGTCCTTGGCTTCCTGCAGTTGTCCGAGCAATTGCTGACGCTGGCGAATCTGGCGCCGCTGCCAGACGATCCCGGCCAACGCGAGCAACAGCAAGACACCCGCCACTGCAAACGCCTTCACGATCGCCTGCCGGTGTCGCAACCAGTAACTCTGCTCGACCATCGAGTCATAGCGCCAGGGCTGGGTCAGCTCGTCAATTTCTTCGGGAGGGATGCTCAACAGCGCCTTGTCCAGGATCGAATGCAGCTCAGTGGCCTCGCGACTGGTTGCCAGGGTGCTTCGTGCAGGGTCGGTGCCCACGGTGCTGGTCACTTGCAGGCGATCGCGATACTGCCGGGAAATCAGGTAACGGGCACTGATCAAGGAGTTGATGCCGCCGTGGGTCTTGCCTTCGGCGACCATTTCCATGGCGTCCGTCGACAATGGTGCATCCACCAGCTGGATCAGCGGGTAATGCTGGAGAAGGTACTCGCCGACAATGTTGCCCTGGGTCAGTGCCAGGGTTCGCCCTGCCATGTCATCCAGTGTCCTGGGGCTGTCCGCGGCCACGCGGGTCACCAGCACCGAAGGGCTGCTCAGGAACGCCCGGGTGAACAGCAATTGATCTTCACGCTGGGAACTGAGGCCGATACCGGCCAGCACATCGATCTGCCCGCTCCTGATGCCGGTCATCATCTCGGCCACCGATTTCATGCCCCGGATGTCGAATTGCAAGCCGGTGCGCAAACTGATTTTCGTCAGCACATCGACGCCAATACCGCGGAACTTGCCTTCGCTGTCGATAAATGAAATCGGCGGAATGCTTTCGTTGATCGCGACCCTCACCCGTGGGTGGCGTTCGAGCCAGCGTTGTTCGGCCACGCTCAATTGCAATGACTGGGTGCCGGGGATAGACACCCCGTTTGCCCCCCAACGACGCAGGATGTTCATTTGTTCATTGGTGGTGATGGCCGCCAGCGCCTTGTTGACGATGCGCAACAGCGAATCGTTGTCGCGGGCCATCGCAAAGGCAAAACGCCCGGACTCCATGGGCGAGAAGTCCGTCAGGTGTACGTTGTTCAGGTAATTTCTGCTGATCAGGTAATGGGCATTGATCGCATCGCCCAGGTAGACATCGGCCTGGCCGAAAGCCACGGCGCCCATCGCCGCCAATGTCGAAGGAAACAGCTGGACCTGCGCCCTGGAATAGAACTGTTGCACGCTGTATTCGGGCAGGTAGTGATACAGCATCACCAGCCGCTTGCCGGCCAGTGTCGGGTCGCGCACCGGAGGGAAATCGGTGCGCGTGACCAGCACCGGTTGATCGACCGCGTACGCGCTGGACATCTGTAACTGTGGATCTTCGGCTTCAAATCGATTGGCCGTTCCCAGCAGGTCTGCCTGCCCTTCCTTGATGGCCTGCACCGCGTCGGCCCGCGACGGATAACGTTGGACCTCAATGACGACGTTCAGCAATTGTTCGAGCAAGCCGGCGTAATCGGCTGTCAGGCCTTCGAATACCTTGCCCGCCGTGTTGAACTCGAAGGGGGGATAGTCCGGCGCCGAGACAGCCAGCACCAATCGGCCCTTTTGCTGTAGCCAGCGCGACTCGGTTTCCGACAACCTGACGCTCAGGCCTTCGACACTCGAGCGTCCCAACAGGGTCAACGACTGTTGTGCACAGACCGTTGATGCCCAGAGAAGAAGGCCGATCAGTACCCCACCTGCCAGTCGTCGGAGTGCGTTCATTCAGATCAGATGATTGCGCAGGGCGAAATCCCTCAAGTGCACCGACGAGTTCACGTTGAGCTTGAGGGTGAGTCGGGTCTTGTAGGTACTGACGGTCTTGTAGCTCAGGTGCATGATCTCGGCGATTTCGAGGTTTTTCGACCCCCGGGCCAGGTACTGCAGGATGGTCAACTCACGATTGGACAGCCTGTCGATCAACTGCTTTTCGCTGCGTTGCAACTCCCCCATCGACACGGAACTGGAGGGAATCTGAGCGAAATAGGTGTAGCCGGCCATCACGCAATTCACCGCCGCCTTCAGGTCATCCAGGTCCTTGCTCTTGCAAACATAGGCAACAGCCCCGGCACGCATGCAGCGGTCCTGATAGAACTGGGCCTCCAGCGAGGTGAACACCACCACGCGACATCGCATCTTTTCGGTCTTGATACGGTCCATCACCTCAAGCCCCGCCACACCGGGAAGGCCCAGATCAAGCAGCACGACATCCGGTTGATGCTCCCGGATCAACGTCAGGACCTTATCGCCACGGCAGGCCTCGTAAATCCGCTTGAACCCTTCGCCCTTGAGTACGAGTTTGATCATGGAGCGAACCACCGGATGATCTTCCGCAATCAGTGCTGACTTCATGACATCTCCCGTGCAAACCAACACGATCGGGCAAAAAATGCCCTCCAGGCACCGCAGCGGTTGGACACAACGCTGCGCATAGACTTTTGCATGGAAGGCTGCAAAGAACTACCTGACAGAAATGACAGTTCCGACAAACGGTAGCCGACGATCGACAGCGCTCATCAGCTGCGTAATGCACACCAGGTCAGGCAGGGCAGTCCGGCTGACCTGGACGTTGCCCGCGACGGGCGGCAACGGCGTCTGCTGTTCATTGAAGATAAACGCGTGATGAACCTGCGGGTTGTCGGCAAAAAAACTCAACAGGTCCAGCCCTTCGCTGGCCATCGCCCCGTTGATAAGCACCAGGTCCAAAGGCTCGCAACCGTACTCCACCAGTGGCAGGAGCTCGTCGAGGCTCTGCACCGGTGCTACGCGAAAGTAGCCGAGCTGATTGAACAGTCGCTCGATCCGCAGGCGGTTGAAGTGCTGCGCATCGGCGATCAGGATGCGCAAGGATTTGTTCGGCATGGTGACCTCCAAAAGGATGTCGATTTCAAGAGGTCGCAAAGCCTACGGAAGACCTTCCTGGGTTTATGTAGGAATTTTCCTAAATAAAAGCCGGTTAGTCTGACGCTTGCCAGGGAAACCTTGGCCCTTACTCCGTGGTACTCGGACTCCAGAACGCCTGCACCACCAGGGTCGAGGTCGAAATCCGTGCCACCAGCGCATCCAGCTCATCACCATCGACCGAAGTGGTGGCCAGGGTGGCTTCGATTTCAATTTCATCCGTGCCGAAGGCGTGCACATCGACATCGCTGGCCGGGTAGTTACTGCGTTCCAGCTCGGCTTCGAGCAAGGCCAGCACGGCTTTCTGCTGCGTGCGTCGGGCAATGACATAGACGATGTTGGTGACCTCCGCCGAAATCACATCCAGCGGCTGACGGTTGATGTTGTTGACGATCGGCCGCAGCAAGGTGTTGGCCGCGAGCACAAACAAGGTGCCAAGCAACGCCTCGGCCAGCAGGTCGGCACCGGCGCAGGCACCGACTGCCGCCGAGGTCCAGAGCGTGGCGGCCGTGTTGAGACCGCGCACGTTGCCCTCTTCGCGCATGATCACCCCGGCACCGAGAAAGCCGATGCCGGAAACTACATAAGCTACGACCCGCACGGCACCTTCGGCACCGGCGAGACGGTTGGCCATGTCGACGAAAATCGCCGCGCCCACCGCCACCAGCACGTTGGTGCGCAGGCCGGCGGTGCGCTGCCGGTACTGGCGCTCGAAACCGATCAGGCCACCGAGGATGAAGGCCGCGCTGAGGCTGACCAGGGTGTCGAGCAGGGAGGTCAGGTTGAGGTTGTTCAGTGCTTGCATGATGAATCCTTTGAAAAACACACGATCCCCTGTGGGAGCGAGCTTGCTCGCGATGGCGGTGTATCAGTTGACATGGATATCGACTGACACTCAGTCATCGCGAGCAAGCTCGCTCCCACAGGGGTTGCGTCGATTGGCCAGCCTCGCGGCTTTATTGCCAGCCAAACCGGCGAATGTAGAACCCCTTCACCGCCTGGGTCAGCGCCATGTACGCCAGCAGGATCACCGGCAGGAACACGAAATACAGCGAAGGCAACGCCTGCAATTTGAAGTAATGGGCCAACGGTCCCATCGGCAGGAAAATCCCCACGGCCATGATCAGCCCGGTCATCACCAGCAAGGGCATGGCCGCGCGGCTTTGCAGGAACGGGATTTTCGGCGTGCGGATCATGTGCACGATCAGCGTCTGGGTCAGCAGCCCGACCACGAACCAGCCGGACTGGAACAGGGTCTGGTGATCCGGGGTGTTGGCATCGAACACGTACCACATCAAGGCGAACGTGGTGATGTCGAAGATCGAACTGATCGGCCCGAAAAACAGCATGAAGCGCCCGACATCCGCCGGCTGCCAGCGCTGCGGTTGCTTGAGCATTTCGTCATCGACGTTATCGAACGGAATGGCGATCTGCGAAATGTCATAGAGCAGGTTCTGCACCAGCAGGTGCATCGGCAGCATCGGCAGGAACGGGATGAACGCACTGGCCACCAGCACCGAGAACACGTTGCCGAAGTTCGAACTGGCGGTCATCTTGATGTACTTGAGCATGTTGGCGAAGGTCCGGCGCCCTTCCAGCACACCCTCCTCCAGCACCATCAGGCTCTTTTCCAGCAGGATGATATCGGCCGCTTCTTTGGCGATGTCCACGGCGCTGTCCACCGAAATACCGATGTCGGCGGTACGCAGGGCCGGGGCGTCATTGATGCCGTCGCCCATGAAACCGACCACATGGCCGTTGCCCTTGAGCAGACGGACAATGCGCTCCTTGTGCGAGGGCGTCAGTTTGGCGAAGACGTTGGTGGTCTCCACGGCTTTCGCCAGTTCGGCGTCGCTCATGCGTTCGATGTCATTGCCCATCAGCAGGCCCTGCTGCTCCAGGCCGACTTCGCGGCAGATTTTCGCCGTCACCAGTTCGTTATCGCCGGTCAGCACTTTCACCGCCACGCCATGGGCGGCCAGGGCCTTGATGGCCGGTGCGGTGCTTTCTTTCGGCGGATCGAGAAATGCCACGTAACCGATCAGCGTCAGTGCCTGTTCGTCGGCCAGGCTGTAGGTATCGCGGCCTTCGACCATTGGCCGTGCCGCTACCGCAACCACCCGCAGGCCCTCGGCGTTGAACGTGGCCGTGACCTGACGGATGCGCGCCAGCAGTTCTTCGGTCAAGGCTTCATCGACTTCGCCATGACGCACCCGCGAGCACACCGCCAGCACCTCTTCCACCGCGCCCTTGCAGATCAGCAAGTGCGGTTGATCGCGCTCGGCGACCACCACCGACATGCGCCGGCGGGTGAAGTCGAACGGGATCTCGTCGACCTTGCGAAACGCCGTGCCGACCTTCAGTTCACGGTGGATCTCGACGTGTTCGAGCACCGCCACATCCAGCAGGTTTTTCAGGCCGGTCTGGTAGTAGCTGTTGAGGTAGGCCATTTCCAGCACGTCATCGGAGTCATGGCCCCAGACATCGACGTTACGCGCCAGGAAGATCTTGTCCTGGGTCAGGGTGCCGGTCTTGTCGGTGCACAGCACGTCCATGGCGCCGAAGTTCTGGATAGCGTCGAGGCGTTTGACGATGACTTTCTTGCGCGACAGGAACACCGCGCCCTTGGCCAGGGTCGAGGTGACGATCATCGGCAGCATTTCCGGGGTCAGGCCCACGGCGATCGACAGCGCGAACAGCAGCGCTTCGGTCCAGTCGCCCTTGGTGAAACCGTTGATGAACAACACCAGCGGCGCCATCACGAACATGAAGCGGATCAGCAGCCAGCTGACTTTGTTGACCCCGGTCTGGAACGAAGTCGGTGCCCGGTCGGTGGCGCCGACCCGCTGGGCCAGGGCACCGAAATAGGTGCTGTTGCCGGTGGTGAGAATCACCGCCATGGCCGTGCCGGACACCACGTTGGTGCCCATGAACAGGATGTTGTCCAGGTCCAGGGGATTGAGCGTGTCACGGTCCTGCTGGCGGGGAAACTTTTCCACCGGCATCGATTCGCCGGTCATGGCAGCCTGGCTGACGAACAGGTCCTTGGCGCTGAGCACCCGGCAATCGGCGGGAATCATGTCGCCGGCAGACAACACGATCAGATCGCCCGGCACCAGGTGCCTGATCGGCAATTCGATACGCTGCGCGCCGCGGTCCTCAAGGTCCCGGCGCATCACCGTGGCGGTGTTGCTGACCATCGCCTTGAGAGCATCGGCGGCCTGGTTGGATTTGGTTTCCTGCCAGAAACGCAGGAAGGTCGAGAGCACCACCATGGAGAAAATCACGACGGCGGCTTTCATGTCTTCGGTCAGCCAGGAGATGACCGCCAGCAACGTCAGCAGCAGGTTGAACGGATTCTTGTAGCAGTGCCACAGGTGCGTCCACCAAGGCAGTGGTTGTTCGTGCTCGACTTCATTGAGGCCGAACTGCTCGCGCAAGGCATCGGCTTCAAGCTCGCTCAAGCCATCGGTGTGACTGCCCAGGGTGTTGAGCAATTGACCCGTGTCGCTGCCGGCAGCGGCCACCAGGGTTTGCGCCAGGCTGGGCGGGACTTCACGGCTGACCGTGGTGTCGGTGAAGGTTTCCAGCAACGCCAGGCTACGGAAGTGCCGGGCGATGTGACGGTTACGCAGGAAGCCTGCGAAGAATTCCTTGAGGTTAAGTTTCATGGCTGGTGCCCCTTTGGTCAGCCGGGAAACCGTCGAGCAGGCGAGTCCACGCCTCTTGCGCCGGAACAACCGGCAAAGCAAGGCCTGGCACGCCGGTCACGAATGACAGGCGTGTCGATAGAGCGGCGGCCACGACAACAAGTCGAAACCACGCACTGTTCAGCGTCGATGAGAGGGACGTCGGGACACGGCCAGGACGGGCCATGATCGGGATGCCGCTGCTCGCTTGTCGGCGAGACAACGGCACAGGAGACTGCGCGTTATCTTGCCGAGAAAATGCCGGTTACCGAGACCGGCCGACAACTGTCACTCGAACAAGTACCCACTGTGGGTCTCCGTAATGGATGAAAACGCGCGAAGCTTACGCCCCGAAGTTTGGAGAGTAAACCCGCTATAAAAGCTTGCCGGGGGGAATCGCGGGGTTCTTCAGGAAGGGTTCAGGATTGAGTGTTTTGGGTGACTTCAGTGGCCCCATCGTCGGAACGCCGCCCGGACCAAGCTCGCTCCCACATTGGAATGCGGTTCCCTGTGGGAGCGAGCTTGCTCGCGATGGCGGCCTTTTAGTCGCCGCAGGACTCAGCTGGCAGTGGCCAACAACAAATCCACCACCGACCGGCCATGCCCGCGATGCTTGCCGTGTTCATACAGCGAGCCGGCAATTTCATCGGCGCGAATCGGCAGGATCGACAGCAAGGTGTCGCTCAGCCCATGGCTGGCCTGGCAAAAGCCCTGCATGTAGAGGCCGGCCTTGCAGCGTTCATCGGTGATCAGTTTGTAGTTGCGATCGACCTCGAAATCACCCAGGTACTCTTCGAGCGGTGCCAGCAGCTTGCGGTGCATCTGCCGCTCGTAACCGGTGGCCAGCACCACAGCGTCGTAGTGACGCACCGAGACTTCGCCGGTGGCGTTGTTGCGCAACACCAGTTCGATGCCCCGTTCGTTGGCGGTGGCCTTTTCGATGGTGGTCAGGGTGCGGAACGCATGACGGGCGATGCCCGAGACCTTCTGCCGATAGAAGATGCCGTAGATTCGCTCGATCAGATCGATGTCCACCACCGAGTAGTTGGTGTTGTGGTACTCGTTCACCAGGCGCTCGCGCTCGCTGCTTGGCTGCTGGAACACCAGGTCAGTGAACTCCGGGGAAAACACTTCGTTGACGAAGGGGCTGTCGTCGGCCGGCTTGAGTGCCGAGCCGCGCAGGATCATGTCCACCTGCACCGATGGGAAGCTGTCGTTCAAATCGATGAAGGCCTCTGCCGCGCTCTGCCCGCCTCCGATGATCGCGATGCTCATCGGCCGGTTGTCCACGCACGGCTGCTTGGCCATCTGCGCCAGGTACTGGGAGTGATGGAACACCCGGCCGTCATCCCTGAGTGCCTTGAATACCTCGGGAATACGTGGCGTGCCACCGGCGCTGACCACCACCGACCGGGTGGTGCGCACCTGCTGATGCCCGGTCGCATCGCGGGAAATCACCCGCAACGCCTCGACCTGATGGTTGTGCAGCACCGGCTCGATGGTCAGCACTTCTTCGCCGTAGCGGCTTTGCGCGGTGAACTGCCCGGCGACCCAACGCAGATAGTCGTTGTACTCCATGCGGCACGGATAGAAGGTGCCCAGGTTGATGAAGTCCACCAGGCGCCCGTGGGCCTTGAGGTAATTGACGAACGAGTAAGGGCTGGTCGGATTGCGCAGGGTCACCAGGTCCTTGAGGAAGGAAATCTGCAACTCGCTCTGGGTCACCAGGGTGTTGCCGTGCCAGCGGTAGTCGGCCTGCTTGTCGAGAAACAGCACATCCAGGTTGCCCTGGCTCGCCCCGCGCTCTTGCAGCGCGATGGCCAGTGCCAGGTTCGAGGGGCCGAAACCGACGCCGATCAGGTCGTGAACGAGGGGCGATGCAATTGCCTGTGTCATTTCCAGTGTCCTCTGGATGTTCCCCTCAAAGGCGGGGGCATTGAACCTAAGTGACCTGACCCACCAAGGGCCGCACAACAGGTCGTCTGTTGAGTAGGAACGAGGACCGTGAAAAAAAATTTAACCGCGCAGGCTCACTGGGTGTCCCACTGTCGCATCCGTATACGGCAATGCTTCATGGCATTGACAATGTGCTTCTCGACCATTGCCCGGGAAATGCCCAGTTGCTCGGCAATTTGCGGATGGGACAGGCCTTCGATCTTGCGCAGCAGGAAACTCTCGCGGCACAACCTCGGCAACTCCGCCAGGGCACACTGGAGCATTTCCAGACGCTGGCCATGATCGAGCACGTTATGCGGCGAAGGGGTGAAATAGCGCTCTTCATTGTCGAGCACCTCAAGAGGTTCGGCCTGACGCAGGGTGTTGCGCCGATGGTCGTCGATAACCAGGTTGAGGGCGGTGCGATAAAGGAACGCCCGGGGCTGCTCGATCGGCGTATCACTGGAACGCTCCAGGACCCGCAGATAAGCGTCATGCACCACATCTTCGGCCACCTGACGGTTGCCCAGCCTGGCGTTCAGGAAACACACCAGTTCGCGATAGTAGTTTTCCAACATGACTCCCGTCCGCACGGGGGTGCGGTTTCTGTCCTTGAGCCCTTTGCGTGACCGTTGAAATAAGCAGTGGCACGATAATGGCAGTTCGAGTCGCGTAATTTATAGTAATTCTCATATAGATTTAAAGTACTGCTTCAACTTGCCTGGTATTTAGTCACAAACCCTGTAGGAGCGAGCTTGCTTGCGAAGGCATCAAGGACAACGTGTTGACCCAGACAGCACGCGTTATCGTTGACGTCCATCGCGAGCAAGCTCGCTCCTACATTAGTTTTTGTCAGCACCTAAATTCCCCGGCGCTTTCTACGTTTACAGGACAGCTCCCCGTCCCTGTCCGGCCCTGCCGGCAGCGTTCAGCCATCGACCTGCTGCTGAACGACGGGCCGATTTCCTAGGCCGGAACCCTGCATGAAACGTCCCCGACAGACCCGACGCGCCCTGCTTGCAGCATTTTGTCTGATCCCCGTGGTAGCCGTCGCCGCCTGGCAGTTCATCCCGCCGGGCCGCGACGGGCTCGTCACCGTTCAGGTCAGCCGCACCGACATTGAAAGCAGCGTCACGGCATTGGGCACCCTGCAACCGCGGCGCTATGTCGACGTCGGCGCCCAGGCCTCCGGGCAGATCCACAAGATTCACGTGGAAGTCGGCGACGTGGTCAAGGAAGGCCAGTTGCTGGTGGAAATCGACCCGTCCACGCAACAGGCCAAACTCGATGCCGGGCGCTTCTCCATCGAAAACCTCAAGGCGCAGCTGCAGGAGCAGCGAGCGCAGCACGACCTGGCCCGGCAGAAACACCAGCGTCAACAGAACCTGGCCGCCGGCGGCGCCACCCGTGAAGAAGACGTGCAGACCGCCCAGGCCGAACTGCGCGCCACCCAGGCACGGGTCGACATGTTCCAGGCGCAGATCCGCCAGGCCGAAGCCAGCCTGCGCAGCGATCAGGCGGAGCTCGGCTACACGCGAATTTATGCGCCGATGGCCGGCACCGTGGTGGCGCTGGATGCCCGGGTCGGCCAGACCCTCAACGCCCAGCAGCAAACGCCGCTGATCCTGCGCATCGCCAAGCTGTCGCCGATGACCGTGTGGGCCGAGGTCTCGGAGGCCGACATCGGCCACGTCAAACCCGGCATGCACGCCTGGTTCACCACCCTTAGCGGCGGCACCCGGCGCTGGACCAGCACCGTGCGGCAAATCCTCCCCGTTCCGCCCAAGCCGCTGGACCAGACCAGCCAGGGCGGCGGCAGCCCCGCCAGCACCAGCAAAAGCGGGAGTGCCCGCGTGGTGCTGTACACCGTATTGTTGGACGTCGACAACGCCGACAACGCCTTGATGGCGGAAATGACCACCCAGGTATTTTTCGTCGCCAATCAGGCGCAGAACGTTCTCACCGCGCCCATCGCCGCCCTGCAGGCAGGCCCGCAGACAGACCGGCAGACCGCGCAAGTGGTCGCCAGCAACGGCAGCATCGAGCAGCGCAACGTGCGCACCGGCATCAGCGACCGCCTGCGGGTGCAGATCCTCGATGGCCTGCAGGAGGGCGATCACCTGTTGATCGGCCCGATCGACGGGAGTGGCGGCTGAATGCACACGCCCCTGATCGACCTTTCGGACATCCGCAAAGCCTACGGCGGTGGCGACGCGCCTGAAGTCCATGTGCTGCGCGGCATCGACCTGTCGATCCATGCCGGGGAGTTCGTGGCAATCGTCGGCGCTTCCGGCTCCGGCAAATCGACGCTGATGAACATCCTCGGCTGCCTCGACCGCCCGACCTCGGGCGAATACCGCTTCGCCGGGGAAAACGTCGCGGCGCTGGACAGTGACGAACTGGCCTGGCTGCGTCGTGAAGCCTTCGGTTTTGTGTTCCAGGGCTACCACCTGATTCCCTCCGGTTCGGCCCAGGAAAACGTCGAGATGCCGGCCATCTACGCAGGCACCCCAGCCGCTGAACGCCACGCTCGCGCCGCCGCCCTGCTCGACCGTCTCGGCCTGGCTTCGCGCACCGGCAACCGCCCCCATCAACTCTCCGGCGGGCAGCAGCAACGGGTGTCGATTGCCCGCGCATTGATGAATGGCGGCCACATCATCCTGGCTGACGAACCCACCGGTGCCCTCGACAGCCACAGCGGCGCCGAGGTCATGGCCCTGCTCGACGAACTGGCCAGCCAGGGCCACGTGGTGATCCTCATCACCCACGACCGCGAAGTGGCGGCCCGGGCCAAACGCATCATTGAAATTCGCGACGGCGAGATCATCAGCGACAGCGCCCGGGACAATCCCACCGCGCAAAACTCTGCCAACCCCGGCGCCCTGCAAGCCGTCGATTTGCGCAAGCGCCTGAGCGAAGGCGCCGAAGCCACCGGCGCCTGGAAAGGCGAATTGGTCGATGCCGTGCATGCGGCGTGGCGAGTGATGTGGATCAACAAGTTCCGCACCGCGCTGACCTTGCTCGGCATCATCATAGGCGTCGCCTCGGTGGTGGTGATGCTGGCCGTGGGCGAAGGCAGCAAGCGCCAGGTGATGGCGCAAATGGGCGCGTTCGGTTCCAACATCATTTACCTCAGCGGCTCGGCGCCCAACCCGCGCACGCCCATGGGCATCGTCACCCTCGATGAGGTCGCCGCGATTGCCAGCTTGCCCCAGGTGATGCGGATCATGCCGGTCAACGGCCAGGAGGCCGGGGTGCGCTTTGGCAACCTTGATCACATGAGCTACGTCGGCGGCAACGACACCAACTTCCCGGCGATTTTCAACTGGCCGGTGGTCGAAGGCAGCTACTTCACCCACGCCGATGAACAGAACGCCGCGGCGGTCGCGGTGATCGGGCACAAGGTGCGGACCAAATTGCTCAAGGACGTGGCCAACCCGATCGGCCAGTACATCCTGATCGAAAACGTACCCTTCCAGGTGGTCGGCGTGCTCGCGGAAAAAGGCGCCAGCTCCGGCGACTCCGACAGCGACGACCGTATCGCCATCCCCTACTCCGCCGCGAGCGTGCGCCTGTTCGGCACCCACAATCCCGAGTACATCGCCATCGCCGCCGCCGACGCGCGCAAGGTCAAGGAAACCGAAAAAGCCATCGAGCAACTGATGCTGCGCCTGCACGACGGCAAGCGAGACTTCGAACTGACCAACAACGCGGCGATGATCCAGGCCGAGGCGCGCACGCAAAACACCCTGTCGCTGATGCTCGGCTCGATTGCGGCCATTTCGCTGCTGGTGGGCGGGATCGGCGTGATGAACATCATGCTCATGACTGTGCGCGAGCGGACTCGCGAGATCGGTATCCGCATGGCCACCGGTGCCCGCCAGCGCGACATCCTGCGCCAGTTCCTCACCGAAGCGGTGATGCTCTCGGTGGTGGGCGGCCTCACCGGGATAGCCCTGGCGCTGATCGTCGGTGGCGTGCTGATTTTCATTGAAGTCGCTGTCGCGTTCTCCCTGATAGCGGTGCTGGGTGCCTTCGGCTGCGCCCTGGTCACCGGTGTCGTTTTCGGCTACATGCCGGCCCGCAAGGCTGCCCGACTCGACCCGGTCACGGCCCTTACCAGTGAATGATCGATTGATGAAGCCGCCACTCAGTGTGTTAACCCTGTGCCTGTTGCTCGGCGCCTGCGGCACCCCGCCACAGCGCCCCGACAGCGGCGTCCAGCCGCCGGCTGCCTGGCAATCCCGGCACACCGCAGGCGCTGTCCATGACAACCAGCAATGGTGGAACCGCTTCGGCAGCCCGCAACTGGGTCGCCTGATCGAACAGGCGCGGCTCGGCAGTTACGACCTGGCCGCGGCCATCGCCAGAGTGCGCCAGGCCCAGGCCGACACGGTGATTGCCGGCGGCTCGCAACTGCCCGAAGTCAAGGCTGGGGTCAACGCCAACCGCCAGAAATTGCTGCGCGGCAGCGGCTACAGCCAGCTCGATGCCGACAGCGATAACGACGCCGTCGACTACTTCACGGCGAACCTGGTTGCCAGCTACGAAATCGATTTCTGGGGTGGCCAGCGGGCCAACCGCGACAGCGCGCAATTCAGTCTCAAAGCCAGCGAGTTCGATCAGGCCACCGTGGAACTGACGTTGCTCAGCGGTGTGGCCAACGGTTACGCGCAAGCCTTGTCGTTGCAGGAGCAGAGCCGCATCGCCGAGTTGAATCTGGCCAATGCCCAAAGCGTGTTGAAACTGGTGCAGACCCGTTTCGATTCGGGTTCGGCCACAGCCCTGGAACTGGCACAGCAAAAAAGCCTGGTGGCGGCGCAGCAACGCCAGCTACCGCTGGTGCAGCAACAGGCCGAAGATGCACGGATCAGCCTCGCCGCCCTGCTCGGCCGCCCGGTTCAGGCGCTGTCGCTGGGGCAGGAACGCTTCGATCAACTGACCTGGCCTGCGATTGACGCCGGGGTACCCAGCCAGTTGCTCAGCCGCCGTCCGGACATTGCCCGGGCCGAGGCGCAACTGGCCGCGGCCCAGGCCGACGTCACCGTCGCCCGGGCCGCGATGCTGCCGACCGTGACCCTCACCGCCGAAATCGGCTCCGGTGCCGACCGGGCCGACGACATCCTGCGCAGCCCCTTCTACAACCTCACCGCCGGGCTGCTTGCGCCGGTGTTCAACAACGGCCGCCTCGGCGCCCAGCGCGACAAGGCCACGGCGCGTCAGCAAGAACTGCTGGAAACCTATCGCAGCGCGATCATCAACGGCTTCGCCGACGTCGAAAAAGCCCTCAACAGCATTCGCGGACTGGATGAGCAGCGCGGGTGGCAGAGTGAAGAACTGAGCCAGGCGCAGACCGCCTTCAATATCGCGCAAAGCCGTTATCAGGCCGGGGCCGAGGATTTGCTGACGGTGCTGGAGACCCAGCGCACCCTGTACGCGGCGCAGGATTTGAACGTGCAGCTGCGGTTGTCGCGGATGCAGGCGAGTATTGCCCTGTACAAGGCGCTTGGGGGTGGGTGGCAAGTCTTGTAGTTGCTGGGCCTGTCAGGACGCCATCGCGAGCAAGCTCGCTCCCACAGGTCATGCGTCGTGCCCGGATCATGCGGCAAACACAAAACCCTGTGGGAGCGGGCTTGCCCGCGAAGGGGCCGGCACATCCAACATCAACATTGCCTGGCAGGACGCCTTCGCGAGCAAGCTCGCTCCCACAGTGGATCGTCAGTGAACACAAAGTCTGTGTACGACCAGGTTCAAATGTGGGAGCGAGCTTGCTCGCGATTGAACGATAACGCGGTATCAAGCCTGGCTTTGCTTAGCCTTCAGATTGCGTGCATACCACGGCCGCTGCGGCACTTTGCGGAACAAATCCTTCAGTTTCGTCTCGTCCTCGCCAAAGGTAATGCGCAACGCCAGCTTCATGGTTTCCGGGTCCATTTCCACTGACTTGCCGGCCTGCAACCCCGGTGTGGTGCTGCAACCGTGGGTGCTCGGGCCGAGCCACGGGTCGTCGATCTCGACCCAGCGTCCCGGCGCGAACCATTGCACGCCGTTGACCTGCAGCCGACTGACCTGCCCCGGATGAAAACGCTCGTGGGCGCGGAACCAGTCTTCCAGGCGATCGTCGATCCAGCCATGGAAATGCCAGAACACCGGGCTGACATGGGAAGAAAACGGGTCGCCGAGAAAATCGTTTTCCGGTGCAAACCAGCGTGCGGAAAAGTCCGCCGGATCCCGGGCGAACGGCACCGGCTGACCGTTGGACGGATCACGCGGCACCGAAGCCCAGCGCATGTGCAGCCAGTCGTGCAGGCCCAGTTCGACCTCCGAGCCGAACTGGCCGAGGGTCAGCGTCGACAGGTAGCGCGGATCGCGGTAGCGGGATTCCCAGACCTGGAAATTGCTGTGATACGTCTCGCCGGTCTTGATGTCGCTGACCCATTGCGAGTACTCGTCATCGTCCTCGGCCAGCCAGGTCGGCGGCAGCGCGGTGCCGTCGTGATTGTCGAAGTAACGCGCAAAGCCGAGCCGGTCCCGCGCCAGCTCCGGTTGCGGCAACGGGAAATGCGTCCAGGACGGCAGGTCCTGCATCGAACGCGCGGTGCCGAGCATGTGCCGGTGCATGAAGAAAAAGTCCACGCCAGAACCGTTGCGATCCTTGCGCACACCTCGGGCATCGCGCTCCTGGTCCCGCGGTCCGGGTTGCCAGCCGAGCCCGCGCAAGGCGCCGCGCTGGTCTTCGGACAGCTTGTGCCACTTGTCCCGGGAGGCATGCCAGAGCTGGTGGAACAACCGGTGCTCCGGCGATACCAGCCAGGCGAGCAGGGTCGGATTTAGGCCGGCGCGCTCGCGAGCTTCAGGGAATACCCGTTTGACGGCGATGAAGCGATTGTCCTGGGCGGTCAGCATCAGTGGCCGATTCAGGTCCAGCACACGTCCACTGAGACTGCCGCTGCCAGCATTACCGAAACCGGCCCAGACCTCGTCCAGGGTCATGTCGAACTCGTAATCGCAACAGCCGCTGGCGCCCAGCAGACGCCAACCCAGCTGCTTCGGGTTGGTCCCGGACAGATCGCCGAGCACCCGGTAACGGGGCGTTTCGGTGGAGCGCAAACGCTCGGCGGTGTCGAGATAACCACTGACACCGCGCCCCTTGTGGCCGATGTCGAGGAACACTTCCAGGCCTTCGAGGGGCAAACCTTCGATGCCGGCGTCACGACCTTCGAAACGAATCTGCCAGACCCCGCGCAAGGTATCCGCCAAGCGTTGGCCGGCAACATCCGCCACCTCGAACGAAGCTTCGCCTGGGGTGATCGTCGGGTCCGGCCTGGTCAGTTCGCGATGCCCGTAATACACCGCCGGCACGGCGGCACCGGTCAGCGCCAGACCCGCGAGGAACCATCGTCGAGAAATCGTCATTGCCCTACCTGTGTCAGCCATGGAGCAGGCTTTATCCAAGCTAGAACGTTTGTTGCCCGCATAAATTTAAAAGCATCGCGAGCAAGCTCGCTCCCACACTGGATCTATGTCGCACTGAAGATCCCTGTGGGAGCGAGCTTGCTCGCGATGAGGCCATCAGCCGCGCTAAATTTTCCGGTCAGCCACTCGTTCCCCCCAGATAGCAAAGGCCCCAGCGCCTGATCCGGGGCGGCGAACCTGACTGAGACGGCAATGACAAAATTACGTTCGAAAAAGGCTCTTTTCATCGGCCTGCCGCTGGCCCTGGCGATCAGCGCGGGTGCAGGCTTCGCGGCCTGGGATCACTGGTTCAGGGACAACCCCGGCTACCCGGTCAAGGTGATGAAACAGGCCGAGCAACTGCAGGAACGCATCCTCTCGTTCGACAGCCACATCACCGTGCCCATGGATTTCGGCACCGCCGGCAACGAAGTCGACAAGGATGGTGAAGGCCAGTTCGACCTGGTCAAGACCGGTCGCGGGCGTCTGTCCGGGGCGGCGCTGACGATTTTCGGCTGGCCGGAGATCTGGAACGGTCCCAACGCGCCCCATCGCCCTACCGCCGGCTTCGTCGACGAAGCCCGCTTTGAGCAGGAAACCCGCTACAAGATCATCAGCGCGATGGTGCGTGACTTCCCCAATCAAGTGGCCATCGCC
Organism: Pseudomonas sp. GW823-FHT06E10; assembly: GCF_058794995.1. Classification (NCBI taxonomy): domain Bacteria; kingdom Pseudomonadati; phylum Pseudomonadota; class Gammaproteobacteria; order Pseudomonadales; family Pseudomonadaceae; genus Pseudomonas; species Pseudomonas sp. GW823-FHT06E10. The sequence continues at coordinate 92,718 of NZ_JBXAHJ010000018.1, read as the reverse complement.
TACACCCCCGACGACTTGCGCCGCCTGCACGGCGAAGGCAAGTTCGCGGTGTTCATCAGCATGCTCAACGCCTACCCGCTGGGCAATGACCTCAATGCGCTGGACAAGTGGGCTGCGCGCGGCATGCGCATGTTCGGCTTCAGCTACGTGGGCAACAACGCCTGGGCCGACTCGTCGCGGCCACTGCCGTTCTTCAACGATTCCCGGGATGCCTTGGGCGGGCTGTCGGACATCGGCAAGCAAGCGGTGCATCGCCTCAATGACCTGGGCGTGATCATCGATGTGTCGCAGATGTCGACCAAGGCCCTGGAGCAAGTGGCGCAACTGAGTCGCACGCCGATGGTCGCCTCCCACTCGGCACCGCGCGCCCTGGTGGACATCCCGCGCAACCTCAGTGACACGGAAATGCAATTGATCAAGCACAGCGGCGGCGTAGTGCAGATCGTCGGCTTCCCCACCTATATCCGCCCGCTGAGCCAGGCCACCCAGGACAAACTCAACGCCCTGCGCGCCCGTTTCGACCTGCAACCGCTGCAAGGTCTGGAGATGGCATTGATGCCCGGCGACCCGGTGATCACCGTCTGGCCCGAGCAGCGTTTCGGCGAGTACGCCAGCCAGCTCTATTCGATCCTCGACGAAGAACCCAAGGCCACCCTCAAGGATTACGGCGATGCAATCGACTACACAGTGAAAAAAATCGGCATCGACCACGTAGGCATCAGTTCCGACTTCAACGACGGCGGCGGCCTGGACGGTTGGAAAGACGTCAGCGAGGCCCGCAACGTGACCGCCGAACTGATCAGCCGCGGCTACAGCGACGCCGACATCGCCAAACTCTGGGGCGGCAATTTCCTGCGGGTCTGGGACCAGGTGCAGAAGTCTTCCCGGCCTGTGGTCCAGCACTGATTCTTATCTATTGCCAAAGCGAACCGAATCCATGACCAACCGTCGTTCATTCCTCAAGCAGGCCGGCATTCTGGCGGCCGGCATTCCCCTGGCCTCCGCCGTGAGCCTGCCAGCACGGGCCGCCAGCCCCGCGCCACTGCCCAAGGACAAATGGGACCAGTTGCGCCAACTGTTCACGCAGGACCCGAACTACCTGCACTTCGCCAACTTCCTGGTGACCTCGCACCCGCTGCCTGTGCGTGAAGCCATCGAGATGCATCGCGCCAATCTCGATCGCAACCCGGGCCTGGCCATGGACTGGCATCGCGGCGAAACCGAACGCCGCGAAGAAGAGGTGCGCGTGTGGGCCGGTCGCTACTTGAAGGCCAAGCCGTCGCAGATCGCCCTGACCGGCAGCACCACCGAAGGCCTGGCGATGATCTACGCCGGTATCCACGTGCGCCCGGACCAGGAGATCCTCACCAGCGAACACGAGCACTACGCCGCCAACAGCGTGTTCGAATACCGCACCCAAAAGGACGGCACCCAGGTTCGCAAGATCAAATTGTTCGAAGACCCGTACAAAGTCTCGACCGCCGAAGTGCTGGCCGCGATTGAACGCAACATTCGCCCCGAAACCCGTGTACTGGGCATGACCTGGGTGCATTCCGGCAGCGGCGTGAAGCTGCCAATCGGCGAGATCGGCAAACTGGTGGAGGAGAAAAACCGTGGCCGCGCCGACAAGGACCGCATCCTCTACGTAATCGATGGCGTACACGGCTTCGGCGTGGAGAACGTCGACTTCCCGGACATGCACTGCGATTTCTTCATTGCCGGCACCCACAAATGGATGTTCGGCCCACGGGGCACCGGGATCATCTGCGCCCGCTCCGACGAGCTCAAGGACGTGACCCCGACCATCCCGACCTTCTCCGAAGCCACCCAGTTCTCCACGGTGATGACCTACGGCGGCTACCACTCGTTCGAACACCGCTGGGCACTGACCGAAGCTTTCAAATTGCACCTGGAGCTGGGCAAGGCCGAGGTCGCGACGCGCATTCACGACATCAACAGCTACCTGAAGAAACGCTTGCAGGCACACCCGTCGGTGGAGCTGGTCACGCCGCTGTCGCCGGAGTATTCCGCCGGTTTCACCTTCTTCCGCATCAAGAACCAGGACTGCGACGAAGTCGCCAACTTCCTGATGGATCAGCGCGTGGTGTGTGACGCCGTGGACCGTGATGTCGGGCCGATCATTCGTGTGTCGCCGGGGCTGCTCAATACCCAAGCGCACATCGACAAGTTGATGGAACTGATGGCCAGCAAGCTCTGAACCGCCGATTCCCTTTAGCGAGAACCCTTATGAAAAACATCCTGAACAGGGGGCGTTCCAAAAGCCTGGGCGCCCTGATGCTGCTGGCATTGCTCGGCAGTGCCATGCCCGGCCTCGCCCAGGCGTATACGGCGCCGCTGCCGGGCAAGGTCTTCAAGGATTGCCGTAACTGCCCGGAAATGGTGGTGCTGCCCGCCGGCACCTTCACCATGGGCACCCCGGAAGACGAAGTCGGCCGTGAGCCTGATGAAGGCCCGATGCATGAGGTGACGTTCGACAAGCCGTTCGCCATGAGCCGCTACCAGATCACCGCTGGCGAATGGGACCAGTACCTCAAGGAAACCGGAATCACCCTGCCCGATGGCGACACCCGCCCCGGCCGCGAGTGCATCAACAGCAAGCCGCGTTATCCACAGAGCCCGCGCCAGCCGGCAGTGTGCATGAACTTCGCCGAGGTCAGTGCCTACGTCGCCTGGCTGTCGATGAAGACCGGTCAGCACTACCACATCGTCAGCGAGGCCCAGCGCGAATACGCCGCCCGCGCAGGGTCAACGGGGCCCTTCCCCTTCCCGTTCGACCCCGGCACCGAGTACAGCATCGCCACCCACGCCAACACCTACGGCCCCACCGATGGCTACAGCTACAGTTCGCCGGTCGGCAGCTACCCGCCCAACGCCTTCGGCATGTACGACATGCACGGTAACGTCTACGAGTGGATCGCCGACTGCTACCACCCGGACTACGTCGGCGCTCCCACCGATGGCAGCGCCTGGACCGAACCGAACTGCGATACCTTGCGCATCCGTGGCAACGACTGGGGCGAAGCACCGGTGTTTTCCCGCTCGGGCAACCGCAATGACATCGACCCGCAAACCCGTGGCGACTGGATCGGTTTCCGTGTAGTACGCACTCTCTGACCCCCTTGCCCTTGTGGGAGCGGGCTTGCTCGCGAAGGCGTCGTGTCAGCCAACATCAACTTTTCTGATCCACCGCTTTCGCGAGCATGCCCGCTCCCACAGGTTTGGCACCACCTGTCTCCCACCGTTTAAATTAAGCCCTTCACCAGACGTTCTACTGGGTATCTGCCTTACGACCCAAGGAACTGTCTGCCATGACCCAGCCTACCCGAGGCGCCATCGGCGAATTACTGGCCCTGTTGAAACCGTTTCGACTGATCGTCGCCGCGTCCATTTTCCTGGGCATGGTGGGTGGTCTGAGCGTGACAGTGTTGCTGGCCACCATCAACAACGCGCTGCATTCGCCGCACGGCCTGACCCAAGGCGTGGTCGCGCTGTTCGGCGGCCTGTGCCTGCTGGCCCTGGGCAGCTCGATCTGCTCCGACATCGGCACCAACTATGTTGGCCAGCACATCATTGCCAGGCTGCGCAAAACGCTGGGGGAGAAAGTCCTTTCGGCGCCCATCGAGCAGATCGAGCGCTACCGCAGCCACCGGCTGATCCCAGTGCTGACCCACGACGTCGACACCATCAGCGACTTCGCCTTCGCCTTCGCGCCGCTGGCGATTTCCCTGACCGTGACCCTTGGCTGCATGGGTTACCTGGCGATGTTGTCGTGGCCGATGTTCCTGATGATGGTGCTGGCAATTGCCATCGGCACCGGCATCCAGTTCTATGCGCAGGGCAAGGGCATCCAGGGTTTCATGGCCGCCCGCGATGCCGAAGACGATTTGCAAAAGCACTACAACGCCATTGCCGGCGGTGCCAAGGAATTGCGCATCCACCGCCCGCGCCGCCAGCGCATGTTCGTCAAGGGCATCCAGGGCACCGCCGATTTCATCTGTAACACCCAGGTGCGTTCGATCAACACCTTCGTGATCGCCAAGACGCTGGGCTCGATGCTGTTCTTCGTGGTCATCGGCCTGGCGCTGGCGCTGCAATCGTTCTGGCCGAGCGCCGACCAAGCGGTGATGAGCGGTTTCGTGCTGGTGCTGCTGTACATGAAAGGCCCGATCGAGCATCTGGTCAGCACCTTGCCGATCGTGAGCCGGGCGCGGATTGCCTTCCGCCGCATCGCCGAGCTGTCCAGCCAGTTTTCCTCGCCCGAGCCGCACCTGCTGCTCAACGACAACGGCATCCGGCCAACCGTGCTCGACCGCCTGCAACTGAACAATGTCAGCTACGCCTTCCCCGCCGCACCGGGCAGTGACGCGTTTCGCCTGGGCCCGGTGAACCTGACCATCGAGCAAGGCGACATCATTTTCATCGTCGGCGAAAACGGCTGCGGCAAGACCACCCTGATCAAGTTGCTGCTGGGCCTCTACGCGCCGCAACAGGGTTCGATCCAGCTCAACGGCCAGGGCATCGATGCGCACAATCGCGACGACTATCGCCAATTGTTCACCACGATTTTTGCCGATTACTACCTGTTCGATGACGTGGTCCAGGGCGACCAGCACATCCCCGAAGATGCCAACGCCTACCTGCAACGGCTGGAGATCGCGCACAAGGTCAGCGTCAGGGACGGCAGCTTCACCACCACCGACCTGTCCACCGGCCAGCGCAAGCGCCTGGCGCTGGTCAATGCCTGGCTGGAAGAACGCCCGGTGCTGGTGTTCGACGAATGGGCCGCCGACCAGGACCCGACCTTCCGCCGCATCTTCTACACCGAGCTGCTGCCGGACCTCAAACGCCTGGGCAAAACCATCATCGTCATCTCCCACGACGACCGTTATTTCGATATGGCCGATCAACTGGTGCGCATGGAATCGGGCCGGGTCGTCACCGAGCGCGCAACCGCCTAAGCGCCGTGGCCGCACGCAAATCCTTGTTTTTTGAAGTTTGTTTTCCGGTTTAGCCAAAGTGGTCCGTCTAATAATAATTATCATTAACTAAAAAACTGCACACACTATTCTGGAGCGATTCGAGCAATGCAAAGCCTTACTCTGTCCCGCGCACCTTTGGCGTTAGCCATCGAACGGCAAAAGAAATTCCGAACGGTCGTGCCGGGCGCGCTGCTGACCCTGTTGCTGCTGGGTACGTCCCAGGTCGAAGCAGCCCCGGTGAACGTCAATGTACCGGCTCAGTCGCTGGCCAGTGCATTGCGCCAACTGGGCCAGCAGACCAACCTGCAGATTCTCTACAGCCAGGACATGGTCAACGGCATCAAGTCCACGGCGGTGTCCGGCAACATGGAACCGGAACAGGCACTGAAAACCTTGCTGCTGGGGAGCGGCATCAATTTTCAGTTGAATGGCAACACCGTGTCGCTGGTGCCATCGGCCGGTGACTCCAGTGCATTGCAACTGGGTGCGACGTCCATCACCGGCGTGGCGCTGGGGCCGACAACCGAAGGCTCGCACTCCTACACCACCAATGAAGTCACCATCGGCAAAGGCAACATAAAGCTCAAGGACATCCCGCAGTCGGTGTCCGTCGTCACGCGCCAGCGCATGGACGACCAGAACCTGAACAGCCTGCAGGACGCCATGCGTCAGGTCACCGGCGTGACCATCAAGACCTACAACTCCGGCTCCAGCCTCAATGACGTCTACATGCGTGGCTTCCTCGTCGACCAGGTGCAGGTCGACGGCGTCTCGCAGCCCACCGGCCAGGGCGACATGGCCACCAGTTTCGACCTGGCGATGTACGACCGCATCGAAGTGCTGCGCGGCCCGTCGGGCCTGTACCAGGGCGCGGGCGAACCCGGCGGTACGATCAACGTCGTGCGCAAGCGCGCCCTGAGCAAATTCGCCCTCGGTGGCGAACTGGCCGCCGGCTCTTACGATCGCTACCGTTCTTCGGTGGATGTCACCGGCCCGTTGAACGAACAGGGCACCGTGCGCGGTCGTTTCATCACCGCCTACGAGAACAACCAGTCTTTCGTCGACTACGCGCAGAACGAACGCCCGATGGTCTACGGTCGCCTGGAATTCGACCTCGACCCGGCCACCACCCTGTCGGTCGGCGGCGCTTACCAGAAGAACAACTCCACCCCGGCCTTCGGCCTGCCGGCCTACGCCGACGGCTCATTGCTCGACGTGCCGCGCTCGACCTTCGTCGATGCCAAGTGGAACACCCTCAACGAAAAAGTCTGGGAATCCTTCGCCGAGCTCGACCACGAACTGGACAACGGCGGTCAGTTCAAGACCACCCTGACCTACCGCGATGCCGAAACCCCGGAGCGTAACTTCACCTGGGCCGACGGCGCGGTCGACCCGGCCACCGGTGACAGCTGGGCCGTGGCCTACGACTACTACACCCACATCAAGACCGTCGGCGTCGACAGCTTTGTCACCACGCCGTTCGAGTTCGCCGATCGCCGACACGAGTTCACCGTGGGTGCCGAGTACCAGCACCTGGACAAGGATTTCACCTACGGCGGCGGCGAGTACTTCCCGATCAACGTATGGAATCCGGGCAGCATCGACATTCCCCGCAACGACTATGCGCACGTCAATGGCAACTGGTCCAAGTCCGATCAGTACGGCGTCTACACCCGCGCCAAGTTCAACGTCACCGACTGGCTCGATGTCATCGGCGGCAGCCGCGTGACCTGGTACGAAAGCGATGCGAAAAACGCCAACGCCTTCTTCAACAACTTCGGCGAAGCCCACACCAGCATCAACCGCAAGGTCGTGCCGTACGGCGCCATCATCGGCAAGATCACCCCTGAACTGTCGACCTACTTCAGCTACACCGGCGTGTTCAAACCGCAGAGCGAAATCGGCACAAACGGCGAGCCGGTCGGCCCGCGCGAAGGCAAGCAATACGAAATCGGCCTCAAGCGCGAATTCTACGACGGTCGCCTGAACGCCAGCATCGCCGCCTTTCGCATCTACGATGAAAACCGCGCCGAATACGACAACACCTCCGGTGCCTACATGACCGAAGGCAAGGCACGCAGCCAGGGTTGGGAAACCGAGTTGAGCGGCAACCTGACCGACAACTGGAGCATCGTCACCGGTTACGCCTACACCTCCACCAAGTTCCTGGACGGCGACCAGGCCAACAAAGGCAAGACCTTCAGCACCATCACGCCCAAGCACAACTTCAACCTGTGGACCAAGTACGAGTTCACCGACGGCCCGCTCAAGGACTTCAGCGTCGGCGGTGGCGTGCGTGTGGTCAGCGACACCTACTACCAGCGTGACGTGAAGTTCCATCAAGGCGGCTATGCTGTTACCTCGGCGCAAGTCGGCTACAAGTTCAACGAACACCTGTCGTCGACACTGACCGCCAACAACCTGTTCGACCGCAAGTACTACGACCGCGTCGATGCCTCCTGGGGCACCAACTTCTACGGCGACCCGCGCACCCTGACCCTGAGCCTGCGCGCGCAGTACTGATGGCTGAGTGCTCTCACTTGTAGGAGCGAGCTTGCTCGCGATGGTCGTTAACGATAACGCGTGTTTACTGGTTAAACGCTGCGCCTATGAGTCCATCGCGAGCAAGCTCGCTCCTACAGCGGCCCTGATGGCTGACTGCGACCACTTGTAGGAGCGAGCTTGCTCGCGATGGTCGTTAACGATTACGCGTGTTTACTGGTTGAACGCGGCGCCTGTGAGTCCATCGCGAGCGAGCTCGCTCCTACAGTGGCACGGTTCCGTTTTCTGCTTGCGCAGCGGCCCTGAGTTGATCGGTATCGACACGAACAAACGTGGAGTCCCCGACAGCGGTCAGGACATCCCCGGCGAAGACCTCGCAAATAACCCGACTTTTGCGCCCGACCTCGCCCTCGACTTTTGCACGCAGTGTCAGGGGGACCCCCATCGGGGTGGGCTTGATGTACTTGATGCCCAGGTTACCGGTGACGCAGGTGATGTGGGGCAAGCTGCCCACCTCGCGCTGTTCTGCCCGGTAGTGATATGCCATCGCTGCCCAGTTGGAGTGGCAATCGACCAGCATCGCGATCAAACCGCCGTAAACCAGACCCGGCCAGCCGCAATACTTGTCATCCGGCATGTGCTGCGCCATGACATGCACGCCGTCTTCATGCCAGAAGCTCTTGATGTGCAGCCCGTGCGGGTTTTGGCTGCCGCAGCCATAACAAACGCCTTCAGGCGCGGCGATGTCTTGAAGCGAAATGTCCTGCGTGGTCATACCGTGTCCATCCTTAATACCGGGGGCCAATCGTCGTGGTTGAAAGCGGCGGGCAGCATCGGGCCGTAATGATCATACACAGCCGTTACTGAGCGAAAAAGTGGGTTAGGTACTTCAAAAGCGATGTCCCATTGTCTATAGGACATCCACCAATGACTTCATATGCGTCGCAAAATCATCCTGGATCGGCCGGAACCCGCAGCGCAGGTAAAAGGCGGCGCCCTCGGGTGTGTCCGTGGACAGTCGCACAACGCGAAAATGCTCACACGCCAACTCCAGCAGGTGCTGCACCAACGCTTTGCCCACGTTCTGGCCCCTTGATGCACGTGCGACGTAGACCCGCCGTAATCTTCCTGTGTCCCGCCCGGCAAATGGATCGCACGAGAGCCCGCCAATGGCAATCAGCCGCCCGTTCCGGAACGCCCCGAAAAGACACTCACCCTGCTGATCGAATCGATTGGCACCGCTTTCCCATTCCTCGATCAACCGGGAGAGGAACCTGAAGCCTTCGGCAACGGCCTGCGTTTCCAGCTCCCGGAGTTGCGGCGTAATCCCTGAGATTTCAAATATCGCCAATGGGTCCGTTGACGTGACCACTTGCAGGTTACTGCCAGACTTGTCTGTGAGGTTCGCTTCGCGCCCGGCTTTCAAGACCCACTCTCGGTAGCGTTTACGGGTGTGCACAGCTCAACCAGCGTTCCGTCAGGGCATCGAACGTAAGACACGGTTTGCCCCCAGGGTTTGGTAGTCGGGGCAGCGATTTCGCTGGCGCCTGCTTGAATCGCTTTGGCATGGGCCACGGGGACATCCTCGGTTACCAGCCCGACTTCGATGCCTAGCGGTTTGAGGGATGAGTGCGCCGGGACATGACCGGTGCTGAAGTTCGATGCGGCCAGTTCATCGGCGGCGAATGCCAGCGCGGTTTCGCCGGTTTCCAGTTCGCCATAGGTGCCGGACTCATGGATGAACCGAACGCCGAGCCCGAAGGCCGATGAGAAGAACTTGAGAGAGGCCTCTACATCCTTGACGTAGATGATCAGGTAGCCAAATTTCATGAACGAACATTCCTTGTCGTGCCAATCGAGCGGTGAATCTAGCAGTTTTTAGCCAGGTGTCGAGGAACGCCAGGCCTTTTCAAATTTCAGACATTTCCCAAATGTTTTCGCGAAACGTATCGAGCGTAGAAATCTAATAGTCGCCTGTTAAACATCGCTAACCACGATTTTTTAAGCAGCCTACAGGTTACTTCGTGAAAGCCACAACGCCTTGCGTCGTTGCCTACAGGTACGCCAGAATCCGCCGGCTTGTGCGCCTTGGGGGTCGTCGGTAACTTGATTCGGGTCACTGATTGTCAGTGATCGGGTTTAGTAGCCCGGCCAAGGTTAGAACGGTCGCATGAGTATCATCAGTCAGGCATCTGCCTGTGTTTGATGGTGGCTGTGCGCATGGCGCCCCCGGGCGCGCCGGTTCCTCACCTTGCCGGTCTACTAACTTGCGCACAGCTGCCACCCTTTCGTTTAGTAGCGAACTGGTGCTGCCCTACTTAAAGGTAAGTATCTATGTTCAAGGTAACTCCAAACCCGCCGGAATCCGATCCGGCCTCCCCGTACGAAAGCCCCGATTCAAAGCAATTCCACCAAGCCGCCGAGCGCGCGCTCGATCACCACCTCAACCCCGGCACCAACATCATGGCCACCCCGCGCACACCCAGCACGATGTTCATCGTCAATCCCGAACTCAGTATCGAAACCCTGCTGGTGCACGCCTGTGAGTCGCTGGCGTCGGCCAATGTCATGGCCAACGATCTGGTGGATCATCTACAAGGAACAAGCCGCAATGCGCTGTTGGGGATTGCGCAGGTGATCATGCTGGGGGAACTGGCGGTCAATCGGGCGCTGGATCGGCTTGATCCGCCTTAGTTATCCGAGTCAGCGCAAAACAAACTGTGGGAGCGAGCTTGCTCGCGATGGCGGTGTGTCAGACACATCAATGTTGAATGTGCTGCCGCTATCGCGAGCAAGCTCGCTCCCACAGGGGGACGGCGTCGCTGATCACTACGCCATGCGTCAGGCCAAACTCTCGCTGATCTGCGCCGCCAGTTGCCCCAGCATCCCCGGCACTTCCTGGACCATCTCGCCCATGCGCGCAAAGTCGTGGGTCATGCCGGCCTTGACCTCCAGCACCAGGGGTTGCCCCGCAGTACGCAGTTTCTCGGCCCAGGCCAGGCCTTCATCGAGCAACGGGTCGTATTCGGCCAGCCACAGGACGGTGGGTGTCAGACTTTGCAAACGCTCGACGTACAGCGGTGAAAAACGCCAGTCGCTGCGATCCGCTTCGCTGCGTTGGTATTGCTGGTAGAACCATTCCAACGTGGTGGCTTCCAGCAGATAGCCTTCGGCGAATCGCTCGAGGGACGGGCGTTTTTTTACCGCGTCGATCACCGGGTACAGCAGCACTTGCAGACGAGGCACAAGCGGCCAGCCCAATGGATCCTGGGCAATGGCGATGCACAACGAGGCCACCAGGCTGCCGCCGACGCTGTCCCCCGCCAGCGCAATGCGCCTGGCGTCCAGCCCCAGCGCCTTGGCTCCGGTGATGGCCAGCCAACGCGTGATGTCTTCGGCATCGTTGTATGCAGTGGGAAAACGGTGCTCAGGCGCCAGTCGATAATCCGCCGACAACACGGCAAACTCCCCCGCCAGCGCCAGTCGCCGGCACAGGGTGTCGTGGGAATCGAGGCTGCCCACCACGTAGCCGCCGCCATGGAAGTACAGCAACACCGGGCGCGGCTCGTTGTCCGGTTGTGGTTTGGCGTACAGCCGCGCATTGAGCACATGCCCATCCCGTGCAGCAATGCTGACCTCCGTCACCGTCAACGCCCCCGTCGGGGCCGCATCGAGCAACTGCGAAGTCTGTTCGAACTGCTGCCGCGCTTCGCTCGGGTTCAGCTCATGCATGGGTTGGCTTTTGCCGCTGAGGCGGCCGAACTCGGCCAGCTCTAGAAACCCTTCGATGTCCGGGTGCAGTGCCATGGGCGGTAGTCTCCAAAAATAAACAGTCTTGCCCTGGTAAACGAACCGGGCGGGATGTTCATTAGGGCTCAATGAAGACCCTCCCATGCCGAACGAAAACATGTGGCGAGGGGGCTTGCCCCCGTTGGGTCGCGAAGCGGCCCCAGAACCAGCGTTTGAGATTAGTCAGACATGCCGCGTTGTTCGGGATTGCGACTGCTTCGCAGCCGAACGGGGGCAAGCCCCCTCGCCACAGGTAAGTGGGCCTGACCACGAATGAACGGTTCAGACCAGCGGCACCACCTCCCGGCCAAGCGCCGCCACCACGGCGTCCAGGCACTCCTCCTGCTGCAGGATATCGAAGTGGCCGGCCGTTACCGCTTGCACCTTGCGCAGCCGTGGTCGCTGACGCTCCAGGGTCGCGCGTTCGGCCGTCGGGTTGCCATCGGCCCACCAGCAATGCAGCTCGGCCTGCGGAATCGGCAAGGTCTCGACCTGTCGCGACAGCGCCTTCAAGCGCGCGCTGACCATGAACGTCTGGGCCAGCTCATCGGCACCGAGCAGCGCGTAGCCGCTGGCCTGATCGCTTTCGCTGTCGATCACCGCACGAATGATCCGCGCCACTGCCTCGTGGTCCCCCGTCGACTCGGTACTCAACACCCGGGCAATCACCTCGCCATCCATGCCCAAGGTTGCACCGAGGAACTCGGCCAGATCCGTGCGCCACTCATCCGGGCTGGCGACGGCATTGACCTGGGTTGGCACAAAGCTGTCCACCAGGCCGACAAACGCCACTCGCTGGCCCTGCTGTTCGAACAAGTCACTCACCATCAACGCCAACGCCCCGCCCAGCGACCAGCCCAGCACGTGGTACGGCCCCAGGGGTTGCCGGGCGCGGATCGCCTCGACGTAATCCTGGGCCATCTGCGCAAGCGAGCTGTCGTGCCACTGCCGGTCGAGCAGCATCCGGCATTGCACGCCGTACACCGTGCGCTCGCCATCCAGGCGTCGGGCCAACGGCTCGTAGTCGAACACCGTGCCGAAACCGGCGTGCAGGCAGAACAGCGGCGGCTGATCATTCACCACCTGATTAAGCAGCAACAGCGGTTGCGGACTGTGTCGCAGCGGCTGTTCATCGACACCGGACAACCCGGCAATCGTCGGCTTGGCCATCATGTCCCGCAGCTTGAGCTGGAAGCCCGGCTCGTTCAGGGCACGGACTTTCGAGATCACCTTGAGGGTGCGCAGCGAATCGCCGCCCAACTCGAAGAAGTTGTCGGTAATGCCAACCTTCTCGATGCCCAGCACCTGTTGCCAGATATCCGCCAGCGCCCATTCCAGCGGCGTGCGCGGCGCCACGTAGTCACGGCCGGTGAAGGCCGGGTCCGGCAAGGCCTTGCGATCGAGCTTGCCGTTGGGGGTCAACGGGAAGCGCGGCAGCACCACGACCTGCGTCGGTACCATGTAGTCGGGCAGGCTCTCGCGCAATGCCGCTTGGCAACGCGGGCCGAGGCCGTCATCTTGCGCCGCCACCACATAGCCCACCAGCTGCGGCCCCTGGCCGTTGTCGCGCACCACCACCAGCGCATCGTTGACCCCGGCCTGCTCGCGCAAGCGGGCTTCGATTTCACCCAGTTCGATGCGGAAGCCGCGCACCTTGACCTGGTGGTCGATACGCCCGACATAATCGAACACGCCATCCTCGCGACGGCGCACCAGGTCGCCGGTGCGGTACAGGCGCCCGCCTTCAGTGCTGAAAGGATCGGCGACGAAGCGCTCGGCGCTCTGCCACGGGTGACGATGGTAGCCACGCGCGACACCCCGTCCGCCGATGTACAGCTCGCCGACCATGCCCACCGGCAGCGGGTTGAGGTCCATGTCCAGCACATGCAGGCTGCGAGTGCCGACGCGTCGGCCAATCGGCGCATACATCGCCTGGCAGTGGCCGTCGGCGGCGATTTTCCACAGCAGCGGCGTGACCACGGTTTCCGTCGGCCCATAGCCGTTGACCAGGAACTGCGGCTTGAGCGTGTGCTTGACCCGCTCGAACGTGGCGTCCGGCACCGCGTCGCCACCGAAGCAATAGATGCGCACCGGCGGTGGATCGCCGCCCTGCAATTCGGCGTGTTCGGCCAGTTGCAGCAGATAGGCCGGCGGGAAACACGCGACGCTGATGCGCTGGCGGTGCAGCACGGCCAGGGTCTGTTCGGCGGTCCACAGATTGTTGTCGCGGATCACCAGGGTCGAGCCGCTGATCAGCGCGGTGATCCAGCGTTCATGGGCGCCGTCGAAGGCGAACGACATGAAATGCAGCTCGCGATTGTCCGGGTCCATCTCGTACAGTTCGGCAATGGCTTGCACGTGCATGCTCAAAGGCCCGTGGGCGACGGCGACGCTTTTCGGCTTGCCGGTGGAGCCCGAGGTGTAGATCAGGTAGGCCAGTTGCTCGGCGTGCACGGAACTCGATGGCACCGCCACATCGACGTCGAGGTTCAAGCGATCCACTGCGACCATCGCCGTGCCCGGATTGAGTTGCGCGCTATCGCACAGACGCTCCTGGGTCAGCAACAAGCGCATGTCGCTGTCGGCCATCATGTAGCGCAGGCGTTCCTGCGGGTATTGCGGGTCCAGCGGCACGTAGGTCGCACCGCACTTCATCACCGCCAGCAGCGACACCACCAGCTCCAGCGAGCGCTCCATGAACACACCGATCACATCTTCGGCCTGCACGCCTTGCTCCAGCAGATGCACTGCCAGGGTATCGGAGCGACGGTCCAGCTCGGCATAACTCAACTGCTCGGCGTCGCGATCGGCATAACTGAGCACCAGCGCCGTGTGATCCGGTTGCAGTCGCGCACGCTGACGGATCAGTTCGTGCACCGGCGTCTCGTCCCCCTCAGCCACCACCGGCAGTTCGCCGTCCAGCGCCCGGCCTTCGTCCAGAGTCAGCAGGCCCAGCTCACCGACGGCGCGCCCGGCGTCGTCGCACAAGCGCTGCATCAGGCTTTCCATGTGGCTGCGCAGGATTTCCACGGTGCCCAGATCGAACTGGTCGCGCTGGTGCATGTACTCGATGCGCAGCCCCTCGTCGAGGCTGACCATCAGGTCCATAGCGAAGCTGGTCAGGCCGAAATCGGAAACGTCCTCGAAGCGCAGGGAATCGCCGTTCCACTCGCGAAGGGTACGGTCCACCGGCTGGTTTTCGAACACGATGATGCTGTCGAACAACGACTGCCCGCCCTGCCCGGCCCAGCGCTGAATATCACTGAGCGGGGTTTGCTGGAAGTCGCGGATGTCGAGGTTGCAGGCCTGGATCTCCCGCAGCCAGTCGCCGACGCTGGCTTCGGTCGGCACCGTGTTGACCACCGGCAAGGTGTTGATGAACAACCCGAGCATGTTCTCCGAGCCGTTGAGTGTTTCCGGGCGCCCGGACACCGTGGCGCCGAAGGTCACCGTGCGCTGGCCGGTGTAGCGCTGCAACAGCAGCAACCACGCGGCTTGCACCAGGGTGTTGAGGGTCACTTGCTGTTGCTGGGCAAAGGCCTGCAAACCCGCGGTCTGCCCGGCGCTCAGGTGCGTATAGATCGCGTGATAACCGGCTTGCGGCGCCTTGACCGGCAGTGCGCGGGCCAGGTGCGTGGCGCCTTCGAGGTTACTGAGTTTGCCTTTCCAGAACGCTTCGCTGGCCTCGGCGACTTGCTGGCCGAGCCAGTCGATGTAGTCGCGATAGGCGGCCACCGGCTCGTGCTCCTCGCCGCTGTAATGGCGCAGCACTTCACCGATCAGGCGCGACACGCTCCAGCCATCCATGAGGATGTGGTGGTAGGTCCAGATCAGGCGATAGCGGTCGTCTTCCAGGCGCACCAGCAACAGGCGCAACAGCGGTGCGCGGTTCAACGAGAAGCCGCGTTCGCGCTCCTCGAGGGCCAGTTGGCGGACGCGCTCAGGCTGATCATCGAGCCCGCGCCAGTCCAATTCAGTGAGCAGTGACGGCGCGTCACGCAGCACCACTTGCAGCGGTTCCTTGTCGCCTTCCCAGAGGAATGCGGTGCGCAGAATCCCGTGACGTTGGGCAGCATCCGCCCAGGCTGCGCGGAAACGCGGACCGTCGACGCCACGCACACCCACTTCGATCTGATTGACGTACAGCCCCGAGTCGCCGTCCTGCACCGAGTGGAACAGCATGCCTTGCTGCATCGGCGACAGCGGATAGACGTCCTCGACTTCGTCCGCCGTCAATTCCAGCGCTTGATACTGCGCGTCACTCAGCTCGATTTTCGCTGTCGGTGCAACCAGCGCCGGCACGGCTTCATCCGCCACGACCGGTTGGACCACCGTCGCCAGCCCGGCCAGGGTCGGATGGCTGAACACGTCCTTGGGTGAAATGCTCAACCCGGCCTTGCGTGCGCGACTGACAGCCTGGATCGAGACGATTGAATCGCCGCCCAGTTCGAAGAAGTTGTCGTGCATGCCAATCTGCGGCACTTCGAACAACGCCTGCCACACGGCTTGCAGCGTCGCTTCCACGGCACTGCGCGGCGCAACGTATTCGCGCACTTGCAGGTCCGGTTGCGGCAATGCGCGGCGGTCGAGCTTGCCATTGGGCGTCACCGGCAACTGATCGAGCAGCAGCACGTGGCTCGGCTGCATGTGCTCGGGCAGCACGTTGCGCAGGTGTTGCTTGAGTGGATCAACGGCAACAGGACCTGTGACGTAAGCCACCAATTGCTTGGACTTGCCAACGTCGAGGGCGATCACCACGGCCTCGCGCACCGATGGACGCTCCAGCAGGCAGGCTTCGATTTCCCCCAACTCGATGCGCAAGCCGCGGATCTTCACTTGATGGTCGATGCGCCCGACGTATTCGATCACGCCGTCCGCGCGGTAACGCGCCAGGTCGCCGGTGCGGTACAGGCGCTCGCCCTGCTCACCGAACGGGCTGGCAACGAAGCGTTCAGCGGTCAGCTCCGGACGGTTGTGATAACCACGAGCCAGGCCAATGCCGCCCAGATACAGCTCACCCACACAACCTGGCACTTGCGGTTGCAGGCTGTCGTCGAGGATGTAGGTCACCAGGTTGGTAATCGGCTGACCGATCGGCACGCTGATGCCGCCATCGTCGACACAGGTCCAATGGGTCACGTCGATGGCCGCTTCGGTCGGGCCGTACAGGTTGTACAGGCCAACGTTGGGCAGCACGCGGAACAGGCTGTGCTGCAAGTCCGCCGACAGGGCTTCGCCGCTGCACATGACCTGCCGCAGGCTGGCGCAACGCTCGAAGCCTTCGCCCTGCACGAACGCCTGCAGCATCGACGGCACGAAATGCAGGGTGCTGACCTGGTACTGCTCGATCAGGCTGACCAGTTGCGCCGGATCGCGATGGGCACCCGGCTCGGCCACGGCCAGGCGTGCGCCGGTCATCAATGGCCAGAAAAACTCCCAGACCGACACGTCGAAACTGAACGGGGTTTTCTGCAATACGGTGTCGCGCCCGTCCAGTGGGTACGCGCCCTGCATCCACGCCAAGCGGTTGTACAAGGCCTCATGGTGGTTGGCCGCGCCCTTGGGTTTGCCGGTGGAGCCGGAGGTGTAGATCATGTAGGCCAGCGATTGCAGCTCGACCACACAGGGCAGGTTTTCGTTGCTCAGGCCGTCCAGCAAACCGGCCATGTCATCGAGACAAATCGCCGTGGTGGCGGGCGGAATCGGCAACTGCTCAAGCAAATGACGCTGGGTCAGCAGCAGGTGTACGCCGCTGTCGTCGAACATGTGCTCCAGGCGTTCGCGCGGGTAGTCCGGGTCCAGCGGCACGTAGGCGCCACCGGCCTTCATGATCGCCAGCAGGCCGATCACCAGTTCCAGCGAACGCTCGGCGGCAATGCCCACCAGCACTTCGGCGCCGACACCCTGGCTACGCAGGTAGTGCGCCAGCCGGTTGGCCTGTTGGTTGAGTTCGCGATAGCTGAGGGTCTGGCCGGCAAACACCAGGGCCGGGGCCTCCGGGGTTTGCAGCACCTGGGCTTCGAAGCACTGGTAAACCGGACGCACATCCGGCCAGGCCTGCGCGGTGCGGTTGAAACCCTCGATCTGCTGCGCCGTTTGCGCGGCATCGAGCAGGTTCAAGCGCCCCAATGGCAGTTGCGGCGCACTGACCATGGCATCGAGCAATGCCAGCAGACGTGTGCTCAAGCCTTCAATGGCTTCTGCGCTGAACAGCGCCGTGTCGTAGTTGAAACGCAAATCCAGGCATTCACCCAGCTCGGCGGCGATGGCCAAGGGGAAGCTGGTCTGGTCGTGGTTGCTGATGCCGGAGAACTTCAGCGCGCTGGAATTGCCCTCCTCCAGCGCCTGGGCCACCGGATAGTTTTCGAACACCAGCAGCGTGTCGAACAGCGCCTCGCCAGAGTGACCGGCCCAACGCTGTACATCCGCCAGCGGTGTGTATTCGACTTCACGCAACTTGAGGTTGAGCGCCTGGACTTCATCGATCCATTGGCTGACCGTGCGCTCGGGGTGCGGTGTGGCGATCACCGGCAAGGTGTTGATGAACAGACCGATCTGCTGCTCGATGCCTTGCAATTCGCTTGGACGCCCCGACACCGTGGCGCCGAACGCCACTGTTTGCTGCCCGGTGTAGCGCTGCAACAGCAACAGCCACGCCGCTTGCAGCACCGTGTTGGGCGTGACGCGGGCCTGACGGGCGAACCCGCTCAGGCGCTCGGTGGCTGTGCGGTCCAGGCTCAGGTGCAGGGTGCGATGAGCATCGCCCTGCCCGGCAACCGGCCCCGGCAAGGCGCCGGCCAGTCGGGTCGGTTCGGTGAACGACTGCAATTGCTCCAGCCAGAACGCTTCGCATGCGGCGCGATCGCGGGTGCCCAGCCAAGTCATGTAATCGCGATAACCGCCAACACTCGGCGCCGGCATGATTCCGCTATACCGCTGCAGCACTTCGCCGAACAACTGCGAAGTGCTCCAGCCGTCGAGCAGGATGTGGTGGTTGGTGAAGATCAGGTGATGGCGGTCATCGGCGGTCTGCACCAGGGTCAGGCGCAGCAACGGCGCCAGTGTCAGATCGAAACCGCGCAGACGGTCGTCCTCGGCCAGGCGATCCAGCGCTCCGGTAACCTTGGGTTGATCGCGCCAGTCGAGCACGGTAAGCGGCAGCGTGGCGTCGGCCAGGATCACTTGCAACGGCCGCGAGCCGTTGCTTTCGCTGAAGAACGCCGCGCGCAGCACTTCATGGCGCTGCAGCGTCTGCTGCCAGGCATCGCGGAACGCCTCGACGTCGAGCCCCTGCACATCCACGCGCATCTGCGGGACGTAGGCCCCGGCATCCGGGGCGAACAGGCTGTGAAACAACATGCCTTGCTGCATCGGCGACAGCGGCAGGATGTCTTCGATCTGGCTGGCCGCCAGCGGCAAGGCATCCAGCTGCGCCTGATCGACGCGCACCAGTGGCACGTCGCTCGGGGTCAACCCGCCGGCACCGCTCAGGCAATGTTCGATCAGCCGTTGCAGCTCCAGGGCGTAGGCATCGGCCAGACGCTGCACGGTCTGCGGGTTGATCACGTCACCGCTGAAGGTCCAGCTCAGGCGCAGTTGCCCGGCATACACCTGACCGTTGATGCTCAGGCCCCGGTCCAGTTCGGCCGATGCGCCCTGTTCGGCGCCACCGCTTTCCCGGGCCGGGCGCCACGGCGCCTGCTCGTCGAAGCTGGCATCGAACTGGCCCATGTAGTTGAAGGTGACCTGCGGTGACGGCAGATCCTCAAGACCGGCGTCCGCCAGATAGCGCAGGATGCCGAAGCCGATACCTTTGTCGGGCACGGCGCGCAACTGTTCCTTGACTGCTTTGATGCTGCCGGCCAGATCAGTGGCCGGGGTGAGTTTCACCGGGAAGATCGAGGTGAACCAGCCCAGGGTGCGGGTCAGGTCGATGTCGTCGAACAGGTCTTCGCGGCCATGGCCTTCCAGTTTCACCAGCGTCGAAGTTTGACCTGTCCAGTTGCCCAGTACCCGCGCCAGCGCGGTCAGCAACAGGTCGTTGACCTGGGTGCGGTAAGCCGCCGGGGCGTCCTGCAGCAGTTGGCGGGTCAATGTGCTGTCGAGCAACGTTTCCACGCTCACGGCATGCTGGCTGGCCAGGCTGCCTTGGGGGTTGTCGGCGGGCAGTTGCACCTGTACGTCGCGGTACTGGTCTTGCCAGTAACTGGTTTGGCTGGCCAATGCAGCACTTTGCGCATGAGTTTGCAGGCGAGCGGCCCAGGCCTGATAGGCGCTGGTTTTCGCTGGCAGACGCAGGGGTTGAGCTTGCTGCGCTTGTTGATACGCGGTTTTCAAATCTTCCAGCAGCAATCGCCAGGACACGCCGTCCACCGCCAGGTGATGCACCACCAGCAGCAGGCGCTGGCCCGCCGCGCCCATGTCCACCAGCAAGGCGCGCAACAGCGGGCCGTCCTGCAGATTCAGGCTGGCTTGCGCGGCGTTGCACAGTTCAAGCAGTTCATCGGCATTGGCGGCCTGGCGCTGCCACAGCACCTCGGCGCTGTTCCACTGCTCGGCCTGGGCCTGTTGCCAGACGCCGTCGACCTGACGCAACCGCAGACGCAACGCGTCGTGATGTTCTACCAGCGCGGCCAAGGCCTGTTGCAGGCTGTCGCTGTCCAGCGGCTCGCGCAGTTCCAGCAGCAGCGACTGGTTCCAGTGGTGACGGGCCTCGATGTCTTGCTCGAAGAACCAGTGCTGGATCGGCGTCAGCAGCACCTCGCCACGCACCGGCCCCTGGTCGATGACCAACCCGGCGCTGCGTACCGCGACCTTCGCCAGGCTCTGCACGGTCTGGTGCTGGAACAGGTCCCGCGGGGTGATGCGAATCCCGGCCTGACGCGCGCGGCTGACCACCTGGATCGAGATGATCGAGTCGCCGCCCAGTTCGAAGAAGTTGTCGTCGATGCCCACGCGCTCAAGCTTGAGCACGTCTTGCCAGATCGCAGCCAACTCGGTTTGCAGCTCATCCATCGGCGCCGTGTATGCCTGCTGCGCCAGCGTTGCGTCGGGCTTGGGCAATGCCGCGCGATCCAGTTTGCCGTTGCCGGTCAGCGGCCATTGGTCGAGTTTGATCAGATGCGCCGGCACCATGTAGTCCGGCAAACCGGCCTGCAAATGTTCACGCAGGGAGTGGCGCAAATCGCTGTCGTCGCCGGTCGAGGTGAACCACGCGACCAATTGCGGGTTGCCATTGACCTGCGGTGCCAGGACCAGCGCCTGCTCGATGGCCGGATGGCTTTGCAGACGATCCTGGATTTCCCCCAGTTCGATGCGGAAACCACGGATCTTCACCTGATGGTCGATACGCCCGGCGTACTCGATGCTGCCATCGGCGCAATAACGCGCCAGATCGCCGGTGCGATACAGGCGCGCGCCCGACTCGGCGGCGAACAGGTCCGGCACAAACCGTGTGGCGGTCAGGTCTGCACGTTGGTGATAGCCGCGGGCAAGGCCGGCACCGCCGACGTACAACTCACCGACGCAGCCCTTGGCGACCGGGTTCAGGCGCGGGTCGAGCACGTACCAGCGCAGATCGCCGATCGGCTCCCCCAGCGGCGAGCTATTGGCACCATCGAGGTCGGCGCGGGACAGCGGCCGGTAGGTCACATGCACGGTGGTTTCGGTGATGCCGTACATATTGATCAGCAACGACTGCCGGTCGTCGAAGGCGTCATACCACGGACGCAGGCTGGCCACGTCCAGCGCCTCGCCACCGAACACCACATACCGCAGGGACATGTCTGGCGCATTGGCGCAGGCGAACGGCATCAACTGGCGAAAGGCCGAAGGGGTCTGGTTGAGTACCGTGACTCCCTCATCACTGAGCAAGCGGGCGAAGTCTTCCGGGGAGCGGCTGACCGCGTGGGGCACCACCACCAGCTTGCCGCCGTAGAACAACGCGCCAAATATTTCCCACACGGAAAAGTCGAAGGCATAGGAGTGGAACAGGCTCCACACATCTTGCGCATTGAAACCGAACCAGTGCTCGGTGGCGCTGAACAGCCGCGTCAGGTTGCTGTGGGGCAGCAGCGTGCCTTTGGGTTTGCCGGTGGAACCGGAGGTGTAGATGACGTAGGCCAGGTTCGCTGGAGCGGTCAGGTTCGGCAGGTTGTCGGCACTGGCCTCAAGCAGCCAGTCGCTGGCGTGATCGAGGCAGATCACTTCAATGCCTTCGTTCAACGGCAGCTGCGGCAGCAGCGCGGAATCGGTCAGCAACAGGCGCGTGCCGCTGTCGGCGAGCATGTAGGCCAGGCGGTCCTGCGGGTATTGCGGGTCCAGCGGCACATAGGCGCCACCGGCCTTGAGGATCGCCAGCAGGCTGACGATCATCTCCAGCGAACGCTCCAGGGCGATGCCCACCAACACATCGGGGCCGACGCCGCGCTCGCGCAGGCGATGGGCGATGTGGTTGGCGCGTCGGTTCAGTTCGGCGTAAGTGAGGGTGACGCCGTCGCAGGTCACGGCGATGTTGTGCGGGTGCGCGGCGGCCTGGGCTTCGATCAGTTGATGGGCGCACAACAGGTTCGCCTGATCGCCGTTCAACACCGCGCTGCGATTCCAGTCGAGCAAGGTGGCATGCTGCTCGGAGGCGTCGAGCATGGACAGGTCCGCCAAGGCAACCGTGCTGTCAGTGCAAATCGCCTGCAACAGGTTCAGCCAGTGCCGGCCGAGACGCTCGATGGTCGAGGCGTCGAACAGCTCGGTGGCGTAGACGAACGACGCGTGGATGCCCTCGTCGCCCTCGACCGTGTCGAGCATCAGGTCGAACTTGGTGGTTTTCTCATCCCAGATCAGCGGTTCGACGCTCAGCCCCGGCAGGTCCCAGCGTTGCGGGCCGCCACTGTCGCGCTGGTGGTTGAACATCACCTGGAACAGCGGCGTGTGGCTCAGGCTGCGCTCCACGCCCAGGCCATCGACCAGTTGCTCGAAGGGCAAATCCTGATGGGCCTGTGCGCCGAGTGCCGCGGCCTTGATCTCGGCCAGCAACTGCACAAATGGCCGGTCGGCCCGGGGCTGGCTGCGCAACACCTGGGTGTTGACGAAAAAGCCCAGCAGGTTTTCCACGTCCTGGCGGGTGCGGTTGGCAATCGGCACGCCGACACGAATGTCCTGCTCGCCGCTGTAGCGATGCAACAGTGTCTGCAACGCTGCCATCAGCACCATGAACAGGGTGCAGCCTTCGCGGCGGGCAAGATCACGCAGTTGAGCAGTCAACGCCGTGGAGATGTTCAGCTCGACGCTCGCACCCTGCTGGCTCGGAATCGCCGGGCGACGACGGTCAGTCGGCAGGTTCAGTGGCGGGTGCTCGCGGCCCAACTGCACGCGCCAGTAATCGAGCTGGCGATCGGCCTCGCCGGCCTCCAGCCACAGCCGCTGCCAGCGGGCGAAGTCGGCATATTGGATGCCCGGCTCCGGTAGCTGCGGGGCCTGCCCGGCGCTCAGTTGTGCATAGAGCCGGGTGAACTCCTGCAACAGGATCGGCAGCGAACCGCCGTCGGTGACAATGTGGTGGAAGGTCAGCACCAGCACATGTTGCTGCGCATCGAGGCGGATCAAGCGGCAGCGCATCAACGGACCGCTGTGCAGGTCGAACGGCTGCTCGGCGTTCAGGGCGATCTGCCGCTGCAGTTCGGCCTCGTCGCCAGCGCTGACTTCGAGCAGCGGCGCATCCATCCGTGGGTGAATCTTTTGCAGCACTTGCCGGTCGTCGAAAACGAAGGTGGTGCGCAGCACTTCGTGACGCTGCACCAGCGCGCTCAGGGTCTGCGCCAGCGCCTCAGGGTTGAGTTCGCCGCTCAGGCGGAAGGCACCGGTCAGGTTGTAGGCAGTGGCCTGGGGCTGCATCTGCCAGAGGAACCACAAGCGCTGCTGCGCGTAGGACGCCGGCAGCGTGTCGACGGCGCGGTCCCGTGGCGGGATCGGCAGCAGTTCCAGGGTCAGCCCCTGGGCATGCATCTTCTGTTGCAACGCGCGCCGGGCGTCCGCGCTCAAGCCGCAGAAACGCTGGGCCAGGGTCATCATTCTGTCCGGTGCAGCACTCATCGCGCGTGTTCCTCATCCACTTCGTCGAACAACGCTTCAAGGGCGTCTACATCGTTTTCTTTATGTTCACTGTGCTGACGGAACTGCTCGATCTGCGCCGCCAGGCGTTCCAGGGTGTCACCGTCGAAAAACAGCTTGAGCGGGATCGCCAGGTTCAGTTCTTCCTGAATCCGCGCACGAATGCGCGTGGCCAGCAGCGAGTGCCCGCCGAGTTCGAAAAAGTTGTCATGCACGCCGACGCGTTCGACGTGCAGCGCTTCGGCCCAGATCGTCGCCAGGGTTTTTTCCAGGTCGTTGCGTGGCGCGACGAAAACGCTGCGGCGCACATCGAGATCGAGCAAGGCCTGGCGATTGAGTTTGCCGTTGGGCATCAACGGGAAGCGCTCCAGCACCTGCAAGCGCGCCGGTTGCATGTGCTCGGGCAACGCCTCGGCCAGGTGGCTGCGCAATTCGTTGAGGCGGATGTCGGCGGTGTCGGCCGGGGACACCACGAAGCCCAGCAGTTGCGGGCCGGTCGGGGTTTCCCGGGCAATCACGGCGGCGTCCTCGATGCCCGGCGCGTTGCGCATGGCCGACTCGATTTCGCCCAGCTCAATGCGGAAGCCACGGATTTTCACCTGGTGATCGACCCGGCCCAGATACTCCAGCACGCCATCGGCGCGATAGCGCGCCAGGTCGCCGGTGCGGTACAGGCGCTGGCCCGCCGCCTTTGCGAACAGGTCGGGGACAAAACGCTCGGCCGTCAGCGCGGCCCGTTGCAGATAACCTCGGGCAATGCCGGCCCCGCCGACATACAACTCGCCTTCGACGCCCACGGCCACCGGTTGCAGGTCCGGGCCGAGCACATGGATGCGCATGCCGGCAATCGGCTGGCCGATGGGGATGCTGTCGTCATCATCGCTGAGGGGCAACTCCCAGGCCGAACACCACACGGTGCCCTCGGTCGGGCCGTATTCGTTGACCAGCGCCACCCCCGGCAATGCCTCGCGATGTCGCTGTACCAGTGCGTTGCTGCAGGCTTCGCCAGCGACGATCACACAGGCCAGCGCCTGGCGGTCGAGGTGTTCGAGAATCTGTGCGTGGTACGACGGCAAGGTCAGGTAGTGGGAAATCTCTTCGCGCTGGATCAGCGCCGCCAGTTGCGCCGGATCCTTGTAGCTGTCTTCGTCCGGCAGGCACAGGGTCGCACCCTGCCCCAACGCCCAGAAAACCCCGGCCACCGAGCTGTCGAAGGAGAACGACGAGAGCATCAGGAACCCGCGCAGCGGCTGGCGATAAAAGGCATTGCGCGCCAGGGTCGAGGCCACGGCGTTGGCATGGCTGATCATCACGCCCTTGGGTTTTCCGGTGGAACCGGAGGTGTAGATGACGTAGGCCAGATTGGCGCTGTCGCCTTGTGGCTCAGGCCGGGTTTGCGCGGCGGACCAGACTTCGGCCCCCGGCATCAGGGAAATTGTCCGCTCACCAGGTAATGCATCCGGCAGCGTTTGGCAGGCCAGCACATGGCGCGCGCCGGTATCGGCGAGCATGAACGCCAGACGCTCGATCGGGTAGTTCGGGTCCAGCGGCAAGTACGCAGCGCCAGCCTTGAGCGTGCCCAACAGGGCGATGACCATTTCCAGGGAGCGCCGGCCGTAGACCGCAACAATTTCATCCGGTGTCACGCCTCGGCCGCGCAAGGCATTGGCCACCTGATTGGAGCGCGCATCCAGTTCGGCATAGCTCAGGCGCTGACCGTTGACGCTCAGGGCGATGCGTTGCGGATGCAGGTGCGCCTGTTCGCTGAACAGTTCTTGCAGGAAGCGGAACGGCAATGCCTGCTCGGTGGCGTTCGGGTTGAAGCCTTCGACCAATCGGGTCAGTTGTGCGTCATTGACCAGAGTCGCCTGAGCCAGGGTCATTTCGGACGAACTCAGCAATTGGTGACTGAACTCGACAAACTGCTCCAGCCATTCAACCAGCATCGGTTCGGGCAGCGCACCGTCAAGACACGACAACTGCAACTGATCGCCCTGCACACGCAGGCGAAGGACTTCGGGGTTGCCGTCGTCCACCTCGATAGCGCTTTCAATGGTGGCCTGATAGACGAAGCCGTAACGCAGCGGCGCGGTACCTTCGGCGCTCAGTTCGAATTCATTGAGGCAATCGAGCCACGACAGCGACTGTTCGACGCTGGCGGCAAACGCCACCAACGCTTGTGCCAGTGTCTGCTGGCTGCGGTGATCGAAGGCCACCGGCAAACGCCGGGCGAAACGTCCGAGGGTGGCGATGGTTTGCTCGTTGCGCCCCTCCACCTGCCAGCCCATCAGCAGCTTTTCCTGGTGGCCGATGTGTGCAACGAATGCAGTCCACAGCAAAAGCGCCAATTGCTCTGCCTCAACGCCCGTTTCGGCAGCGACCCGTTGCACGCCAGCAAGCCATGGGGCGTCAATCAATGTTGCCTGACGACGAACCAGAGTGACTTCGACGGCTTTTTCGAACGGCACGCGATGAGCCACGACGAACTGCGATTGCAGGTTGCGCCAGAACGCCGCGCCCTGGTGGCCGATGTCCTCTTCGCGCAGTTCTTCCTGCCATGCGCTGTAGTCCAGGTATTGCAGCGCGTCCTCGTCGTCGACCAGGGTTTCACCACGCAACAGGCTGCCAAGTTCACTCGCCAGCACCCGCAGCGATGCCTCGTCGATGCTGCATGCCGGGGCCAGCAGGGTGATGAAAGGCTGCCCTGCCTCGTCTTCAACCTGCGCCACCACCAGCGTCTGATTCGAATCTTCAACCATGACTTCACGGCTGCGGCTCAAGGCACCGGCCACTGAAGGCTGGTTACCCGGAAGGGTGAGCGGCAACCCATCGCACAGGCTCTGCACCGGCCACTTCATGCCCGACAGACGACGGTACAGCGTGCGCAGGATTTCATGGCGCTGACTGAGTGTTTCCAGTGCCCTGCGCAACGCCCGGGCGTCCACTGGCCGGGCGACCGGCAACGTCAGCGTGGCGAACAGCGGTCGTGCGCCCAGCTCCTGGGCACGCAAATAAAAGGCCTGCTGGGCCGAAGTCTGGAATACGTCTACCGTAGGTTCGAGGGCGGTGGTGTTCATGTCGGGTGTCCTTATTCCTGTTCCAGGTCGGCGCTTTTCTGCGCGATGGCCATGGCCGTGAGGATTTTTCTGTAGCCGGTGAATTCGTTGCGCGCATGCACGCTGAGGATGTTGTCGAGCAGGACCACGTCGCCCTTCTCCCAGGCGAACTCGACCATCACCTCGCGGTAGATGCCTTGCAGGTGACGAATCACGTCCTCGGGAATCGGCGAGCCGTCGCCGAAGAAGGTGTTTTGCGGCAAATCTTGCGGGCCGAACTCACGCAGCAGGTTGTCGCGGATGCTGTCCGGCAGGGTCAGTGCGTTGAAGAAGGTGCCGTGGTTGAACCAGATGCGCTCGCCGGTCAGTGGATGGCGCACGATGGCCGGGCCGTTCTGCCGGGTGCGCAGGCGGTTGCCCGGCTTCCATTCGGCCTGGATGCCGATTTTGGCGCAGTAGGCTTCAACCTCGGCGCGATCCTCGCTCTGGAACACGGTCTGCCATGGCAGGCCCATGCCGTCGCCGTAGTTGCGCACGTACATGATGCATTTACGGGCAAACTCTTCGCGCACCGCCGGGTCGATCCGCGCGAGGATCCGGCGGGTATCGCCGAACGGCGTTTCGCCGCCGGTGGCCGACGGCGTGTCGCAGTAGAAATACAGGTGACGCGGGAATACCGGTGAATACGAGTGTTCGTTGTGCGGGAAGATTTTCTCCGGCGCCGGGTAATCGGTGGAGCTGTAGATCTTGAACTGGCCGCTGATCTGGGTCCGTGGCGAGGCGCGGAACAGGTACTCCAGGGCACCGCCGGAAATCCCGTCGACGCAGCGGTTGAACTCGCCGATATCAGCCACCTGGAAGCCACGGAACAGAATCACCGCGTGTTCCAGCAGCTTGCTTTCGATCAGCGCGCGATTCTGGGTCGCCCATTCCACCAGGCTCACGCCGGACACGGCCGGACGGCACACCAGCGGCATGCTGAGGCCTTCGAACATCGGCGCAAAACTCACCAGCCGCGTCGGATCGGTGGACAGGCTCTTGCGGGCACCACGACCCATCTTGGGAATGGACTTGGTCGTTGAAACGGTCATAAACCCCTCCAGAAAATGTTGACGGCGGCGCTCAAAGGCGCCGCCGACTGAATCAGTCCGCCGCGGATTGCGTTGCCGGTGCGCCACGGTTCGCCGAGCGGCGCTTGATCGCCATGGCGCCGCCGAGCAACGCCTTGCGTTGTTCGCTCAAGCGCGCATCGGCACGGCGTTGCACATCGGCGGCCAGGTCCAGCAACTCACCGACCTGCACTCCGTCAGCGCGTATCAGCGCCTGGAGTACTGCCCGGATCTGTTCGAACAAACACTCCAGCGTGCTCGACAGGTACTGGCCCACCGGCGTTTCGAAACTCAGGTGAATGTGCTCGGCATCGTTGTAGAACGCGGCGACCATGCCGATCTCGGCGGCCTGGCGCCCGGACGGGAAGTCCTCGACCTCCAGGCCCTCCATCGACGGCAAGCGACCGACGCCTTCCTGGTAGATCAGCTTGATGTCGAACAGCGGCGAACGGCCGGCCCGGCGCGGCAAGCGCAGGGCTTCCACCAGACGCTCGAACGGCAGGTCCTGATGGTCCGAAGCCTCCAGCACCGCCCGGCGACAGGCCTCCAGCAACTGCGCCGCCGACTGCTCGGCATCGACCTCCACTTGCAGCACTAATTGGTTAACGAAGAAGCCGACCATTTCTTCAAGCTCGGCTTGATTTCGGTTGGCGATATCAGTGCCGATACGCACCCGACTGACCTCGGTACGCTGGCGCAGGACGAGGGTGAAACCGGCCAGCAGCAGCATGAACAGCGACAGATCGCGCTGTTGGGCAAAGTCGCGCAACTGCTGGCTGAGTTCGGCGCTGAAGGTGAAATGAGCACTGGCACCCTCTTGCGCCGTGCGCCGGTCGCCATCGGCGGGCAACTCGAGCACCGCTTGTGACTCGGCAAGGCGCTGCTGCCAGTAGTCGAGTTGGCGCTGCAACTCGCCGCCCTGCTCCAGCCACTGGCGCTGCCATTTGGCGAAGTCGGCGTACTGCACGCTGTGCGCCGGCAGTTGCGGGGTCTGGCCACGGTTGAGGGTTGGATAGAGCGTGACGAATTCATTGATCAGGACGCGGAACGACCAGTCATCGGCGACGATGTGGTGCACCGTCAGCAACAGCACATGTTCGTCATCCGCGACCCGCAGCACCCGCACCCGCAGCAACGGACCGTGGCGCAGGTCGAATGGCCGGGCGACCTCCTCGCGGGCCAGTTGCTGCGCTTCGACGTCCGGCGCCGGTCGATGCCGCAGGTCGCTGGCCTCGAAGCTCAACGGCAATTGCCTGTGCACCCGCTGCCAGGCCTGGCCGTCTTGTTCGTAAAAGGTGGTGCGCAACACGGCATGACGCTGCACCAGGGTTTCGAAGGTTCGGCGCAGGGCGTCGAGGTTCAGTTCGCCGCGCAGGCGCAAGGCACCCGGCATGTTGTACATCGAACTGTCCGGTTCGAGGTTCCACAGGAACCACAAGCGCTGCTGGGCAAAGGACAACGGCTGGCGTTCGCCGGAGGTATCCGCCACCAGCGCCGGGCGCTCACAGCTGTGTTGCAGCGCCTGCACCTGAGCGGCGAAATCCTCGAGGCGCGGGTGTTCGAACAGGCTGCGCAAACTCACCGAAAGGCCCAGGCGCTGGCGGATCTGCGAGATGATTTGCGTCGCCAGCAACGAGTGCCCGCCCAATTCGAAGAAGCTGTTTTCCCGATCGACGCGATTGACCTGCAACACCTGCCGCCAGATCTGCGCCAGTTCGATTTCCAGTGCGCCTTGCGGGGCGCTGCCAACGTCGGCCTCCCAGACCTGCGGGGCCGGCAACGCGGCGCGGTCGAGTTTGCCGTTGCGGTTGAGCGGCAAC
This sequence comes from Pseudomonas sp. GW823-FHT06E10, assembly GCF_058794995.1. Taxonomy (NCBI): domain Bacteria; kingdom Pseudomonadati; phylum Pseudomonadota; class Gammaproteobacteria; order Pseudomonadales; family Pseudomonadaceae; genus Pseudomonas; species Pseudomonas sp. GW823-FHT06E10. The sequence continues at coordinate 63,337 of NZ_JBXAHJ010000018.1, read as the reverse complement.
GCGGCCAGCAACACCAGTTGCGCCGGCAGCATGTAGTCCGGCAGGCGCTCGCCCAGGGCGCGGCGCACGGTGTCGGTGAGTTGACGGGGATCCGAGTTCAGCCATTCATCACTGGCCAGCACTACGTAGCCGATCAATTGCTTGCCACCAACGCCTTCATGCACCAGCACTGCGGCTTCGCTGATCATCGGCAAGCCTTGCAGATGCGCTTCCAGCTCACCCAACTCAACCCGGAAACCACGGATTTTCACTTGATGATCGATGCGTCCCAGGTACTCCAGCGCACCGTCCTCGCGATAGCGCGCCAGGTCGCCGCTGCGGTACAGCCGCGCGCCCTGCGTGCTGGAAAACGGATCGGCGATGAAGCGTTCGGCGCTCAAGCCCGGTCGCTGGTGATAACACTGGGCAAGGCCGGCGTCGCCGCCGATGCACAATTCGCCGACGCAACCGGTCGGCAGCAGGTGGCCTTCGCTGTCCAGCACATACAGCGCACGCCCCGGCAGGGCTTTGCCGATGGGCACGCCAATGTGATTGCGGGTATCGGCCAGTGTGCATTCGTGAGTACTGGACACCACCGTGGCTTCGGTTGGCCCGTAGGTGTTGAGCAGGCGCACATCGCCCAGGCCGGCGGCGTGCCACAGCTTCAAACCTTCCAGCGACATGGCTTCGCCGCCGACGTGGACCTGACGCAAACGCCCCTTGTCCCGCTGCGGGTGCGCGGACCACTCCTGAGACAGCAGGAACCAGTACGCCGCCGGCAAATCCGCCAGGGTCACGCCATGCTCGATGATCTGGCGATAGAGGGTGTCGGTGTCCCACAGTTCATCGCCGCGCATCACCAGCGCCGCGCCCACGCACAATGGCGGGTAGCACTGCTCGACAAAGCCGTCGAAGCTGAACGTTGCGAATTGCAGCACGCGGTCTTGCGGGGTGAGTTGTGAATAGTGCGCCGCGATCACGCAAAACTCGCGCAGTGCGGCATGGGCCAGGCACACACCTTTCGGGCGTCCGGTGGAGCCGGAGGTGTAGATCAGATAGGCCAGGTCTTCGGCGCTGGCGAGGTTGATCAGGTTGTCGGTGGAATACCCGGTGTCTGCGCCCGGCTCCAGCGCCAGGCGCGGCAAACCTTGCGGCAGCGCTACATCGGCCAGCAGGCCCGGTTGCGCCAGCAGCAGGTCCATGCCGCTGTCTTCGATCATGTAGGCCAGGCGCTCGGCCGGGTAATCCGGGTCCAGCGGCACATAACCGGCGCCGGACTTGAGGATCGCCATCAGGCTGACGATCATCTGCGCATTGCGTCGCACCGCCAGGCCCACCCGCTGCCCCGGCGCCACGCCCTGGGCACGCAGGCGATGGGCGAGCTGGTTGGCTTGCGCATTGAGCTGGGCGTAGGTCAGGCGCTCGTCACCGACCATCACCGCCAGCGCATCGGGGGTGCGTGCCGCTTGTTGCTCAAACCGCTGATGAGCCAACAACGGGCTATCGATTGGCGGCGCCGGCGGACGGGAACACGCCAGCACCATTGCTTGCGCCTGTGCATCCAGCAAGCTGACCGCGCCCAATGCCTGTTGTGGCTGTGCGACGAACTGCTCCAGCACCTGCAACAGGCTGGCGCCCAACTGGCTGATCTGCGCGGCACTGAACCGGGTTCGGTCGAAACTGAAATCCAGGCGCAGGCTGGCGCCGACTTCGATGCCCAGGGTCAGCGGGTAACTGGTGATTTCGTGATTGTGCAGCGCACCGAAGGTCAGGCCCGCCGGCGCCCCTTGCTTGAGGGCTTCGGCCACCGGGAAGTTCTCGAACACCAGCAGGCTGTCGAACAGCGCCCCCTGTTGCCCGGCCCAGCCCTGAATGTCGTACAGCGGCACGTGTTCGAACTCGCGCAGGCTCAGGTTCTGGGCTTGCAGGTCGTTGAGCCACTGGGCCACCGACTGCCCCGCTTGCGGAGCGGCGATGATCGGCAAGGTGTTGATGAACAGCCCCAACTGCTGCTCTATGCCCGGCAGCGGCGCGGAGCGCCCGGCAATCGTTGCGCCAAACGCCACACAGGACTGGCCCGTGTAGCGTTGCAACAGCAGGCCCCAAGCGCCTTGCAGCAAGGTGTTGAGGGTGATTTTCTGCTGGCGGGCAAAATCGCTCAGGCGCTGTAGCGCGGCGCTTTCAAGGGTCAATTGATGTTCACCCATGCCGTACCCATTGGCAGGCGTCGGCAAGGCTTGCGCCAGCAGCGTCGGCGTTTCCAGCGGCGCCAGCGCCTGTCTCCAGAACTGTTCGGCGGCCAGCAGCGGCTGCTGTTGAATCCAGCCCAGATAGTCGCGGTATTGCCCCAACGGCCTGGCCAACGTCTGGCCGGCATAGTGCTGGATCACTTCGCCGAGCAACTGGGCGTTGCTCCAGCCGTCCATGAGGATGTGATGGCTGGTATGGATCAGGTGCCAGCCTTCACTGCCCCGACGCACCAGCAGCAGGCGGAACAATGGCGCGGTGCCGAGTTCGAAGCCACGGCTGCGCTCCTCGGCGGCCAGTGCATCGAGGTCGATGTCGGCTGCTTCGATCACTTGCAGTTGCAGGTCGATCTGGCGATGAATCACCTGATGCGCGCACTCAAGCCCCAGCCAGTGAAAGCTGCTGCGCAGGATGTCGTGTCGGTTGATCGCGGCCTGCCAGGCCCGGCCGAATGCCGCCAACTCCAGCCCCTGGATGTCCAGGCGCAATTGATTGATGTAGGCCTCGGCCTGGGGTTCGTACAGGGTGTGGAACAGCATGCCCTGTTGCATCGGCGTCAGCGGGTAAACGTCCTCGATGGCCGGCGCCGCAACAGGCAAGGCATCGAGTTGTGCCTGGGTGATGCGCGCCAGTGGGAAGTCCGACGGCGTAACCTGGCCTGGCGCTGTCGCGCAGCAATGCTCGATGAGTGCCTTGAGTTCTTCGGTGTAGGCATCGGCCAGTCGCTGCACCGTGGACTCGGCAAACATGTCACGGCTGAAGCCCCATTGCAGCGAGAGCTGCCCGCCATAGACCTGGCCCTCCACGGTCAGCCAGTTGGCCAGTGGCGCATCATCGCCCTGGGCCTGCCCGCCGCTTTCCGGGGCCGGGACGAACAGCGCGGCGTCGTCGAACTGACGGTCGAACTGCCCCAGGTAGTTGAAGGTGATCCGTGGCGCCGGCAAGTCTTGCAGGGCCTGGCGCTGCGCCGGTTCGCCCAGGTAGCGCAGCAGTCCATAGCCCAGGCCTTTGCCGGGAATGGCGCGCAGTTGCTCCTTGATCGACTTGATCGAATTTACCACCCCGGCCTCGGGTTGCAGGCGGACCGGAAACAGGCTGGTGAACCAGCCGACGGTGCGGCTCAGGTCGAGGTCGTCGGACAGGTCTTCGCGGCCGTGGCCTTCCAGCTGGATCAGCGTCGAGCCCTGCCCGCTCCAGCGGCAGATGACCCGCGCCAACGCCGTGAGCAACAGATCATTGACTTGGGTGCGATAGGCCGCCGGGGCCTGTTGCAGCAACTGGCGGGTCAGTTCCTCATCCAGTTTCGATTCGATCTTGTGCCCGTGGCGCTGCTGCAAGCTGCCCTTGGGGTTGTCGCACGGCAGGTCCCGGGCGTCCGCCAGTTGCGCCTGCCAGTACGGCATTTGCCCAGGCAAGGTGCCGGCATGCTGTTGCAGATGTGCGGCCCAGGCTTGATAGGCGCTGGTTTTCTCGGGCAGCGCCACTTGCCGGTAAGCCTGTTGCAAATCTTCGAGCAACACCCGCCATGACACCCCGTCCACGGCCAAATGATGAACCACCAGCAACAGGCGCTGACTGCCATCGTCGAGGCTGACCAGCAAGGCGCGCAGCAGCGGCCCGCTTGCCAGATCGAGGCTGCGTTGGGCTTCATCGCACAGGGCGGTCAAGGCTTCGGTCGAAGACGCCCGACGTTGCCACAATCCAGCTGACTCGACTGGCGCCGCGTGGCGCTGCTGCCAGCCTTCGGCACCGTCGATGAAGCGCAGGCGCAAGGCGTCGTGGTGGTTGATGACGGTAACCAAGGCCTGCTCCAACACCTCAGGATTCAACGCGTCCCGGGGCGTCAACAGCAGCGACTGGTTCCAGTGCTGACGCTGGGCGATGGCCTGTTCGAAGAAGTAATGCTGTGCCGGGGTCAGGATCACCTCGCCACTGACCGGGCCTTGATCGACAGCGCTGCGGCTGTCGAACGCCGCGACCAATGCCAGGCTGCGCACGGTCTGGTACTGGAACAGATCCCGCGGGCTGAGGCGAATGCCCGCCTGGCGGGCACGGCTGACCACCTGGATGGAAATGATCGAGTCGCCGCCGAGCTCGAAGAAATTGTCTTCGAGGCCCACGGGTTCCGCGCCCAATACGTCCTGCCAGATCTGCGCCAGCGCGATCTGCATCGGAACTTGTGGCGCAACGAATGCCTGTTGCGGCGTGGCATCGGGCGGCGGCAAAGCCTTGCGGTCGAGCTTGCCGTTGGCGGTCACCGGCAAGGCGTCCAGCGGCATCAGGTAGGTGGGCACCATGTATTCCGGCAGGCTGTCGAGCAGCCAGGCCTTGAGGGTTTGCGGCCACTGCGCATCGGTGTCGGCGTTTTCCAGCACCAGATACGCCACCAGATGCTTGCCGCCCTGCACCAGCACCACGGCCTCACGCACCAACGCATGCTGCATCAGCCGGGTTTCGATTTCCCCCAGTTCGATGCGCAGGCCACGCAATTTGACTTGATGGTCGAGGCGCCCGAGGTATTCGATCACCCCATCGGCGCGCTGCCGCACGCGGTCGCCGGTGCGGTACAAGCGCGCACTGTCATGGAAGGGGCACGGCACAAAACGCTCGGCGCTGAGCGCCGGACGGCGGTGATAACTGCGCGCCAGCCCGGCGCCACCGAGGTACAACTCCCCCGCCACGCCGGCCGGAACCGGCAGTAATTGTGCATCCAGCACATGGGTGCGCAGGTTGGCGATGGGCCGGCCGATGGGCACGCTGTCGGCGCCTTCGTCGATGCAGGTCCAATGGGTGACGTCGATGGCCGCCTCGGTCGGGCCGTAAAGGTTGTACAACCCGGCGCCCGGCAGCTTTTTGAACACCTGCAATTGGGCATCCAGCGGCAAGGCTTCACCGCTGCAGACGATGCGCTTGAGGCCGGCGCACGCCTCGACACCCGGTTCGTGGATGAACGCCTGGAGCATCGACGGCACAAAGTGCAGCGTACTGATGCCGTACTCACCGATCAGGCGGATCAACCGCGCCGGTTCACGATGCGCACCCGGCGGCGCCACCACCAGGCGCGCGCCGGTCATCAGCGGCCAGAAGAATTCCCACACCGATACGTCGAAACTGAACGGGGTCTTCTGCAACACCGAGTCGCCGCCATCCAGCCCGTAAGCCTGCTGCATCCAGCACAAGCGGTTGACCAGCGCCGCGTGACTGTTGCCGGCGCCTTTGGGCTTGCCGGTGGAACCGGAGGTGTAGATCACATAGGCCAGGTTCAGTGGATGCACTTCAACTGGCGGGCAGGACTCGCTGTAGCCGTCGAGCCAGTCTTGCTCCTGATCCAGGGCGATGACCTTGACGCCTTCGGTGGGCAGTGTGCCGAGCAAAGTGCTTTGGGTGAGCAGCAGGCCAATCGCACTGTCTTCGATCATGTAGGCCAGGCGCTCAGCCGGGTATTCCGGGTCCAGCGGTACGTAGGCACCACCGGCCTTGTGAATCGCCAGCAGGCCGATGACCATTTCCAGTGAACGCTCGACACAGATCCCCACCAGCACATCCGGGCCGACACCCTGCTCGCGCAAGCAGTGCGCCAGTTGATTGCTGCGGGCGTCGAGTTGCACGTAGCTGAGCTGACGATCGCCAAACACCAGTGCCGGCGCGCCGGGGGTGCGTCGGGCCTGGGCCTGAATCAACTGATGCATGCACTGCTCGACCGGATAGATCTCGGCGGTGCGGTTCCAGTCCTGCACCAGCACTTGCTGCTCATCCGCCGTCAGCATCGGCAACTCACCGATTTTTTGTGTCGAGTCGTCGACTATCGCCTGCAACAGGCGCGTCCAGTGCCGGGCCATGCGCGCGATGGTATCGGCCTCGAACAGGTCGCTGGCGTAGGTCAGCGCGGCGTGCAGCTTGCCGCCCTTCTCCCAGGTGTCGAGGGTCAGGTCGAACTGGGTGGTGCGGCTTTGCCAGTCGATGCTGCCCAGCTCCAGGCCGGACGCAGTGCTGACCGAGGCCATGTCGGCCACATGCGGCTGGTGGTTGTACATCACCTGGAACAGCGGCGTGTGGCTGAGGCTGCGCTCCAGTTTCAGCGCTTCGACCAAGCGCTCGAACGGCAGGTCCTGATGGGCCTGGGCGCCAAGGGCGGTTTCCTTGATGGCGCGCAGCAGGTCGTCGACCCGGGTCTGGCCGTCCAGTTGGGTGCGCAGCACCTGGGTGTTGACGAAGAAGCCGATCAGGCCTTCGATTTCCGCGCGGTTGCGGTTGGCGATGGGCACGCCGACGCGGATGTCGGTTTGCCCGGTGTAGCGATGCAGTAAAGTGTTGAAAGCGCCGAGCAACAGCATGAACAGGGTGATGTTGTGCTTCTGTGCGGTGCTGCGCAGTTGCTCGGCCAGTTGCGCCTGGACCGCGAATTCGTAGCGGGTACCGCGATAGCTCGGCATCGCCGGGCGCGAATGATCCAGCGGCAGTTCCAGCACAGGATGTTCATCGCCCAATTGCGCCTGCCAGTACGCCAGTTGCCGCGCCTGCTCACCCGCCTCCAGCCAGCGGCGCTGCCACAGGGCGTAGTCGCTGTACTGGATAGGCAGCGGCGTCAGCTGCGGTTGTGTGCCGGCATCGAAGGCGTCGTAGCAGCGGATGAATTCGTCGATCAGCACGTTCATCGACCAGCCGTCGGAGACGATGTGGTGCAGGGTCAGCAACAGCACGTGCTCAAGCCCTGCGAGCTTGAGCAAGGTGACCCGCAGCAGCGGACCGGTCGACAGATCGAACGGCAGCACCGATTGCTGCTCGGCGGAACGGGCCACCGCCTGTTCGCGCTCAGTGGCGGGCAATGCACTGAAATCCACCTGCTCGATGACCAGCGGCGCCGTAGCAGGGACTTGCAACAGGCTGTCATCGGCTTGACGAGCGAACACCGTGCGCAGGGTTTCATGCCGCGCCACCAGGCTGGCGAACGCCTGCTCCAGCGCCGACAGGTTCAGGCACCCGGTCAGCCGCACCGCGCCCGGCAGATTGTAGGCACCGCTGCGGGGATCCAGTTGCCAGAGGAACCACATGCGTTGCTGGGCGTACGACAGCGCCTGGCGATCCTCAGCCTCGATGCTGGCCGGAATCGGAAAACGGGCGAAATCCACGCCCTCCTTGTGCAAGGCCGCAAGGAACATTTGACGCTTTTCCAGGGGCAACCCGATAAACCGGCGAGCGAGTTTCAAGGAGTCTTCAGCATTCATCTATCGGCATCCGCATCAGTAGGCAGCAGGCGCAAGGGCGCGTCGTCCCTATAAAACGAATGCAGGCGGGAAAAATTAGCGGATGGGAACAAGTATCAGGAGGGAGTGAAACGCGAAATTCTGGGCCGCTGAAAATCAAAAATGTGGGAGCGAGCTTGCTCGCGATAGCTGTGTGTCAGGCACCATTATTGCCGGCTGACACGACGCCATCGCGAGCAAGCTCGCTCCCACAGGGATCGGGTGAAATTTGGGAGTGGTGTTAACCCACGGCAGCCATGGAATGCCGCCGATGATGCACCTCAAGCTGATCCTTGATCACCCGCAGCACCTTCGCTTCCTGCTCATGGATGAAGAAGTGCCCGCCAGCCAGCATGTCCACCGAAAAACTGCCTCGGGTTTCCTGGCTCCAGCCGATCAACTGTTCGGCGGTGGCGCGGTCGGTCTTGCCACCGAGCACGTGCACCGGGCACCTGAGCAACGGGCGCTGCACCGGCTCGAAACGCCCGCACAGCAGGAAGTCCGCGCGCAGCACCGGCAGGGTCAGGCTCATCAACTCTTCATTGGCCAGGATCTCTTCGCTGGTGCCGTTGAGGGTGCGCAATTGCTCGATCAGTTCGGCGTCGGTTTTCGGCTCGGCATACTGACGGTCGTAATCGGCGCGAAGCGTCGGTGCGGCGGTGCCCGAGGCGAACAGCGCCACCGGTTCCGGGCAACCCAGCGAGCGAAACGCATGGGCCATCTCGCAGGCCAGCAGCGCCCCCATGCTGTGCCCGAACAACGCATACGGCGCCTTGAGCGTGGCTTTCTGTTCCTGGGCCAGTTGCAGCGCCAGACGGCGCATGTCGGTGTGCAAGGGCTCACCGTAGCGCGCGCCCCGCCCCGGAAGCTCCACCGGTTGCAGCTTGAGCCACTCCGGCAGTTTTCGCCGCCAACGGCTATAGACCATGGCACTCGCGCCCGAATAGGGCAGGCACAGCAATGTCAGCGGGGTCACCGGGCTTTCCTCGAAAGTTATCTGTAAAGAGAACGGATGAGGTGCCCAAAGAATTAGCCATGTGAGTAACCCTGTGGGAGCGAGCTTGCTCGCGATAGCGGAGTGTCAGTCGACATCATGAGTGCCTGACACACCGTCATCGCGAGCAAGCTCGCTCCCACAGGAGGCTGTTTCCAGCATTGAATCTCTATTTCAGATGACGATAGCTCGGGATTGCCGAACCGAGCACCACTGCCCCCGCCGCAATCGCCAGCCAGAACCCGCTGCGCGCGCCGAAGGCGTCCACCAGCCAGCCGGAGCCGGCGGCGCCGATCGCCACGCCGATGCTCAGGCCGGTGACCAGCCAGGTCAGGCCTTCGGTGAGTTTGGCCGGCGGTACGATCTGCTCCACCAGGGCCATGGCGACAATCAGCGTCGGCGCGAAAAACAGGCCGGCGACAAACACCGCCAATGACAAACCGAAAATGTTCGTCGCCAGCAACAACGGCAAGGTGGTCACCGCCGTCGCCACCCCGCCGTACAGGAACAGGCGCGCCAGCGGCACTTTCGAACGCAGTGCGCCGAACGCCAACCCGGCCAGGCACGAGCCGATGGCGTACACCGACAGCACGATGCTCGCCGCCGCCGGTTGGCCCTGATGCTGGGCGAAGGCAACGCTGACCACGTCCACCACGCCGACAATGGTGCCCATGGCGACCATCAACAGCATCAGCAACTGAATGTCGCGGCAACGGATGATCGAGCCCTGGTGATGCTCTTCATGGGGATGCACCGGCGGCTCCGTGCTGCGCTGCAGGACGAATGCGGTGACGCCGATGGCCAGCGCCAGCAAGGCCGCCAGCGGACCGGCCTCGGGGAATGCCACCACGCACAACCCCACCGACAGTGGTGGCCCGACAATGAAGCAGACTTCGTCCAGCACCGACTCCAGGGCGTAGGCGGTTTGCAACTCGGGGCGGCCGCGATACACCTCAGTCCAGCGTGCCCGCACCATCGCCGACATGCTCGGCATGCAACCGGCCAGCGCGGCGAAGAAAAACAGCGTCCAGTGCGGCGCCTGCAACCGCGTGCACAGCAACAACAGCAACAGTGCCCCACCGCCCAGCAACGCCGATACCGGCAGAATCCGCCCCTGGCCAAATCGATCCACCAGCCGCGACACCTGAGGCGCACAAAACGCCGTGGCCAGAGCGAACGTCGCCGCCACCGCGCCGGCCATTGCGTAGCCACCCTGCAACTGCGAGAGCATGGTGATCAGGCCGATGCCGGTCATGGAAATCGGCATGCGCGCGATCATTCCGGCCAGCACGAATGCGCGGCTGCCGGGGGCTTTGAATAACTCTCGATAGGGGTTTGCCATGGGACGGGTCTCATCAGGGGACTGCACGTTGCCATAACGGCTGATTGCGGGGGAAGCGTGGAATTGTTGGTTGAATGTGAAGGCCCCATCGCGAGCAAGCTCGCTCCCACAATTGATTGGTGCAGGCAGTTCTTTGTGGAAGCGAGCCGAACGGAAATACCTTGTTGCCAGCCATGACATCCCCACCTAACATCCTTGATGAACGGGTACAGCGGAGCTGTGCAGAACCACCCGAATTCAAGGAACCAGAATGACCCAACGCATCCATCGCAGCATCGCCTCCCCGCTCCGAAACGGTTTGAACCGCGAAGAACTCTGGGAGGCCGACGACAAGGGCCTGATCAAATGCTGGGAAGTCGGCCGCCAGCGCGCCGCCCGCTTCCCCGACCTCGCCCGACAGTGCCTCGCCGGCGAGTTGCCGGTACTGGGCTGGAAAGGTGGCGTCAGCCGCAGCCTGAAGAAACTCGAAAAGTACGGCTCCCTCAAATACCTCGCGCAGTGGCAGGGGCTGCGTGGGGAAGATCTGGATGTTGATTTGAACCAGGAGCGGGCGCTGACTTGCTCGCGAACCGGGATGGTGGTGACGTTTACCCCGGACCGGGCGAAGTATTTCAATCAAATAGCGGAAGTTGAATCCTAGGAGCAGGGACGATGGTCGATTTGCATCAGGAATTTCAAAACAGTGGATTTTTCCACGAAGCACGCATTGATAGACGTTCAGCCGACGCACTGGTAGGCATTACGGCTGGACTCGCTGCCGATGGCCAGATCAACCAGCAGGAAGCCGAGTTTCTCAAGAGCTGGATCGAAGTTCATTTGTGTCATCTGGGTGATCCGGTCGTGAACATCCTCTACAAACGCCTCTCCGACATGCTGAGTGATGGTGTGCTGGACTCCGAAGAATCGGCTGAGCTACTGGATATGCTGCACCAGTTTGCAGGTCTGCCGGTTGGCTCTGACCAGATCTTCACAACGCCTTGCAGTCTTCCACTCGACAACCCTGCCCCCACACTGAACTTGGTTGATCGGATTTTCCTGTTCACCGGAGTCATGGCTTACGGTCCGCGCAAAGAATGTGAATCGCTGATTGTCGAACGCGGCGGTCAGATCGGTGGTTCGGTCAGCAGAAAAATCAACTATCTCGTGGTGGGCAGCATCGGAAACGATCAGTGGCTTCATAGCACTTATGGAACCAAGATCAAAAAAGCGGTCGAGCTAAGAGAGAGCGGTGTTCCTATCGCGATCATCAGTGAAGAACACTGGCAAAGGGTGCTGTTCGGGTGACCGTGGGGTAACTGCATCAGGCTCAGGCTAAAAGATGCTCAAGGCACCATTGAATCTGCACCAACACTGACCGAAAACCGCTCCCGATATGCCTGCGGCGTCACGCCCATGGCCCGCAGGAAACTGCGGCGCAGGGTTTCTTCGCTGCCGAAGCCGCATTGCACCGCTACTCGTTTGATCGGCACGCCGGTATCGCTGAGCAAACGTCGCGCGGTTTCGACGCGGATCAGTTCGATGGCCCGGGCCGGGGTCTGGCCGGTGTCGGCGCGGTAGTGGCGCACGAAGCTGCGTTCGCTCATGCCGGCCTGCAAGGCCAGGGTCGGGATACCAAGGTCGTGGGCCAGATTTTCGCTGATCCAGGCGTGAAGTTCATCGAAACGGTTGCCTTCCTGTTGCAGTGACAGGGTCACGCTGAATTGCGACTGGCCACCCGGACGTTTGAGAAACACCACCAGTTGTCTCGCGACTTCGAGGGCCATGGTGCGCCCCAGGTCTTCTTCGACCATGGCCAACGCCAGGTCGATGCCGGCGGTCACCCCGGCCGAGGTCCAGACCGGGCCGTCGTTGATGAAGATCGGGTTGGGCTCGACGTGCAGTTGCGGATGCTGCTGCGCCAGTTGCTCGCAACGGGTCCAGTGGGTGACCACGCGCCGGCCGTCGAGCCAGCCGCTGGCCGCCAGCAGGAACGCACCGGTGCATACCGAGGAAACCCGCCGGCAGCCACGGGCATGTTCGCGCACCCAGGCGACCAACGGCGCATCTTGCGCCGCTGCGTAAACACCCCAGCCACCGGCGATGATCAGGGTATCAGTGCCCTCATCCGGCAACGGTTCGGCCAACAGCGCCAACCCCGCCGACGACATCACCGCCCCGCCGCCACTGGCAATCACCGTCGGCGCATAGGGTGGCGGCAGGCCTTGCTGGCGGGCAATGTCGTTGGCCGAAGCGAAAACCTGCAACGGCCCGGTGACGTCGAGCAATTGCACGTTGGCGAAAGCGAGTACATGGATGGTTTTCGACATTTGGCGTAATTCGTGGGGATATTGGCGTATGCGCCAAAGCCTACGAGCCTAGAGTCAAACCGTCCACCCACTTCACGAGAAAAACACCATGACGTTGCAGATCGGTTTTCTGTTGTTTCCACAGGTTCAGCAACTGGACCTGACCGGCCCTTACGACGTACTGGCCTCGCTGCCGGATGTGAAAGTGCATCTGATCTGGAAAGACCTGATGCCGGTCACCGCCAGCACCGGCCTGCTGTTGAAACCGACCACCACCTTCGATGATTGCCCGGCACTGGACGTGATCTGCGTGCCCGGTGGCAGTGGCGTCGGTCCCTTGATGGAAGATGACCAGACTCTGGATTTTCTCAAGGCACAGGCCGCCAACGCGCGGTACATCACGTCGGTGTGCACCGGCTCGCTGGTGCTGGGTGCGGCGGGATTGCTCAAGGGCAAACGCGCCACCACTCACTGGGCATATCACGAATTACTCAAGCCGCTGGGCGCAATCGCGGTGCAAGACCGGGTGGTTCGTGACGGCAATCTGTTGACCGGTGGCGGCATCACCGCCGGTATCGACTTCGCTCTGACCCTGGCCGCCGAGCTGTTCGACCAGGCCACCGCCGAGTTGGTGCAACTGCAACTGGAATACGCCCCGGCCCCGCCGTTTACCGCGGGTAGCCCCGAGACGGCCCCGGCCAGCGTGTTGGGAGAGGCTCGCCAGCGGGCTGCCGACTCGTTGAAACTGCGGGCGCAGATCACCGAGCGTGCGGCGGCGAAACTCGATCGACAGTGAAAAAATGGCGGCGGGAACCCGGTTCCTGCCGCCACGACTTTTCATGCACGCAAAAAAAACCCGCCGAAGCGGGTTTTTCCAAGACCATGACGACTCCTTGTCGTAGCGTTCCTTGCATATGGTCGATCATCCATGATCCTGAGCACATCCTGTGCTTCAGTGGGTGAGGCCAGATTACGCTTCGGATCCAATTTGTAACAGGCGATATCGCTACCATCGCGTGTAAGACATTCGCTATAAACCACCCTCCGAAAACCCTTAGACGCCTCAGGTTTCGAGCCGACTTCAGCCACTCTGTTGCTCGTGGGCTTTGGCATTGTCGATCAAAAACTGCTCGATATTGTTCATTTGCTCTTCCCAGCCACGACTGTCCATGCGGAAAGCCCTTTCGCGACGGGCCTGGGGAATGTGATCGAAACCGGACTCGGAGACCTTGAGCAACGTGCCGTTGTCCATGTCTTCGAGCTCGAATTTCACCAGGGTGGTGGGTTCCTGGGAGTAATCGACTTCAGGGTTCACGGCATACGGGTGCCAGCGAAACGAAAGCAGCCGTTCCGGCTCGACCCGCTCTACCAGTACATTCCAGCGCAAATGTTCATAACCGGGATAGGTAACCTGCCCCTGGGTCCATTCGCCTGCCACAAAGCGCTTGCCTTCCAGCGCCACGCCAAACCACTGTCCGAACACTTCGGCATTGGCCAGCACACGCCAGACCTGTGAACGCTTGGCCTTGAGCAGGATTTTCCTTTCGATGCGATCAGATGCTGGGTTCATAAGTCACCTCCTGTACTTGAACAGTAGGCCAGTAAGACCACAAGACCAACTCTAAAGTTGTACCAATCGGGATGTGCAATCAACCATACCTGAGATATTCGGTTGCATTTACGTGGATAAGTTCTGGGCAATCGCAAAGTCAGCGGGTCGAAACTGCTAACGTTCGCCCTCGAAACAGCATCGAAAAGGATAGCGACATGAAAAATCTGCGCGGCAGTTGCCTGTGCAAGGCCATCGAATACGAGCTCGATAGCCTCGACATGCCCATCAGCCACTGCCATTGCCAAACCTGCCGCAAGGCACACGCAGCGGCTTTTGCATCGACCGCCGGAGTCATGCGCGAGCATTTTCGCTGGACCAAAGGCCAGGATCGCCTGAGCCACCATGAATCGTCGCCGGGCAAGTTTCGGTATTTCTGTTCAGTCTGCGGTTCACACCTGATGGCCGAACGGCCGGCCCAGCCTCACGTGATTGTTCGGGTGGCGACGCTGGATACCGATCCGCGGATGACGCCCCAAGCGCATATCTGGACGTCTCACGATGTGCCATGGCTTGAATACGATTCGGTGGAAAAGCACGTGCAATGGCAAGCGTAGAGAGCCAAATGCCCCTCGGCGCTACACTGCACCTCTCTTTCGGTCACAGCGAGCACTCCAGCATGAACCCACGCTTCTTATTGGCGCTGACACCCTTGTTGTTCACCTCCATGGCGTTCGCCGTGGACTGCGACAACGCCAGCGATCAGGCGACGATGAACCAGTGCGCGGCGCAGCAGAACGCGGCCGCCGACAAGGAATTGAATGCGCTGTACCAGCAGATCACTTCGCGGCTCAAGAGCAACCCGGACAGCAAGAAGCAGTTAGTGGGTGCGCAGCGGGCGTGGGTTGCGTTCCGCGATGCCGAGTGCAAGTTTTCGGCATCCGGGGTGGAAGGCGGGAGTGTGTATCCGCTGATTTACAGCAACTGCACCACGGAACTGACCAAGGCACGGGTTCAGACGTTCAAGAACTACCTGAAATGCCAGGAGGGGGATATGAGTTGCCCGGTGCCGGGGGTTTGATTTTTGCTGTTTTTGCAGTGTTTTTGAGGGCATCTTCGCGGGCAAGCCCGCTCCCACAGGGGATTAGGGTGTACTCGCAATGCCGGCGTCACCACAAAAACTGTGGGAGCGAGCTTGCTCGCGATGAGGTCGGCACATTCAACATTGATGTTGCCTGACATGCCGCCATCGCGAGCAAGCCCGCTCCCACAGGGTTCAGTGGTGTTCACACAATAGTGACCACACCAAAAATCCACTGTGGGAGCGGGCTTGCCCGCGAAGGCGTCAGTTCAGGCGCCGCAATTACCGGACAAAAATCTGCGCCGTGGTAATCGCCATGTCTCCGCCCGGCAACTTGATGCTGCCCGTCTGCTTCAGGCTGTCGGCATCAAAGATCGCCACGTCGTTGAACGTCCCCGCCAGGTAGATCTTGCTGCCGTCCTTGTTGAAGGAAATGCAGTAATACGAGTGATCGAGCGCGGCGGACTGGAGCATTTTCTTCTGCTTGATGTCGTACTTGGCCAGGCGGTTGAGTACGCCAAACATCAGGTTCGGGTCCTTGGGCGAGCGCATACCGCTGAAGTAGATCTCCGTCAGAGGCCCGAAGTCGGTGGTTTCGGTCTTGCCGGTCTTCAGGTCGACGCTGAACAGGCCGTACAGGTATTCGGCGGTGGCCGGGTCCTGTTTCTTGTCCTTGAATTTCGCCGCGGTGTAGAGCAGCGAGAAGTCATGCCGGTAGGTCTGCTGGTTCCAAACGTAGAGCACGTCCGGCGCGCTGTAGTTCGGGCGCTTCCAGTGCCGGCTGGGGATCAGCACATCGAACTTGCCGGTCTGCACGTTGACCTTGTAGACATCCGCCCCCGCCACGTACAGCGTGCCGTCGTCACCGCTCTGCATGATGGTCAGTTGGCGCGGCGCCGGGAAACTGCGCAGCGGCTTGGCGTCCATGCCGGCATCGGTCGAATACACGTCGAGCCGTGGCTGCTGCACTTCGTAGCGATCGTTCATCATCAGCGTCGGGTTGGCGACGGTGTACAGTTCCTTGCCGTCGTGGCTGACCGTGAAGGCGAACATGGACCTGGCCTTCTCACCCGGCTTCTGGGTGATACTGGCGTGGAACACCTGCTTGCAGTTGTCCAGTTCGACACCGTAGACATCCGCATAGTGATTGTTCAGCACGTAGGCGGTCTTGCGGTCCGGCGACAACTGCACGGAGCCGGGACCGAAGGCATCGGGCATCTTGCAGGTCTTGAACAGCGTGTCGGTGGCCAGGTCGATCACGTGCAGGTTGTTCGGGTAGTTGGTGGTCACCATGTATTCGTGACCGACTTGCAGCGCGGTATTTTCATCGGCCAGAACACTGACAGAACAGCTGCTCAGGACGGCGAACGCGGCCAGGCCGCAGGCTTTGATGTTACGCATGCTGGAATCCTTCTTCTGTGATCACTTGTCTTTGGGGAAGACAGTGCCGAGGTTGCGCCAGTTGTCGTTGGACGCCTGGGCATCCTTGTTCCAGTCCGGGTAGGTGCTCATCATGTCGGGCACCTGGGCCGGCCACCAGCAAGGGTCGGAGCACCCGTAGAGGTCGGCCTCCATCGGCTGGCACAACGACGACACACCGCCAAACGCATCGATTTCCCAGCCCGGGTCGGTGGTCGAGGCACAGCCCGCCACGGAACTCATGGCCACCACTTCTTCTATGCGGTTTTCATCCGCGGCCTGATCCAGCTTCAACGCTTTGTTATTGATTGCCTTGAGATGTTTCATATCAGTGAGCCTTGCGCGGAGTGATGTAACTGCTGATGAACGCAGGGTTATTGGTCATGATCCGGGTGTAGACCTCGATGCCGAAGTCGACCCAGTCACGCATCAGTTCGCAGTAGTGATAGGTTGGGTGGGTCGGATCGCCATAGCGGGCGTAGCTCTCGTGGTAGCAGCCGCCGGAACACAGGTTGCGGATCTGACAGTCTTCGCAGCCGGTGTTGGTACGGTCCAGGCGCTGGGACAGGAAGTCGTTCAACTCCACCTGTTTCACGCCGCTATGGACGTTGCCGAAGGTCGGCAGGCTCGAACCGGTAAAACGGTGGCACAGGTTCAGCTCGCCCTTGTGATCCACCGCCAGCATCTTCAGGCCCGCGCCGCACGGCAGGGCTTTCTTGTGGCCTTCGTGGATGTCGGTGATGAGCTGGTGCAGGTTGGAGAAACCGATGTTGCGGTGCTCCAGCGCCGCTTCCAGGTATCGACGACCCAGCGCCTTCATGTTGGCGAACACCTGCACCAGTTCATCGCTGGTGAGATTGAAGCTGCTGATGTCGCCGGAGGTCACCGGGGCAAAGCCGACTTCGGCAAAACCCAGTTCGTTGAACAGGTGATCCCAGATGGTTTCGACGTCGGTCACGCCGGTGGTGAGCGTTACGCGAGCTCCGACCGGACGGCTGTTGTAGCGCGACAACAGCATCTCGGCCTTGCGCCGCACCACGTCATAGGTGCCCTGCCCGCCCACGGTGATGCGGTTGCGGTCGTGCACGGTCTTCGGCCCGTCGATGCTCACCGACAGCCCGAAACGATGGGCATTGAGGTAATCCACCGTTTCTTCGGTGAGCAACGTGGCGTTGGTGGTCATGACGAATTCGACGAACTTGCCCGCCTCGCGAAAACGTTTCTCACAATAGTCGACCATGTACTCGATCAGCTTGCGGTTGCTCAGCGGTTCGCCGCCGAAGAACACCACGGTGAAACGCTCTTCGTCCGGGGATTCGCGCAGCAGCATTTCCACCGAGGCGATCGCCGTTTCGACGTCCATCTTCTTGCCCGCCGACGGCTTGTCGAGGTCTTCCTTGTAGCAATACGTGCAGCTCAGGTTGCAGCCGGTGTTGACGTTGAGCACCACGGTATTGATCGCCGTACGCTCGACCCGCTTGGTGGCGATGTCCGGGGTCAGCGGCGAGCCGTCGCTGACCAGTTCCAGGGCCATCAGCTCGCGCAGGGTCTCGGTGATTTCCTCGCCGTTGAAACGCGCGGCCAGGCGCTGGATCAGGTCGTCCGAGGAACAACCTGGCCCGCGCAAGGTGTCGATGATGGTGCCCGTCAGTTCATCGCTGGCGAACAGCGAACTGCTGGGGATGTGAAACAGCATGCGGTCAGCATCGACCTGCACTTCGTGCAGGTTGCGTTCGACCAGATTCAAGATAGCGCCCATGGCAAACCTCCTGTGCAGGCCCCGCTTGGCGGGGCTTGCGGTCATTCCGAAAAGTGTCTGAAGCCTGTGCCGTCAGCCAACTCACGGAATGGGTGGATTGTTCCAGCGTTGCACGGTGACGATCAGGTGGCCTTCGCCGGTCAGGGATTTCCCTGCGTCGTCGACGGCGGCGATCACCTTGAGGTTGCCGGCATTGTTGGTGGACATCTTGCGTGCCGGGTTCGGCCCGGCATCGCCCGGAGTGAACACGCCGGTGTCGGCCTGCATGGTGCCGGCGAACTTGACGTCTTCGTCTTCCCTGGCGCGGTCGTCGAAGGCCTCGACTTTCCACTGCGCCGGGAACACACCGATGCGGTACGGCTTGCCATCAGCGCCCTTGCCCCAGGCTTCCGCGTCGAAACGGCCCTGGACTTTCGGCGTCGAACCACCGCCCTCGCCGATCCGTGCCACCGAGAATTCCGGCACAACCTTGACCGAGGCGATCTTGCTGTACACCGACAGGCTCGGGCCCTTTAGCGTGCCGACGCTGACCGCGCGCAAACCTGGCTGGGCATTGGCGGCGGCCTTGAGCTTGACCTTGATCCGCTCCGGGCTCTGCTCGACCACTTCGAGCACTTCCACGCCTTTGCCGAAGTCCGGCTTGCCGGTCAGGCCGCTGCCGATCAGGGTCACTTCGGTTTCACTGCCGGCCTTCAGATAACCCGGCTGCACCGCCAGCAAACGGTTGGAGCCTTGCTTGGCGGCGACGAAGTCCAGGCCACGCTCGTCGTGCTCGGCCTCGAACATCCGGCCCTGCATCGCATTACCCTGGGCGGCGAACACCTGGCGCATGGTCACGCCATCGATGGTCACGTTGCCGCGCCATTCGTAGCCGGTGTAGAGGATTGCACTGCCGTCGCCGTTGAACGGCGTGCCGTCGGCATACTGGCCTTTGACGCTGACCTTGAAGGTGTCGCTGCCATCGGCACTCACGGTCATTACACCCGCCAGCTCACCCTTGCCCGGCAAGTGGCCGCTGAAGCTCCAGTCGCCCACCAGGGCATCGGCTTTCGGCGCCGCGCTCTGCCATTTTTTCCAGGCCGGGTTGTCCAGCGGATAACGCTTGGCCAGCAGCGGCACCATCTCTTTGCGGGCCATATCGAACCAGTCGCGGTCCCGGGACAGCGCCTGGTATTCCAGGGATGGCCATTGGCCGAGGTGGAAGTTCACCAGACGCTCCCACTCCTGGGCCGGACGCCGTTGCAGGGCGACCCGCGCACCGGAGTGACAGCGGCCGCACATCTGGCTGGTCTGGTCGTCGAACTGCTCGACGGTATTGAGCCGACGCTCCAGTGCATAGCGCACGCCGTCGGTTTCGCTCGGCGCCAGGCCCTGGGTGTCGGCCAGGTATTTGACCAGTGTGCGACGGTCGTCATCGCTGATCTGCAAACCGTGCATGGTCTGCATCCGGGCAATGCTCATCAGCCAGCCTTCCGGCGTTTTGCGCTGGTGGCTGATGCGGCTGAGGGCGTTATCGGCTTCGGGGGTGTGACAGCCCTGACAGGTTTCCTTGAGGATGGTCTGGGCGTCGCGGGCTGCCAGGCTATGAGGCGAATGCAGCGCTACACAAGCGGCTACGGCCAGCAGGCTGGCGCTCATGCCTGATCGGAGTTTTCTCTTCATCAACGTCGAACCTCGCACGGTGCGTTCTTATTGTTGTGGCTTATCGTTTTTATGGTTTCTGCCGCCGGCTTTGATCCGCTGACGGAGGCAAGAGAAACGTCTGCGATGAGCAATACACGGAGCGTGCCAGCTTATTAATATCTCAATGAATCAATGACTTGTGACTAATAACCGGTTTTTTTCGGGAGACGTCATGGGCGTTGCACGTTTAATTTCGCGACAACTGTTTCACTCTGAGACAAGCATAGTTTTCTGTAGGAGCGAGCCTGCTCGCGATGGTCGTTAACGATATCGCGTGCTTACAGGCTAAACGTAGTGCTCTTTCGTCCATCGCGAGCAGGCTCGCTCCTACAGGGTGTTGTGTTCGGGGCGTCTCACGTCGTCGCAATTTGCGACGTTTATCGATCTCACGGTGACCCGGAAAATATCTGTCACCCCACTAGATCGGGCCTTCGGGCCGAAAAAACACAACTGGCACAGGCATTGCGAAAGCCCGGTTCTCACGAACAACAAGAGGCCTCGCCAATGTCGCTCCCAAACCTGCTTCCCGCCACTTCGGCATTCATCCAGCGCGCCCCGCGCATGCTTATCGGCGGTGACTGGGTCGAGGCCGCCGACGGCCAGACCATGCCCCTGCACAACCCGGCCACCGGTGAGGTGCTGTGCTTGGTGCCACGGGCAACACCGGAAGATGTCGACCGTGCGGTGCTCGCGGCCCGCCAGGCGTTCGACGATTCGGCCTGGACCCGCACCCGTCCCCGGGAGCGGCAGAACCTGCTGTGGAAACTCGCCGACCTGATGCAGCGCGACGCCGAACTGCTGGCGCAACTGGAATGCCTGAACAACGGTAAAAGCGCGGCGGTGGCTCAGGTGATGGACGTGCAACTGGCCATCGACTTCCTGCGCTACATGGCCGGTTGGGCGACCAAGATCGAAGGTTCTACGGTTGACGTGTCGGCACCGCTGATGCCCAACGACCAGTTCCACAGCTTCATCCGCCGTGAAGCGGTGGGCGTGGTCGGTGCCATCGTCGCCTGGAACTTCCCGCTGTTGCTGGCCTGCTGGAAACTCGGCCCGGCCCTGGCCACCGGCTGCACCGTGGTGCTAAAGCCGGCCGACGAAACCCCGCTGACCGCACTTAAACTTGCCGAACTGGTGCTGGAAGCCGGTTATCCCGAAGGCGTGTTCAACGTGGTCACCGGCACCGGCATCACCGCAGGTTCTGCCTTGACCCACAACCCGCTGGTGGACAAGCTGACCTTCACCGGCTCCACCGCCGTCGGCAAGCAGATCGGCAAGATCGCCATGGATTCCATGACCCGGGTCACCCTGGAGCTAGGCGGTAAATCACCGACCATCGTCATGGCCGACGCCGACCTGAAAACCGCCGCGGCCGGGGCTGCCAGTGCGATCTTCTTCAACCAGGGCCAGGTCTGCTGCGCAGGCTCGCGGCTGTATGTGCAGCGCAAGCACTTCGACAATGTGGTGGCGGACATCAGCGACATTGCCAACGCCATGAAACTCGGCAATGGCCTGGACCCGAGCGTCGACATGGGGCCCTTGATCTCGGCGCGCCAGCAGGAACGCGTCTACGGGTACATCGAAAAGGGCCGGGAAAGCGGCGCGACCATCGCCTGCGGTGGCGAGCAGTTCGGGCCTGGGTTCTTCGTCAAGCCAACGGTAATTGTCGACGTCGATCAGAAGCACTCACTGGTGCAGGAAGAAATCTTCGGCCCGGTGCTGGTGGCCATCCCGTTTGATGACGAAGCCGATGCCCTGCGCATGGCCAATGACAGTCCGTATGGATTGGGCGCGAGCATCTGGTCCAATGACCTGGCGGCGGTGCACCGGATGATTCCGCGCATCAAGTCAGGATCGGTGTGGGTCAACTGCCACAGCGCCCTGGACCCGGCGCTGCCGTTCGGAGGCTACAAGATGTCCGGGGTCGGGCGTGAGATGGGGTATGCGGCGATCGAGCATTACACCGAGTTGAAGTCGGTGCTGATCAAGTTGTGATTCGTAGCGTTCTTCAGGCCGCCTTCGCGAGCAAGCCCGCTCCCACATTGGAATGCGTTCCCCTGTGGGAGCGGGCTTGCCCGCGAAGGCGCCCCCACAGCCACTACGCCACTGTTTCGCGGCCCTGTGGTTGACCCACCCCATATTTTGCGCCGGCCCGAAGCGCGTGACGAAGCTTCAGGGCCGGCCGTTCGACGCAGTAGTACGAAACGCCGCTGAGCAGCAGCGACAAGGCCAGCACTGTTGCAACAACGGCCCCATCGTAGGCAACCGACCAGACAGCGTGCAGGAAGTACATCACCACATAGTGATTCAGGAACACGCCGTAGCTGATATTGCCGAGGAACTCGTCAATCCGGTGAAACCTGAGTTTTGTCAGCAGGTACACGGCGGGCACGCCCAGCGCTATGCCGGCGGTCACTTCGGCATTGAACGGTCGGCGCTCTATCCATCCCGCCATGATGGCCGCAAACATCAGGGCCGCCACCACGGCGGTGCCGGCAGCGATCGCCAGATCCTTCGGCTGCGCTTTGTACAGGTAGCTGCCGCACAGGAACATGAACAGCACACCCGGCAATAGACGGTAGCCGTACAGGTCGGTGTTGATGAAACCCAGGCACGCGGCCATGAAGACGACGACGGATAGAGCAAACGCAACGCCCCGCGCCCTATAGATGATCAGGAAGGGGATCATCAGGTAGAAGCACATCTCAAGCCCCAAAGACCAGGCCGGCGGCAAGATCCACGATCCCGCCGCGCCGAACATGTAGAAGCCGAGTGGCACGATAGCCAGGCTTGCGGCGATGTTGCGCAGCGTCAGCTCGGCGGCTTGAGGCGTGCCGGGCAGCAGGAAATAGATCACCGCACAGGAAACCACGAAGTAGAACAGGAATTGAGGATAGAGCCGCAGGGCGCGGTCCAGGTAGAACAGGCCGACTTTCTCCGGCGCCTTGTAATTGCGTTCGATCAGCGAGGTCATCACGAAACCGCTGATGATCAGGAAGGAAATCACGGCAATCACGCCGGGGTTTAGCCCCATGAACGTCTTGCCCATATGAGAAACGGCCACCAGAACGGCCAATAGCAGACGATAAGCTCCCACTTACACCCCAAAATTCCTTGTCATTATGGCGCGTAAATTACGATGCTTTGCGCTGGGAGAACAGGCTTTTTCGCCGTATCCGGACGTTCTTCATTCAGGGTTTGAAACCCTGGCCCAGTAACCAGCTGCGAACCATCCGCCCCTGCTCCACCGTCAGCCCGGCCAACACCTGATCCGCCGGCTCTCCCTGCTTTAACCTCTGCACCAACGCCGCCACCTCAACCCCATGCACATGCCAGATACCCAGCGGTTGATCCACCGTGATCACCACCTCGGCTTCATCGACCAGCCCATCACGCAACACCGGCGCCCGCTCAATCCTCAGTGCATTGAAATCCGCCTCGGCATGGGCCACCTCGGCATCCGGCCAGCTCCGTCGTGCCTGCCAGAACGGCTGGTCCGGCCAGCGTTGCTCATCGGCATAAAAATCCCGGCCGATCCGCGCAAACCGCAAAAACAACTGCCCCACCCGCTGCTGGTGGAAACGCTGGGCCAGAGCCGTTCGTTCGGGTTTGCACAGCAGCGTGTTGATCACCGCGGGCGCCTGCAACGCCGAAGACAAGGACTGAAAGATCCCGTTGCCCGACAATGGGTCCACCGCCATTGCCGCATCGCCGACCCGAATCCAGTTTTCGCCACACACCTGCGGGCTCAGAATCGCCGTGCTGCTGCGGGCGTGCAGTTGCAGATCAGATTCCGCTTCGCCCGCAAAAAATGCAGTGGCCAGCCGCGAACCCTGGCGCCGCTGTCGGCAGTAATCGAGCAACATAGCCTTGCCCGGCAACCCGGCGCTGGCCACATCCACCGTCCATTGCCAGTAACACTGGCCGTCGGCGCGCCGCGCCATCCACGCCCAACCGTCCTCAAGGCTTTCCACGGCGCTGGCGGTGCTGCCCGGCGAACCCTGCCAGCGATTGAGCAAGCTGACGGTCTCGGGGCCACGCAAGCCTTTACCGATAGCGGGGGCCTGACGTCCACGGGCCTCTACGAGAAACGGCGCCAGCAGCGGTTCGCGGCCGTCGATTTCGATTCGGTGGCCATTGGTCGATGACTGAACCGTCAGCACCCGGCCTTCGATCAACTCGACCCCCGCCAGGCGCAAATCCTCACGCAGACCTCGGTCAAACAGCGGACGGTCGAGCAAGTATTCGATGTTCTGCGCATGGTGCTGGCCATTCCAGTTCACCTGGCGTTGAGAAGGCAACGCTGCTTGCGCCAACGCCTGGTGCAGACCCGCGCTGCGCAACGCTTCCAGAACCCGCACGGACACGCCTTCGAGCGCCGCAAACCGGCGCCATTCGCTGATCAGCGTGACGCCATGGCCCAGCCGCTTCAAACCCAACGCGACCGCAGCCCCCGCCGGGCCGGCGCCTAGAATGACGATGTCGGTCATGGCCCGAAGCGCCGTTCAGGGCCACGGTAACGGGCATGCTCGCGCAACCACTCGATGACTTGCTCATTGCTGGCACCAGGTTGTTCGACGAGGAACCCGGCAATGTGCCCGCTCAAGGCGGCACAACCGAGGCTCGCCCCGGATTGCCCCGGGTAGGTGCCATGCACACACGCGGCGAAATCCGCCTGGGCGCTGTTGAGCCACGACCATTCCTGCTCGGCGCACCGCGCATCACCGGTCACCCGCAACACCTGCGGATAGTTCGCCGGAAACACCCCTTCCCCCTGGGCCGGGCTCGACGCGCACAGCAGCACGCCCTGCGCCACCGCCGCCGCGCAGGCCGCGCGCAACAGGCTGCGATCCTGGCGCAGGCCAAGGCTCAAATTGATCAGTCGAACGTCCTGCGTCAGCAGCCAGTCAATCGCCGTGGCGATCTGCAAGGCGCTGGTGACACCCCGCTGGTCAAACACCTGAGCCACGCAAAACAGCGCCGAGGGTGCACGCCGGCCGATGGCCTCGATCACCGCACTGCCATGCCCCAGCGGGTCTTCGCGCAAGTCGCCCTCCGCCAGGCCGTCTTCGAGCAATGAAAAGCGTCGACCGGCGATCACTTGCACCCGTTGTGCCGCCGAGTGACCGCTGTCCACCACACCAATGCGCAACTCAGGTTTCATGCAGCACCGTTTTCGAGGTCAGTACGCCGTCGAGCAATTCGAAGCGCAGGTCGGCGTCGGCCAGGGTTGAGGGGCGATGGCTGATCAGGATGCGCGTACGCCCGGCAAACAGGCGGTCGATGGCGTCGATGACTTCGCGTTCGGTGGCTTCATCCACTGCGGACGTGGCTTCATCGAGCACCAGGATCAGTGGGTCCTGCAACAGCGCCCGGGCAATCGCGATGCGTTGTTTCTGCCCGCCGGACAACTGCTGGCCCCGCTCGCCCAAGGGACTGTCGAGACCTTCGGGCAAGGACTCGATCAGGCTGTCGAGTTGCGCCAGTCGCGCCACGTCGGCAATCGCCTCGCGGCTGGCGTCCGGTGCCGCGTAGGCCAGGTTGTCGGCGAGGCTGCCGCGAAACAGCACGATGTCCTGGCTGACGATGGCGATGCGCCGACGCAACTGGAACAGATCCAGCTCGCGCAGATCGACGTCGCCCAGCAGTACCCGGCCCGATTGCGGATCGTGATGACGTTGCAGCAGGTCGATCAGGGTGGACTTGCCCACGCCCGAGCCGCCGCTGAGGGCCACTTTCATACCGTAGGGAATCCGCGCCTCGATGCCGCGCAGGGTCGATTGGCGGCCGGGATGGGCGAAGTGCACGTTGTCGAACCAGAGATCGCCGCCAGTGGGCATTGCCCTTGGCGTGGCGGGCGTCAACACCGTCGGTTGTTCGCCGCGCAATTCCATGACCCGGCCGAGGCTGACAGTCATCCGCTGGATCGCGACGTAGAGCCCGAGCAGGCTCTGCACCGGCCCCACGGCCATGCCCAGGTAGGTGGAAAAGGCAATCAGGGCGCCGAGCTGCCAGGTGCCCTGCACCACCCAGTAACCGCCGATCAGAAATGCGCAGGCCCGGGACAGCGAGGTCAGGGTACCGGGCACGGCCTGGGTGAAAAATTCGGTGACTTGCAGGCGCAGCAACTGGCTCATGTAGCCCTGCCCCAGCGTCTCGAGGCGCCGCGCTTCGCGCTGTTGCTGGCCGGCGGACTGGATGAATTTCATCACCGGCAATGTCTCGACCATGAACGACGACATGTCCGCCGAACGCTCGCGCAACTGCCGCACATCGCGCTCCACCTTGCGCCGCATCCAGCGCAGCCAGAGCACGTCGAGGGGAATCAGCACCAGCGCCAGCAGCGACAGTTTCCAGGACAAGGTCAACAGCATCGCTACCGCGACCACCAGGCCGATCACGCTGGACACCGCCGAGAACAGCGAGTCCACGGCGAACCGCTGGATTTCCGCGACATCGCCATCGAGGCGCGACATCAGGTCGCCGATGCGCCGCTGGCCGTAAAAGCTCGGCGACAGGGTTTGCAAATGCCGGTACAGGTCATCGCGCAGGGCAAACAGCATGCGCCCGGACAGTCGCGTGTGCAGGTAGCGATTGATGCCCGAAAGCGCCGTGCCCAGCAACCCGGCAACGATCATCAACCCGGCGATCATGACCAGCATCGGGAAATTGCGCGCCAACAGGCCATCGTCGATCAGCAGTTTGGTCAGCCACGGCTGCACCAGCACCAGCGCCGAGGCGCAGACCGACAAACCCAGCAGCCCGGCAATCGCCAGGCGATGGGGTCGCACGAAACTGTACAGCCAACGCAATGCCGCTTGCAGGGCCTCGGGGTTCTGGCTGTCGATCAGCCGAACGATCAAGCGCTGCATCACGAACGCAACTGTTTGAGCTTGCGATAAAGCGTCGCGCGGCTGATGCCCAGAGCGTCGGCGGCGGCCGAGACATTGCCCTGGTGCGTGTCCAGGGACTGACGGATCAGCTCCAGTTCGTTTTCCCGGATGCTGCCGGCCTGGGGCCGTTCGCTGGTGGTCAACTCGTCGAGCATGCTGTCGGGCAAGTGGTCGAGGGTCAGCACGGTGTCGCCCGGTTCGCGCATGGCCAGCGCGGTGCGCAGGACCATCTCCAGTTGGCGGATGTTGCCCGGCCACTGATAACCGTTGAGCAAGCGATCGAGATCATCGTGCAGGACCACGGCGGGTGCGCCCAATGTCGTCAGCATGCGAGTGACGAGCGCGCCGAAATCTTCGCGTTCGCGCAGGGCCGGAAGCATCACGCTGATGCCATTGACCCGGTAGAACAGGTCCTCGCGAAAGTGTTTTTCTTCCACCAGACGCTTGAGGTCGCGGTGGGTGGCGCAGATCAGCGCGACGTCGATGTCCTGCTCTTCGCCTGCACCCAGGGGCGCGACCTTGCGATCCTGCAGCACCCGCAACAACCGGGCCTGCAAAGCCAAAGGCATGTCGCCGATTTCATCGAGGAACAAGGTGCCGCCATGGGCCTGCTGCAAACGCCCGACCATGCCGCCCCGGCGTGAACCGGTGAACGCGCCTTCACGATAGCCGAACAGTTCGGACTCGATCAGGCCTTCGGGAATGGCCGCGCAGTTCACCGCCACGAAGGGTTTGTCGCAGCGCGCTCCGGCCATGTGCAGGGCGCGGGCGATCACCTCTTTACCAGTGCCGGTTTCGCCCAGTAACAGGACCGGCAGTTCATTGGCCAGGCCTTGGCGGGCCATGCGCAAGGCACGGGCGTAGCGCGTATTGCTGCCGGCGAGCGCTTCCAGGTCCGGTTGCGCCTTGGGCGGTTTCGCGACTGTGCGCGGCGGGCTGCTGACGTTGATCGAGCGTTGCGGCGCGCGCAGGGTCTTGTAGAAGAATTCACCCTTGGCGGTTTGCAGGCTGCCGGCTCCACCCTGATGCAGACGCGCCAACAATTGCAGGCCGTCGACTCCGAGAAACTCTTCGCAGCGCCGACCGATCAGGGCCGAGCGCTCGGCGTGGAGCAACTGGCAGGCCTGGGCGCTGACCGCCAGGATCTGCCCGCCGAGGCTCACGGCCAGCAGGCCTTGCCACGGGGATTCCAGATATTGCCGACGGCTGTGGAAGGCCAGGACGATTTCGTCCGGATAACTGGCGTTGAACACCCGGCTTTCGATCTGGCTGACCGCCATGGCCAGCAGCGCAGTGCTGTCGTGGGCGCGGCCGAGCGGGCCTTCGCGGGTCAGGTCAAGGACGCCAAGAATGTCGCCCTGGGGGCAATGGATCGGCACCGAAGTGCAGGAAAAATCACTGAGGCGATCCAGGTAATGTTCGCCGCAATCGATCAGGGTCGGCCGGGCTTCCACCAGTGCCGTGCCCAGGGCGTTGGTGCCGCGAACCGCTTCGCTCCAGCAGGTGCCGAGGGTGATGTCCTGCAGGCCGCTGCCCTTGAGACGGTCGGCGCGGCCTTCGACGGCGAGGATGGTGGCGTCGGAGTTGGCGAGGATGATCAGCCCTTCCTTGCCCTGACGCTCGGCCAGGTAATCGATGGCCGGCAACGCGGCGTCGATCAGCAAGCGGTTGCTGGCCAGCAACACGTCGAGGCTGGCACTCGATTCCAGCGCCAGCTCATGCTTGGCATTGAAATGCACGCCATGGCTGAGACTGCGTCGCCACGAGGCATCGATTTCCGCACGCAGGACGCCATCCGGCACTTCGCCTTCCAGGTGCAACTTTTCCCGAGCCAGCCGGGCTTCGCGATGCAGTTTGGGGGAGTTTGTTTTTATTGGCGTCATCAAGCGCTCCGGGTCATCCACCCTGCGCCTTCATACGTCGGCGCCCTGGAGCAATCTTTACGTTAACGTCAGGGCTATGGCAAGTGCCGTAGGGCGCTTGTGTTCCGTCAGGTGGACCCCGTTATCGTTCATCGCGAGCAAGCTCGCTCCCACACTTGACCGAGGTGAACCGCATATTTGTGTTCAACACTGACCAGTGTGGGAGCGAGCTTGCTCGCGATAGCGATCTACCAGGCAGCAAAGATCTCAGAGCTGCCAAACCTCAGGGTCCACAAAAAACGCCCGGGCATTATCCTCCAGGCTCTCCAGGTGATACCCGCCCTCCTGCACAATCAGGCACGGCAACCCGAGGCTGCGAATGCGCTCACCGAGCAGGGCAAACCCTTCGCGGGTCACCGCTACTTTGCTTTGCGGGTCCAGCTCGAAAATATCGAAGCCCAGGGACAGCACCAGCACCTCGGCGCCGAAGTCCTTCAGCGCCTTCAGCGCTACTTCCAATTGCCCGAGAAAAACCGCCTCGCTGGCGCCATGGGCCATCGGCAGGTTGAGGTTGAAACCCTCGCCCGCACCGACACCACGCTCTTCGGCAAAACCTGCGACCCCCGGATAGAAGTTGGTCGGATCGCCGTGCACCGACACGTAGAGCACGTCATCGCGGTCGTAGAAAATCTCCTGAATACCCTGGCCGTGGTGCATGTCGGTATCCAGCACCGCTACCCGCGAAAAACCGGCGCGCAATACCTGCGCCGCCACCGCCGCGTTGTTCACATAACAGAAACCACCCGCCGCTTCGGCCCGGGCGTGGTGACCCGGTGGCCGGCACAGGGCATAGGCTGCCGGCTCGCCATCGAGCAAAGCCCGGGCACCGGCGATGGCGCTTTGCGCCGACCAGTAGGCCGAACGCCAGGTCTGCTCGCCCACCGGGCAACTGCCATCGGCCAGATAGCGCGCCGCTTGCGCGAGAATTCCGCGCAGGGCATTGGGTTCGCGGACAAAGATGTTCGACATCACCTCGTCGCCCCAATCCTCGGGAATCTCTTTCCAGCGCTGATGGGCTTCCTGCAAAAACCTCAGATACGGTGCGCCGTGCACCGCCAGCAGCGGATCGAGCCCGGCATCGGCCGGTTGCTCAACGGCAAAACCCAAAGCGTGAGACGCCTGCACCAGGCGCTGCGCACGCTCCGGCACTTCCTGCGGCGTACGCATCTGGCCACGGGAATAGTAGCTGCGTGGATGGTGGAGCAATTGTTCGGGATGGAAAAAACTGCGCATGGAGTGAATACCTGTCAGTTAACTTGGATCTTGAACCCAGCCGCGCCCCACTGTGGGAGCGAGCTTGCTCGCGATGAGGTCAGCACATTCAACATTCATGGCGACTGATCCACCGCTATCGCGAGCAAGCTCGCTCCCACATTGACTGCGTTTATTCAGTTTTTACCGCGCGGGCCAATACGGCATTGAGCAACACATCGGTGCCCTGGCGCACATCCTCGGGCAGCACATCTTCCGCTTCGTTATGGCTCAGGCCGCCCACGCACGGGATGAACACCATCGCTGTCGGGCAGTACCGCGCCAGGTGGATCGCATCATGTCCGGCGCCGCTGACAATCGATTGCTGAGCGTAGCCCAGGGCGTCCACGGCCTGTTGCACCGCCGCCACGCAGTCCACATCGAACGGCGTCGCCGGGCTGATCCAGTGCGGGGTGATCGCCAGTTTCAAACCGCGAGCGTCGGCAATTGCCTGAAGCCGCGCACGGACCTGTTGTTCCATGGTCTCGATGGTTTCATCACGGTGATGACGCAGGTCGACGGTGAAGTTCACCAGCCCCGGAATGGTGTTGCGCGACGACTTGTTGATGCTCAATTCACCGACCGTGGTCAGGCCTTCGGGAGCGAAGTCCGCCGCCAGGCCTTCGATGGCCTGGATCATCTGCGCCACGCCGTACAAGGCGTCCTTGCGCAGCGGCATAGGCGTGGTGCCGGCGTGGGCCGCCATGCCTTCGACCCGTACGTCGAGCCAGCGAATCGCCTGGCCGCCACTGACGACGCCGATGCTCTTGGCGTTGTCTTCGAGGATCGGCCCTTGCTCGATGTGGGCTTCAAAGTACGCATCCACCGCGCCGCCGAACGGGCGCTCGCCGGCATAACCGGTACGTTGCAGCGCCTCAGCAACGCTGATCCCATCGATATCGCGCACCGCCAGCGCAGCGTCCAGATCCATGATCCCGGTGAACACCGCCGAGCCGAACATGGCCGGGGTGAAGCGTGCGCCTTCTTCGTTGGTCCACACCGCCACTTCCAGCGGCTTGCGAGTCTGGATGCCCAGATCGTTCAGGCAGCGCACCACTTCCAGACCGGCGAGCACGCCGTACACGCCGTCGAAACGCCCGCCTTCGGGCTGGGTGTCGAGGTGGCTGCCCATCATCACCGGCGCTGCATCAGGATCGGTGCCGGCGCGGCGGGCAAACAGGTTGCCGATGGCATCCACGCTCAGGGTCATGCCGGCTTCGCGGCACCAGTGGGCAAAGAGTTCCCGACCGGCCTTGTCCTCGTCGCTCAGGGCCAGGCGGCAGCTGCCGCCACGGGCGGTGGCGCCGATTTCGGCCATCGCCATCAGACTCGCCCAGAGGCGTTCGCCATTGATCTTCAACATGTGTTTCTCCAGGAAAATTCAGGGGTCAGGCCTTGGCCAGTTCCAGGCGTTCAGCGCTGGCATGGCGACGGGCAAGGGACAGCACACACAGCAGCGAAGTCGCGGCGATCAGGCTGTAGAACACCGCCATCGGCCACCACTGGCCGGCGAACCTGTGTGCCAGCAGCGTGCCGATCAGTGGCGTCAGGCCACCGGCCACAGCGCCGCAAATCTGGTACGCCAGAGAGATCGCGGTGTAGCGCACACGTGTCTCGAACATGCCGCTGACGTAGCCGGCGATCACCGCGTAGAACGACGCCATGCACACCACCGCCAACGCAATGCCGAGGATGATCAGCGGCGCCTGGGCCGAACTGACCAGCACGAACATCGGGTACGGCGAAGCCATCGCCAGCAGCGACACCAGGCACAGGAAGCGGGTGGCGCCAATCTTCTCGGCGACCCAGGCCGCCAGCGGTTGGATGCAGAACTGGATGATCGCGACGACAAACAGACACTCAAGGATCAGCGAGCGCGGCAGTTCCAGTTGCTGAGTGGTGTAGGCGATCATGAAGGTGTTGGTGAAATACACCCCGGCGATCCCAAGGGTGTTGGCGCCGATGCACAGCAACAATGGACGCCACGCGGTGCGCAGCACCTCCATGACCGGCGCCTGCTCCTTGCGTTTGTTTTTGCTCGCCAATTCGCGGCTGGCAAGAAACTCCGGCGACTCATTGACCCCCAGGCGAATCGCCAGGCCCACCAGCAGCAACAGCGAACTGGCGAGGAACGGCAGGCGCCAGCCCCAGCTCATCAGGTCTTCTTCCGGCAGACGGGTGACGGCGCTGAAGGCCAGCAGCGACAGGATCAAACCCGCCGGGCTGCCCAGTTGCGCAAACGAGGCGAAGAAATTGCGCCGGCCTTTCGGCGCATGCTCGCCGGCCATCAGCACCGCCCCGCCCCACTCGCCACCCACGGCAATGCCCTGGACGATGCGCAACAGAATCAGCAGCACCGGGGCCGCGGCGCCGATTTGCGCGTAAGTCGGCAGCAAGCCGATGCACACCGTGACCACGCCCATCATCAACAAGGTGATGATCAGCGACTTCTTGCGGCCGATGCGGTCACCGATATGACCGAAGACAATCCCGCCCAACGGCCGCGCAAAGAAACCCACGGCGAAGGTGCCGAAAGCAGCCATGGTGCTGAACAGCTTGTCGTCCGAGGGGAAGAACAGCGCACCGAACACCAGCGCGGCGGCGGTGGCGTAGATGTAAAAGTCGTACCACTCGATCATGGTGCCAATGAAGGCAGCGGCGGCCGCACGGCGCGGCTGGGACGAAGCTTGAGGCTTCATGGGGTCGGGCTCCTTTGGTTATTTTTCTGGCAGGAGAGAAACGGCAAATCCGCGGCGCTCTGGCGGCGCCGGTCTGGGGATGATTTTTCGTTCCGGGACCATGATTAGTCAATTTTCTATTTATTATTCGAAGTATTACTTAAGCTTATAATTGAGAGCGACAGTCGAACGCGGTGTGCAACGCACAGGCGTTGAGCAGAATGTAAACGTGGGTCTGCAATGTCAGTTACAGGTCGCGGCTCTTCTCGACAGGCAGCAACCGACCAAAAGCGAACCCTCATCGGCCCGGGGTCGCTTGGGACTCTTCAAAATGATGCCGCAACAATGGCATCTCTCGCTAATAGCCAACGTAGACAGGTTCTCGCCCATAAAACCCCTTCCGGCCAGCGCTATAAGTAGCAAGCTATTTGTTAATGAAAGTCTGAAGTATTCATTTGAACTTTCAGATTCTTTCAGTACGCGGCCTGTGCCTAACATCGACTCCACAGCGAACCAGCCTCTTGGCAGCCTGGCGCCGTCGAAGTGCATTTGCAGTAGGCCTTGGGATTTTTGAGGATCACCGATGAAGCTGGAAATTTTTCGCACGCTGTGGGGTTACACCGCCAGCAAGGCTCAGGCACTCGAGGAGTTGCTGCAAGCGGGCTTTGATGGCATGGAAGCACGCCTGCCACTGGACGCCCGTGAACGGACCGAGTTTGGCGCCTTTCTCCAGGCCAATCGCCTGGGCTATATCAGCACAGTCTTCACCGCGTATGACGTGCTGCCGGACCAGTCGGCGTCCCCCGCCATTCACCTCAATGACCTCGACCAGAAACTCGCCTGGGCCGCTGAACTCGGCCCACGCTTCGTCAACGTGCTGGCGGGAAATGACCGATGGGCCTTGCCACAGCAAGTGGCGTTTTTCGGCCAGGCGCTGGATCTGGCGCGCAAGCACGGCCAGGTCTGCAGTTTCGAAACCCACCGTTCGCGTTCGCTGTTCAACCCCTGGGTGACCCTGGAGTTGATCCGGCAACTGCCCGATCTGTTGTTCACCAGTGACATCAGCCACTGGGTCGTGACCTGCGAGCGCCTGTTGAATGACCCGGCCGATGACCTGAGCGCTTTCATCGAGCGGGTTCACCATATCCAGGCCCGGGTCGGTTACGACCAGGGCCCGCAGGTTCCGCACCCGGCGGCTCCCGAATATGCAAGGGAACTGGCCTTCCACCAGCAGCACTGGGAAAGCATCTGGCGCTCGCAGCAAGCCCGCGGTTACCAGGTCAGCACCCTGACCCCGGAATTCGGCGCCGACGGCTACCTGCATCATTTGCCCTTCACCAATGTCCCTGTCGCCGACCTATGGTCGTTGAACGTGTGGATGGGCCAGACCGAGCGCGAACACTTCGACCGTTTCAGTCACTCAAGCCATCCTTAGGGAGCCGATGCGTCATGCCTGACAATAAAAACAACAGCGCCAGCACTGACACACACAAAGCCAACTTCAACAGCATCCCGGTGGTCAACATCGCCGGTCTGTTCAGCGTTGAACTGGAACACCGCCTGGCCGTGGCCGAACAATTGGGGCGCGCCGCCAGCGAGGTCGGGTTCCTCTACATCACCCATCACGGTATCGACCCGCAACTGATCGCCAACCTGCGCCAGGCTGCCAAGGACTTTTTCGACCAGCCCTTCGACACCAAGATGCAGCACTACATCGGCACCTCCCAAACCCACAAGGGATTTGTGCCCGAAGGCGAAGAGGTCTATTCCAAGGGCAAGCCGGACCACAAGGAAGCCTTTGACGTCGGCTTCGAAGTCCCGGCCGATGACCCGCTGGTGCTGACCAACACGCCATTGCTGGGGCCCAATGACTGGCCGCAGCTGCAAGGTTTCAAGGCGTCGGTGCAGGCCTACTATGAAGCCATCTTCGCCTTGGGCCGGCGCCTGTTCGGTGGCTTCGCCCTGACCCTGGGCCTGGAAGAAAACTATTTCGACAGCCTGGTCACCCGTCCCCCGTCCAAGCTGCGCCTTATCCACTATCCCTTCGACGGTACCGCCCATGACGCACCGGGTCTTGGAGCCCATACTGATTACGAGTGTTTCACCATCCTTTTGGCCGACAAACCAGGCCTTGAGGTGATGAACAACCTTGGCCAATGGATCGATGCACCACCAATTGCCGATGCCTTTGTGGTCAACATCGGCGACATGCTGGAGGTGATGACCGCAGGCGCATTCGTAGCCACCGCGCACCGGGTGCGCAGCGTGAAGGAGGAACGTTATTCCTTTCCGCTGTTTTATGCCTGCGACTATCACACCCAGATCAAACCACTGCCCGGGTTCGCACAGGCAGGCAACGACTACGAAGAAATCACCATCGGCGAACACATGTATGGCCAGGCGCTGCAGACCTATCAGTATCTGCGCCAGAGGGTGGCCAACGGGGAAGTTCAACTGCCAGGCAAGGCACGCAAGCCCGCCAGTTTCGGACATTTGAAAAATCAGGCTCAACCGTCCTGATTGAAGTTTTCAGCTAACCCCCTACCTACGCCGGAGTCAGTACATCATGAAAAACAATAAGAAAAACCTTTTGAGCCTGGCTGTGTTGGCAGCCGGTATGTTCGGTGCCTCGGTGAGCATGGCCGCGGCAGACACATTCAAGGTCGGCATGGAGATCACCTACCCTCCCTTTGAGTCCTATGACAAGGACAAAAACGTGGTGGGTTCGGACCCCGAACTGGCAACGGCACTGGCCAAGCACATGAACGCCAAGGTGGAGTTCGTCGACACCAAGTTCCCGAGCCTGATCCTGGGCTTGAACTCCGGCAAGTACGACGCAGTCATTTCCGGCATGTACATCACGCCAGAGCGCCAGACTCAGGCCCAGACCATCGCCTACGCCAACACCGGTGCCGCGGTCATGGTGCCCAAGGGCAGCGAGATCAATGCGAAGAAGCCTGAAGACCTGTGCGGCCTGAAACTGGGCCTGGAACAGGGCACCACCTGGGTCAAGGAATTCAAGAAGCTCTCCGACGACTACTGCGTGCCGAACAACAAAGGCGCCATCACCGTCAGCGAGTACCCTTCGGCCCCCGAAGTGACCCAGGCCTTGTTGTCCAGGAACATTCAGGCCCAGGTTGAAATCGCCGGCGCGGCAAAAATGATCGCGGAAAAGACCAACGGCCGGGTAGTGATCACCACCGAGCATCCGATTTATCAGCAAACCCTGGGCATCTTCGTCAAGAAAGGTAACGACGAAACCTTCCAGGCCGTGCAAAAGGCCTTCGAGGAGAGCAAAAAGAGCGGTGAATACGCCGCAATTCTCCAGAAATATGGCTTGGAAGAACCGACTGCCAATTAAGAACCTGTCCTTGTAGTCTGGTCATCTGCCTCCCCTGCACCGGGGCGGCAGATCGAGGTGCCCCATGCAATTCGATTGGTCATATTTCCTGTCCCTGTTCTCCCTGCCGGACTTCTGGAAGGCCTGCGTAACGGTGGTCCAGCTCAGCGCCCTGGCCTGGTTCATCGGCATGCTGCTGGGTTTTGTCCTGGCCACGGCCAAGCTGTCCCACACGCCCTTGCTGCGCATTCCCGCAGCGGCCTACATCTGGTTCTTCCGCAGCATTCCGTTGCTGGTGCTGGTGGTCTTCGTCTACAACCTGCCGCAACTGTTTCCCGGTAGCGGACCGATTCTGTCCAACCCCTTCTACTCGGGCCTGCTGGCCCTGGTGGTCACTGAAGCGGCGTACATGGCGGAAATCCATCGTGGTGGCCTGATCTCCGTGGCCAAAGGCCAGAAGGAAGCCGGGCGCGCGCTGGGTGTCGGCCTGTTCGGCATGCAACGCTTGATCGTGATCCCCCAGGCATTCCGTATTTCGCTGCCCACGCTGATCAATGAATACATCACGGTGGTCAAGCTGACATCGCTGGTCTCGGTCATCTCCCTGACCGAAATCCTCACGGTCGGCCAACGCCTCTATGCCACCAACTTTCTGGTCATGGAAACCCTGGCGGCAGTAGGCGTCTATTACGTGTTGATCGTCACCGTGTTCGGTTTTTTCCTGCAGCGCCTGGAGCGCTACCTGGACCTGAACTTCCGCAAGCCTCACACACTCGACGCGGCCGCCATAGCCAACTTCAGGGCCAGCGCCGAAGCGTTGCCCGACACTGCGCGCAAAGCGGCAGGCAACAATGCGACGCCCATCCTGCAACTGAAGAACATCCAGAAAAGCTATGGCACCCACCAAGTGCTGATGGGCATCGACCTGAATGTCGAGTACGGCCAGGTGGTCTCGATCATCGGGCCATCCGGCTCCGGCAAGACGTCGCTGATCCGCACCGTCAACGGCCTGGAAACCATCGATACCGGCGACATTCTGTTGTTCGGCGAAAAATTCATCGAAGCGTCGGACAAACCCAACAGCACCCGCCTGCGCAAAGGCGTGCGGCACATCGGCATGGTGTTCCAGAACTTCAACCTGTTCCCGCACCGCACCATTCTCGACAACGTCACCCTGGCGCCCCGTTACCATGGCCAGCCGGGTGAGCTGAGTGAACATCGTGCCTATGCGCTACTGGACAAGGTCGGCCTGCTGGCCCATGCCCACAAGTACCCGCACCAGCTCTCCGGTGGGCAGCAACAGCGTGTGGCGATCGCTCGAGCCCTGGCGATGGAACCGCAGATCATGCTGTTCGACGAGCCGACCTCGGCCCTCGACCCGGAACTGGTCAACGACGTGCTGAACGTGATCCGCGACCTGGCCAAAGAAGGCATGACCATGCTGATCGTGACCCACGAAATGGACTTTGCCATGTCGATATCCGACCGGGTCGTATTCATGGAGAACGGTAATATCCAACTGGATGCCGCACCTGAAACCATACGATGCGATGCCGAAGGAGAACGAGTGCGGCGCTTCATGGGCATCAGTGCTCGATCGCCAAGCCGGTCTGCAACGGTGGATCATGCATGAATAGGCAACTACTTTCTTTGAGCTTTCTTCTTTCAGGAAAACGCACATGAATCTGGGAATAGCAGGACGCTGGGCGCTGGTATGCGCCGCCAGCAAAGGTCTGGGCAAAGCCTGCGCACAGGCACTCGTCCATGAAGGCGTGAACGTGGTGATCACCGCACGCGGCGAGCACACGCTCAATGAAACAGCCCGTGAGCTCAGAGCGCTAAATCCTGAAGTAACGGTCATCCCCGTAGCCGGAGACATTTCGACGGCCGAGGGTCGGGCGGCAGCGCTCATGGCCCATGAGCATTTCGATATCTTGATCAACAACGCTGGAGGCCCTCCCCCCGGGGATTTTCGCGAATGGAATCGCGACGCCTGGCTCAAGGCGCTGGATGCCAACATGCTGACGCCTATCGAGTTGATCAAGGCAACGGTAGACGGTATGGCGGCACGTGGATTTGGTCGAATCATCAACATCACGTCGAGTGCCGTGAAGTCCCCTATCGAAAGCCTGGGCCTGTCCAACGGCGCGCGCAGTGGTCTGACGGGTTTTATCGCAGGGCTTGCCCGGCAAGAAAACATCGCCAGTCGCAATGTGACGATCAACAACCTGCAACCAGGCTCATTCGACACCGATCGACTGCGTGACAACCTGGTCGCTGCTGCCCAGGAGACGGGGCAGGACAGCGAGGAATTCCTTGGCCAATGCCGTAGCGAAATTCCTGCCAAACGCTTCGGCTCACCCGAAGAGTTCGGTGCGCTGTGTGCCTTCGTTTGCAGCAACCATGCGGGCTACCTGACCGGGCAGAACCTGTTGATCGATGGAGGGGCCGTTCGCTCCAGCCAATAATGGGCAAGGGCTATGCAGGTGTACCCGGGCAATCAGGCTTGAGTTCGCGGCCTCGCCCGGGCGAGCATTGCTGATCAGGGTTTACGCGCAATGATCACTTGGCTCTTGGCTACCACGGCATCCAGCGCCTGCTTGATCTGTGCGCCCCGTGGCGAAGCCAGGATCGCCTGCCAGGTATCCGCCCAGTGGTTAAGCAACGGATGGTCCGGGTTGCTGAAATCGACCTTGGCTTCCCAGAACAACAGCATCCACATCGACCAGTAGAATCCGTACTGGCTGTGGCTGATCAGTTCCAGGCCGGCATCGCTGACCATGGCCTTGAACTGCTCTTCGCTGATGATGCGGATGTGGTTGGGCTTCTGGAAATACTCGGCCGCCGCGATATCTTTCTGCAGGTCTTCGGAGCTGGGGTGCGGGACGCTCAGCAGGTACAGCGCGCCCGGTTTACCGACCCGCACCAGTTCAGCGAGGAACTGAGCCGGATCGTCCACGTGCTCGATGACCTCGGTCGACACCACCCGCGTGGCGGTCGCATCGGCAATCGGCAGCGGGTTGCAGTCGGTGACATGGCATTCGACGTCGCGGGCCGGTGTATCGCTCAGGCGCTGGCGGGTCGCTTCAACCTTGGCCGCGTCGATATCGGCGATGATGATCTTCGCCCCGCGCATCCCGCAGAAATGCACGTTGCCACCGTCGCCGCAGCCAACATCCAGCAGCGTGTCCTCGGGGGTCACCGGGAATCCGGTGAATAGTTCGCCGGTCTGCTGATTGAACCAGCCGCTGAGCATCGCATCGTGCAGGCCGAGCATGTAAGGGTCGACTTTCTCCGCCACTGGCGCTGCGGGCGGTGTCTCTGGCTGCACAGGCGCGGGCGTGCCCGCCGTGAGTTTCTTCAAAAGGCTCAGCATGAGGTGGCTCCAGAGGATGTGACGGCTGTTCGGGAAGTGCCCAGGCGTTTGACCAGCGAGGCGCCGCGGTTGCGCATGGGCATTTCGATGACGCGATAGTTGAGTTCGCTCAGCAGCACGATCAGGCCGCCAGCCATCAGCAACATCAAGATCGGATGGCCAGCCGGACTGGGCAGCCCGGCAGCCTGCAAACGGAAAATGAATTCACGAACCAGCAAGTAGGCCGGGATATGGATCAAGTAAATCCCGTAGGAACGGCTGCCGACCCACGTCATCAGGTTTTTGAACACGCCGCGCGGCAACAGGTAATCGCGGTTGTAAGAAGCGATCCAGACCAGCAGTGCGCACAGCACCGCAATCACGCCGATCCGGTAAGAGGTGAAGGTGAAACGATCCGTTGCCATGAAGCTGAGCAGCAACGACAGCGCGATCAATGCGGCAACGCCCGCCCATGGACGACGCAAGAATTTTGGCTCCCAGCGCAGGTACGACGGTTGTGTACTCCACATCGCCAACAGCACGCCAAGGGCCAGCGCATCGGTGCGCACTACCATCAGGATCGGCGTGCGCAAGGTGAACAATTGCACCGCAACCAGCGCCAGCAACGCCCACACCAGGTACTTACGAAACAGCACGATCATCAGCGGAAACAGCAGGTAGAACTGCTCTTCCAGCGACAGGCTCCAGTACACGAAACTGGTGCCGTACTCGTAGTGATAAAAACTGTCGGCAAAGCGGAAATTGGCGTATTGGGCGATGCCGGCCAGGGTCGCCTGAATGTTCGCGTGCAGGGTGCCGAACGCGCCGGAGCGGTTGAGAAAAAGGCACGCCAGCAACATCAGCGCCAGCCATAACCAGGCTGAAGGGAGCAATCGAAAGGCCCGTCTCAACCAGAAATTACGCGTCTGTTGCCAATATTCCTGACGCGTTGTGCAACGGCGCAAGGCCGGGATCAGGCTGCGGGCAATGACGAAGCCCGAGATCGCGAAAAACAGATCCACGCCCCACCACGGCTGACCGTACAGCGTGATGGCTTGCAACAACGGCACGGCCGCCGCGAACAGGCTGTCCTGCAGGTGATGAAACAGCACGCCGAGCACCGCAATGCCGCGCAGCAACTCGATGTCCATGATCCGTTTTTCGTTGCTCATGCGTCCTCCTGGACATGAGGTTTGCGAGCAATGATCACCTGGCTCTTGGGCATGAACTGATCCAGCATCTGCTTGATCGCCAACCCGTCGGGCTGGGCCAGCAAGTCCTGCCAGGTTTTCGCCCAGCTCTCCATCAGCGGCGGATACGGCGCCTGAATCCGGTCGCGAACCGCGCCACCCAATTCACGCCCGGCAGCCCGCTCGCTGGCCCAGAAAAAAATCATGCCCATGACCCAGAAAAAACCGGACGCCTGGCGATGCTCGATGACCAGGCCCGCGTCTTCCACCAGCGCGGCGAATCGCTCGGGGCTGAAAATCTGTACGTGATTGGGCGATTGGAAATAGCTGGCCGGAGCGATGCCCTTCTGCAAATGTTCGCCCACCGGGGACGGTACGCTCAGCAGGTACAGCGCGCCGGGGCGACCCATGCGCACCAGTTCGGCCATGAAGGGTTCTGGCTGATCGATGTGTTCCAGTACTTCCATGCACACGACTTTGCTGGCGCAGCCCTCGGCCAATGGCAGCGGCAAACTGTTGCTGACCAGCCCCAGGCTCGGCTTGTCTGATTGCGCCGCCACTTGTCGGGCAAGCTCGCGGACCTTGTCGTGTTCACTGTCGGTGAAAATCACCGAAGCGCCCTGGCGGACCGCGAACAAAGTCGCCACGCCTTCACCGCAGCCGACATCCAGCAAGGTGTCGTCGGCGGTGATGGCAAACCCCTTGAGCAATTCACCGCTGTCGCCGAGAAACCAGCCGTCGAGCAGGGCATCGTACAAACCGATGTCCCTGGGCGAGACCCGCGTTTCTGCTGGGGCGACCGCTACCGGTGCGGGCCGCAACTTCGCAAGCAGGCGCCGAATCATGTGCCCGACGCTTGTGCGCAGTTTGCTTCACGCCGTTGCAGCAACTGCTCGAACACCGCCTTCAGGCGCTGTTCGGCAACGGCCTGGCTGCAGAATTCCTGCAGGCTGCCCACGGCATGGGCCGACATTCGCTGATAGCGCTCGACGTCCTGTCTGGCGACGTCATGGCTGGCGGAAAATGCCGTACACAGTGAGTCCCAATCCGTGACGTAACGCAGGGTACGATACGCGGCGCGAGGATCGTGGGGCCAGGAGGTCAGTTCGTCGGTGCCTTCGACGATGAACGCGTTGTCACGGTCTATGTAGTCGGCCATGGCGGTGTTCAGCGGCGCAATGGCCGGCTTGCCGCAGGACATGAACTCCATCAACGGCAGGCATTGCCCTTCGCCGTAGGAGCAGTTGACGACGTAACTGGTGGCCTCGACCAGGCGCTCGTAGTCGATGTCGGACAGAAAGCCGTGGACCAGCACGATGCGGCACTGGTAGGACTGATTCTTGTATACGTGGTGCAGCATGTCGTTCAAAGCGTTGGCGATGTCATGGTGCGTGAGCTTGAGCACCAGGGTCGCGTCGGGCGTGTCGCGAAAGGCAGTGCAGAATGCACTGATCATGTCCTTCCAGTTCTTGCGTCCGTCGTAGGGATTGAATACTGAGGTGTAGACCACGCCCTCGAGCACCAGCTCACAATCGCGCGGCGGTTGGTCGAAGGCGATCGGCGTGCCTTCGCGCAAACGTTCGGGGCCGTAGGGGCGCAGGTCCGTGGTACGACTGTCGATCAACAGCCCGCGCAGGTTCAGACGTGTGGGGCCCACGACCGGACGCTTGTCCAGAAGCTCGCCACGGGCGGCAAAACGGTCCCAGACAGGTGCTGCGATAGCGCTGATCGGGTAATCGGGGCCCATCACATCGCGTACGGCATTCACGGTAAAACTGGAGTGGGTGATCGCTGTCCCGCAGGAGCCCAACACCGTCCGCCAGTCATGCCGTGGTTCGCCCTGCCAGCTCTCGGTGGGAATGGTGCTGAACTCCCAGGCGAACACCGGAATCGTCGGGCACGCGTAGTGGACCGGCGTGCGATGCGGCGGGGAGAAGGACAGGAACACGCAGTCTTCGCCCCGGCTCAGGCAATCGAAATACAACCGATCGACCAGCTCGTCCGGGTTGCTGACCTCGATCACCTGCCCCAGCCGTTCGAGCACCGGGCGGAATTCCTTGAGGACGAAGTAATAGCTGTACTCGGGCCGCCCAAGATTCTGCTGGATGTTGCTCTTGTTGGTTTCCGAATGAATGATGATCAGCACGATGCAGCCCCCGTTTCGGCAACCACCGGCACGACGTCACGGGCAGGTTCCTGTTTGAAGAACAGCGCCAGCCGCTGCTGCACCGGCGCGAAGCTGCAGTACTGGTGCATGCGTTCGCTGGCCGCGTCCGCCATGGCCTGCCAGGCGTCCGGCTGATTCTTTGCCATCGCGTAGCTGTTCTCATAAGCCGTTTTCAACGACCCCCAGTCCGGACGGTGGCGCAATGTGCGGTACAGGATGCGCGCGTCTTCCGGCCAGATCGTCGGCTCCTGGCTGGACTTGACGACGAAAGCCACACGCTCATCGATGTAGTCGCGCATCGCCGTGTGGTTCGGGGCGATGACAGGCCGGGCGCAGGACATGAACTCCATCAGCGGCAGGCACAAGCCTTCGCAACGTGAAGCGTTGACGTAGTAGCTCGCCGCGCCATAAAGCCGGGCGAACTGCTCGTCCTGCAGATAACCGTGCATGACCACCACGCGACAGGCGAAGGGCGAGAGCTGGGACAACAAGGTGATGAGCTCGACGTAATAGGTCGACAGGTCGTTCTGGGTCATCTTCAACACGAGCGTGGCGTCTTGCACATCACGCAGCGCCCAGCAGAACGCCGTGATCAGGTGATGCCAGTTCTTGCGCCCGTCATCGGGATTGAACACGCTCACGTAGATGACGCCATCGACCTCGATTTCCACCGTTTGACTGGTGTCGGGGAAAGCCGCTTGTGGATGCTCGTCCTGCGCGCAAGTCGCGCTGATGACGGGTTCATCCGGCGCGGGAGCTTCGCTGACCGCAGGTTCGATCGGCAACGGTTGAGGCGTGCGAAACCTGGCCAGCCACGGCCGAACGGCATCCGGCACCAGATCGCGAACAGCTTCGCGATACCACAACAGCAGGTAGTGTCTGGTTATGAAGAGGCGTCGACGCAGGGTCAACGGCGGCACCGGAGGTTCAGGCTCGGGTTCGGATTCCGGCTCGGGCTCGGCGATTTCCTGCGGCGGTTGCTCGATGATCGGCGCGATCAAACCATCGGCGGACAACCCCATCGAGCGGCTGTCCAGGATGCAACCCTTGATCTGCAACGTGGCACCCGCGTTCACCGGCGTACCGGGATATTGCTGGCGAATGTCGGCGAAGCGTTCCCACAAAGGCGTCGGCAGCACCAGCACCGGGAAGTCATCGCCCAGGGTCCGGCGGATGGCTTCGGCGGTGTGGGTGGACAAGGTGATCACTCGCCCCAAGCGCGCCAGTGTCTGGCTCCAGTCCTGACGCGGATCGTTGTCCCAGTGCTCGGCGGGAATGCTGTCGAACTCCCAGGCGACCACGCACACCATCGGGCATTGCAAGTCGGTGGGGGTCTTGTGCGGTGGCGCGAACGAAATGAACAGGCAGTCCTGGCCGGCCTGCTGCAACTGCCGATACAGCGGATCGACCTCGGCGGCCGATGACACCACATGCACCGGCCCGAGGCTTTCGAACAACGGTCGGTACGCCTTGAGCACGAAGTAGTAACTGTATTCTGGACGGCCGAGACTCCGGCTGATGGAGCTGTCGTTGACGTCGGAGTAAAGAATAAAATTCATGGCATCCCACGGTGACGCCGCCATCCCGGCAGCCTCACGCTATGACGGGGAGGATACGGTTCGAGTCCGTGTTTACTGGCGCTCGTCCATCGTCTTCCTGCCCGTCTTCGTTCTTGTTTTAGTGGTCAGTTTCTCGCAGTTTCGAAGCGACGCTGCCGAACCCCGGGTAATCGTGACGAGGGGCATTCTAACCACATCCGTTGAGGAT
Organism: Pseudomonas sp. GW823-FHT06E10; assembly: GCF_058794995.1. NCBI lineage: Bacteria > Pseudomonadati > Pseudomonadota > Gammaproteobacteria > Pseudomonadales > Pseudomonadaceae > Pseudomonas > Pseudomonas sp. GW823-FHT06E10. The sequence continues at coordinate 19,193 of NZ_JBXAHJ010000018.1, read as the reverse complement.
TCGTGAACCGCCCGACGAGAATAAATCAGGCTACGCAGACGAGAACTGACCAGTCACGGTTGGACCTGTTGAAATTGCCGAGCAAATGGCACAGATTGGCTACCAAACAACTACAACAAAACATTTCATCTGTCTTACGAGCGATCCTGTTGATTCGTGAGACCCTTCCATTAAGCCAGTAGGAAATGGATGAAATGTATGACCGGGGGTCGCTGTTGAAAAAACGTCTGTTTGTCACGGGTCTGACTGGATTCGTAGGACAACACATCCAATCGCGTTTGCAGGCTGACGCCTCGGAATGGGAGCTGCTGCCTGTTCCCGGCCGCTACGATCTTGCCGCGCCGGACAGCCTCGAAGGGTTGTGGCCGGTCATGCCCGATGCGGTGATCCACCTGGCCGGCCAGACGTTCGTCCCGGAGGCTTTTCGTGATCCGGCCGGTACCCTGAATATCAATCTGCTGGGCACCCTGAACCTGCTGCAAGCCCTCAAGGCACGCGGCTTCAGCGGCACGTTCCTGTACGTCAGCTCAGGCGATGTCTATGGCCAGGTCGCTGAAGAGCACCTGCCCATCACTGAATTGCAGCCACCCTGCCCGCGCAACCCCTATGCCGTCAGCAAACTGTCGGCGGAGTTCCTGAGTTTGCAATGGGGCCTGAGCGAAGGCTGGCCCGTACTGGTCGCCCGCCCGTTCAACCACATCGGTACCGGGCAGAAAGACAGCTTCGTCATCGCCAGCGCCGCACGTCAGATCTGCCGGATCAAGCAAGGACTGCAAGGGCCACAACTGGAGGTCGGGGACATCGACGTCACGCGCGATTTCCTCGATGTCGGGGACGTGGTCTCGGCCTACCTGGCCTTGCTGGAAAAAGGCACACCGGGGCAGGTCTACAACATTTGCTCGGGGCGCGAGCAGAGCATTCGCAGTTTGATCGAACAACTGGCAGATCTTGCCCAGGTCGACCTGCAACTGGTCCAGGACCCTGCGCGACTTCGCCGCGCGGATCAGCGACGTGTGTGTGGCAGCCCTGCCAGGCTGACCCAAACCACCGATTGGAAGCCTGAAATCACAACACAACAATCCCTGCGGGCGATCCTGTCCGACTGGGAGAAGCGAGTACGACAAGAATGACTAAAAGTGCATTGATCACAGGTATCACCGGCCAGGATGGCGCTTATCTGGCGAAACTGTTGCTCGACAAGGGCTACAAAGTCCACGGCCTGGTGGCGCGTCGCAGCAGCGACTCGCGCTGGCGCCTGCGCGAGATGGGGGTCGAGGCGGACATCGTCTACCTGGACGGCGACATGGCCGATGCCTGTTCAGTGCAGCGCGCGGTGATCAAATCGGCGCCGGACGAGATCTACAACCTTGCCGCACAAAGCTTTGTCGCGGCTTCCTGGGATCAACCGGTGACCACCGGCATCGTCGACGGCCTGGGCGTTACCCACCTGCTCGAAGCGATCCGTCAGTTCAGCCCGCACACGCGTTTCTACCAGGCGTCCACCAGCGAAATGTTCGGCCTGATCCAGGCCGAGCAGCAGGACGAGAACACCCCCTTCTATCCGCGCAGCCCTTATGGCGTGGCCAAGCTGTACGGCCACTGGATCACCGTGAACTACCGCGAAAGCTTCAACCTGCACGCCAGCAGCGGCATTCTGTTCAACCATGAATCACCGCTGCGCGGCATCGAGTTCGTGACGCGCAAAGTCACCGACGCCGCCGCCCGCATCAAGCAGGGCAAGCAGCAGGAACTGTGCCTGGGCAACATCGACGCCAAGCGCGACTGGGGCTTTGCCGGGGACTACGTCGAAGCCATGTGGCTGATGCTGCAACAGGACAAGCCCGATGACTTCGTAGTGGCCACCGGCGTGACCACCACCGTGCGCGAGATGTGCCGGATCGCCTTCGATCACGTGGGCCTGAACTACCGCGACTTCGTGAAGATCGACCCGGCGTTCTTCCGCCCGGCCGAAGTCGAAGTGCTGCTCGGCAACCCGGCCAAGGCCCAGCGTGTGCTGGGCTGGAAACCAAAAACCGACCTGGATACCTTGATCCGCATGATGATGGATGCGGACATGAAACGCGTCGCCAAGGAGTAGGCCATGCTGATTCCCGTGATTCTCTCCGGCGGTGCCGGGACAAGGTTGTGGCCGGTGTCGCGTGAAGGCCATCCCAAACCGTTCATGGAATTGCCCGACGGCCAGTCGCTGCTGGGCAAGACCTATCGGCGTGCCGCGGACCTGCTCGACGGCTGGGGCGATATCGTCACGGTGACCAACCGCGAGTACTACTTCCAGAGCAAGGATCACTTTCGGGACGCGCACCTTGGCCGCCATCGCGGACACTTCCTGCTGGAGCCGACGGGGCGCAATACGGCACCGGCCATTGCCGCCGCCGCCCTCTCCCTCCAGGCCCTGCATGGCGACGACGCGATCATGCTGGTCATGCCCGCCGACCACCTGATCGTCAATGTCGACGCACTGAAGGACGCGGTCGAGCATGCCGTGGCATTGGCCAGGCGCGGTCACCTGGTGACCTTCGGTGTCGTGCCGACCGCTCCGGAAACCGGTTTCGGCTACATTGAAGCTGGCACATCGCTGGACGATAAAGGTGCTGCCAGCGTGCGGCGCTTCGTCGAAAAACCCGACCTGCAAACCGCGACGCATTACCTGGAAAGCGGCAACTTCCTGTGGAACTCCGGGATGTTCTGCTTCTCGATCGCCACCCTGCTGGCCGAACTGCAAACCCATGCTCCCGACTTGCTGGAGCAGACGCAAACCTGCATGGCCGCCAGCGCCGCGGTGGAAAACGCCGGGAGCCTGCAACAGGAACTGTCACCGGCCCTGTTTGGCGAAATCATGGACATTTCCATCGATTACGCGTTGATGGAGCGCTCCGACAAAGTGGTCGTGGTGCCGGCCCGTTTCGACTGGAGCGACATCGGCTCCTGGGGGGCGGTGGCCGCGCTGGTACCGGCGGATGCACAGAACAACCGCACCGTCGGCGAATCGATTTTCATCGACAGCCACAACAACTTCGTCCAGAGCGAAAACCGTCTGGTAGCGACCGTGGGCGTGGATAACCTGATCATCGTCGACACCGCCGACGCGGTGTTGGTGGCCCACGCCGACCGTGCCCAGGATGTGCGCCGGGTGGCCAGGCAACTCAAGGATAAAGAGCACGAAGCCTATCGCCTGCACCGTACGGTCAGCCGGCCATGGGGCACCTACACCGTGCTCGAGGAAGGTCCGCGCTTCAAGATCAAACGCATCGTGGTCAAGCCCGGCGCCAAGTTGTCGTTGCAGATGCACCACCATCGCAATGAACACTGGGTGGTGGTCGAAGGCATGGCCAAGGTCACCAACAATGGCACCGGCACGCACCTGGTGGCCAAGAACGAATCGACCTTCATTGCCGCCGGTCACAAGCATCGCCTGGAAAATCCCGGCGTGATCGACCTGGTGATCATCGAAGTGCAAAGCGGCGAATACCTGGGAGAGGACGACATCGTCCGCTTCGAAGATCAATACGGCAGGACGGTTTGAATGCTGCGTAATCTTTACCAATCGCTGTGGAGTTACCGGGGATTCATCCTCGGCAGCGTCAAACGGGAGTTTCAGGCGCGTTATCGCAACTCGCTGTTCGGTGCCTTGTGGACCGTGCTCAATCCGCTGTCGATGATCCTGGTCTACACGGTGATCTTCTCCACCATCATGCGCGCCCGCTTGCCGGGTGTGGATGACGGGTTGGCCTACAGCGTCTACCTGTGCGCCGGCCTGCTGACCTGGGGCCTGTTCGCCGAGATCACGACGCGCAGCCAGAGCATGTTCCTGGAAAACGCCAACCTGCTGAAGAAAATCAGCTTCCCGCGCATCTGCCTGCCGGTCATCGTGCTGCTCAATGCCGGGATCAATTTCGCGATCATCCTGGGGTTGTTCCTCGGCTTCCTGCTGATCAGCGGACGGCTGCCCGGCATGGCGCTGCTGGCGCTGGTGCCGTTGCTGGTCCTGCAGGTGATCTTCGCTGCGGGGCTGGGAATGATTCTGGGCGTGCTCAACGTGTTCTTTCGCGACGTCGGGCAGTTTTTCGGCATCTGCCTGCAATTCTGGTTCTGGCTGACGCCGATCGTTTATCCGCTGTCGATCCTGCCGACGGGCATCCAGCGCTTTATCGAGCTGAACCCGATGACGGCACTGATGAACAGCTACCAGAACCTGTTTCTCTACAACCAATGGCCAGACTGGAGCTCGCTGGTCCCGTTGCTGGTGATCGGCCTTTTGTTCTGTGGGATGGCGCTGCGGCTGTTCCGCCAGCGTGTCGGTGAAATGGTGGACGAGCTCTGATGGGACATATACGTGTCAGTGGCCTGGGCAAGGCCTACAAGCAGTACCCGAATCGCTGGAGCCGGCTGTTCGAATGGCTGGTGCCGTTTTCCCGCACCCGGCATCACCTGCACTGGGTCCTGCAAGGGGTCGATTTCGAGATTCAGCCGGGTGAAGCCGTGGGCATCGTCGGGGTCAACGGTGCCGGCAAAAGCACGCTGCTGAAGATGATCACCGGCACTACCCAGCCCACCTGCGGCGACATCCAGCTGCAAGGTCGCGTAGCGGCGCTGCTGGAGCTGGGCATGGGCTTCCACCCGGACTTCACCGGCCGGCAGAACACCTTCATGGCCGGCCAGTTGCTCGGCATGCAGGTCGAAGAAATCGAAGCGCTGATGCCAGAGATCGAGAGCTTCGCCGAAATCGGCGAGGCCATCGACCATCCGGTTCGCACCTATTCCAGCGGCATGCAGATGCGCCTGGCGTTCAGCGTGGCCACCGCGCGACGGCCGGACATCCTGATCGTCGATGAAGCGCTGTCCGTGGGTGATGCCTACTTCCAGCACAAAAGCTTTGATCGCATCCGCAACTTCCGCAAGGCCGGTACCACGTTGCTGATCGTGTCCCACGACCGCTCGGCGATCCAGTCGATCTGCGACACCGCCATCCTCCTGGAAAACGGGCGCATGGCCATGCGCGGCAAGCCCGAAGAAGTGATGGACTACTACAACGCCATGCTCGCCCAGCGCGAGGGCCAGACGGTGCGCCAGGAAATGCTCGCCAACGGGCAGGTGCAAACCATTTCCGGGACAGGCGAAGCGGGCATTCTCAGCGTCCGCCTGCTTGACCCCAAGGGGCGTTCGGTGGAGGTGGCTGAAGTCGGCCAGGCGATGGTCCTGGAAGTGCAGGTCGAGGTGCGCCAGGACATCGAGCGACTGATTCTCGGCTTCATGATCAAGGATCGCCTTGGCCAGCCCATGTACGGCATCAATACCCACCGGGTGGACAAAGCCCTCACCGACCTGAGTGCAGGCGAACGCGTCACCTACCGTTTTGCCTTCGACATGCGCCTGGGCAAGGGCAATTATTCGGTGGCCCTGAGCCTGTCGCGGCTGGATTCGCACCTGGATCGCAATTTCGAATGGCGTGACTACGGGCTGGTCTTCCACGTGATCAACAATCGCCAGGAGGACTTCGTAGGGTGCTCCTGGCTCGAAGCGCAGACCAGCGTGACCCGTTCCAGTGAGAGTCGGGTGGAATCCATTGGGGAAACACGATGACCAGACTGTTGGTGGAATGTACCTACGTCTTCGAACACCCGGATGCCAACTCGGGCATCCAGCGGGTCGTTCGCAATGTGATTCAGCAATTGCCAGCCGCGAACGCCCGGCGCGAATGCGTTCCGGTGGTGATGATCAATGGCGCGTTGTTCGAGGTGAAAAGCCTGGCGCCCTTGCCGACCGTCAAAGTGGATCTGGTGAGCCTGCGGGTGAAGCTCGAACAGTTCGCCAATCAGTTCTGGCTGCGCCACCGCGCGCTGGAACGTCGCCGTCCTTTCAGCCAATCGAAGTTCGCCCGCCGGGTGCTTTACGTCGGTTGCCGTCTGACCGCGTTCGCCTGCCTGAGCCTGCCGATGCGCCTGCTCGATCGGGCACTAAAGGGCCAGAAGGTTCCCGAGCGTTGCGTGCCGTTGCAGCATCGCGCCGGCGACCAATTGGTGCTGCTGGACTCGTCTTGGCACGCCAACTTCTTCCCCCTGGCCGAACAACTCAAGCGTGACGGGGTCGGCATCGTTTCGGTGATCTATGACCTGATTCCCCTGACCCACCCGCAGTTTTGCGACGCAGGATTGGTGAAGGTCTTCAACGAATGGTTCGACTGGATCGCCCGCACCGCCGATGGCTACGTGGCGATCTCGACCACCATCCGCGACCAGGTCCGCCAGGAGATGACCCGCAGGATCGGTACCGCGCAGGTTCAGCAACGCTGGTTCGACTATTTCCACCTCGGCTCCGAACTCGACCTGACCGATGCCCGGTCTACCGTCGACCCGGGGCTGCTGCAGATGTTCAAGACGCCGGACCCTGTGTTCCTGATGGTCAGCACCATCGAGCCGCGCAAGAACCATGCGTATCTGCTGGACGCGTTCGAGCGCGCCTGGGCGGCCGGCTCCAAAGCCCGGTTATGCATCGTCGGCAAGATTGGCTGGAAATGCGAGGCGCTGATCGAGCGTATACGCCAGCATCCGCAATTGAACCTGCGTTTGTTCATGTTCAACAACCTTTCGGACAAGAGCCTGGAACACGCCTATTCCCACGCGACATCGCTGGTGTTCCCGTCCTACGTCGAAGGGTTCGGTTTGCCGCTGGTGGAAGCCATGCAGCGAGGCCTGCCGGCCATGGCCAGCGACATCCCGGTGTTCCGCGAAATCGGTGGCGAGTACATGGCGTATTTCGACCTCTCCGACCCGCAGAACCTGGCCGATCTGGTCATCGACATGGAAAGCGGCGGCGCATTTCCCGCGCCCCTCAACCTGGATAACTGGCGTTGGCTGAGCTGGCGCGAGGCGAGTGCGCAACTGGTCGAACGCATCCAGCGCAATCTGCACAGCGATACGAAGGCGCCTGAGAGTCAGCATGCGAATTGCCCTTAACGCCCGCATCCTCCAGGCACCGCGCACGGGCATCGGTCAGTACGTCGCCGAACTGGCGACGGCCCTGGCCCGCGAATCGGACGTCGAGTTGTCGTTGTTCCACGGCTGGGGCTGGAGTTCGACTCTGCCTGAGGCGGCGATGCCCGGTTACTCGCGTCTGACGCCGTTGCTGCGACAGATTCCGGGGGCCTATCAGGCGCGGCGCTGGCTGGAGCAGAAGCGTTTTGATCAGCGCCCCGCCCAGGCCATCGATCTGTATCACGAGCCAAGCCTGTGGCCGTTGTCGTTCAACGGCCCGACCATCATCACACTGCATGACCTCACGCACCTGCACTATCCCGACACCCAACCACCGGCACGCCTGCGCGAAATCGAGCGACGACTGGCCGACGGCGTACAGCGGGCGCGGCTGATTCTGACGGACTCGCAGTACATCGCCGAGCAAGCGCAGGCCTGGTTCGCACTGCCGGCCGAGCGCTTCGTGGTGGCACCGCTGGGTGTGGCCGCGCGCTTCCACCCCCGTGAACCCGAGGCCATCGATCAGGTCCTCAAGGCCCACGGCGTCGAGGCGCGGGAGTATTTCCTTTGCGTCGGTACCCTGGAGCCACGCAAGAATCTGACCCTGGCCCTGCGCGCCCATGCCCGGCTGCCGGAAACCGTGCGCCAGCGTTTTCCGTTGCTGATCGCCGGCATGGCCGGCTGGCAACGTCAGCAGTTCAACGACGAATTACGTTCGGCCCTCGCGTCAGGTCATGTGTGCCTTCTGGGGTACTTGTCGGACGACGATCTGGCGCAGCTACTGGCCGGAGCCCGGGCGCTGGTCTTCCCTTCGTTGTACGAGGGGTTCGGCCTGCCGGTGCTGGAAGCCATGGCCAGTGGCACTCCGGTGATTCTGACGGGTGAGTCGGCGATGCCGGAGGTCGCTGGCGATGCCGGCAACTACATCGAGGCGCACGACCCCGACTCCTTGCGCGATGCCTTGCTGCGGTTGATCGACGACCCGGCGCATTGGCAGGTCTGTCGCGAGGCAGGCTTGCAGCGAGCGAAGCTTTTTTCCTGGGAGCGTTGCGCGACGGTGACCGCCCGCGCCTACCGCCAGGCAATGGAGAACTGATATGCGCGTTCTGCACTTTTATAAAACCTACTTGCCCGACTCCATGGGTGGCATCGAACAAGTCATTTTCCAGATGAGCGAAAGTGGCGCGCGCCATGGTGTCGACAGCACTGTGCTGACCCTGAGCAATAATCCGGCACCGGGCGTGTTGCAGATCCGCGAGCACCAGGTGCATCAGGCCAGGATGGATTTTCAACTCGCCTCCACCGGTTTTTCCTACAGCGTGTTCAAGCAGTTTCGAGAGCTCGCGGCTGAAGCCGACGTGGTCAACTATCACTTCCCCTGGCCCTTCATGGACCTGGTGCATTTTGTCAGCGACATCAAAAAGCCCAGCGTGGTGAGTTACCACTCCGACATCATTCGCCAACGCCATCTGCTCAAACTGTACCGTCCGTTGATGCGTCGGTTCCTGGACAGCGCGGATCGAATCGCCGTGGCGTCCCCCAACTACTTTCACACCAGCGACGTGCTCAAGGACTACCACGATAAGACCCGTGTCATCACCTATGGCCTGGACAAGTCGGGTTATCCGACGCAAGACGCGGCGCGGACCGAGCGCTGGCGCCAGAAGCTGGGGGACAAGTTCTTCCTGTTCGTCGGGGTCATGCGCTACTACAAAGGGCTGCACATCCTGCTTGAAGCGATGCAGGGGCTGAACTATCCCGTGGTGATCGTGGGCGCCGGCCCGCTGGAAGCGGAGCTGCATGCCCAGGCCAGGGCGCTGGGCCTGCGGAACCTGCACTTTCTCGGGTTCCTGGGCGACGAAGACAAGGTCGCCTTGCTCGAGTTGAGTTATGCGGTGGTGTTCCCGTCGCACCTGCGCTCCGAAGCCTTTGGCATTTCGCTGCTGGAAGGCGCGATGTATGGCAAACCGATGATCTCCAGTGAAATTGGCACTGGCACCAGTTACATCAACATCCATAACGAGACCGGGCTGGTGGTGCCACCGAGCAATCCATCGGCGTTTCGCGAGGCGATGCGCACGCTTTGGGAAAACCCGGCGCTGGCGGCGCAAATGGGCGAGAAGGCGCAGGCCCGTTATCAAAATCTGTTTACCGCGGACGAAATGGGTCGCAAATGGGCAGCGCTGTATGAGGAACTGCTGGAAGAAAAAGCCCTCGCCTACGCATGAGGTTTTTTTGCAGATCCGAGTTGTCTCTGCTGCTGTGCTCTAACAGTGTTACGATCCCGCGACTGTAGATTTTCCATGGCTTGCGCAGGATGTGTGCAAGCCGTCGACTCTCCCTATTGGCCCCCCCCGACTTTCTGCTGACCGCCTATGCAACGTCTGCTCAATGACCGCCTGGACTGGAACCTGCTGCGCACCTTTCGGGTGATTGGCCAGGAGCAGAGCATCAGCCGCGCTGCCGCCCGCCTGCACCTGACGCAACCGGCAGTGAGTCAGGCGCTCAAGCGCCTGGAGGAACAACTGGGCCGCCAATTGATTGCCCGTCGCGGGCCACGTTTTGCCCTGACTGAAGTCGGCGAGCAGATCTTCGCCCTGGCCGGGGAAATCTACGGGCAAATGTCCCAGGTCAGTAGCGTGCTGGAACAACCGGCCGACGAAGTGATCGGCAAAGTGCGGTTGCTGATCATCAGCCGGATCTTCTCCGAGCGCTTTGATGACTTTCTCGCCGACTTCCATCGTCAATACCCGCGAGTGGATCTGGAAGTCGACGTGATGCGCAGTTCCGACATCGTCAGCGCCCTCCAGGAAAAAACCGCGACCCTCGGCCTGAGCCTCAATCGGCGCCCGCAGCCACGCCTGGAGCAGCGCTTGTTCCTGCGTCAACGCTATGCTTTTTTCTGCGGCAAGCACCATGGGCTGTTCGGCCAGCAGGACGTCGCCGAAGGGGATTTGCAACGGGAGAACTTCGTCAGTTTCACCAGTGACCAGATCGGCGGCATGCTCTCGCCGCTGACGATTTTCCGCGATCAGCAGGGTTTCAGTGGTCGCATCGTCGCGTCCTCACCGAGCCTGGAAGAAGTCCGGCGACTGGTGATCGCCGGCTTCGGTATCGGCTGTCTGCCCGAACACGTGGTGGCGGCCGACGTCGACGCCGGATTGCTCTGGCGCCTGCCGCCCCACGAGGGGATTGCCGATGTGGACATTCATTTGCTGTGGAACCGCGAACAGCGCATGAGCCGTGCCGAGACGATCTTTCTCGAAAGCCTGCAACAACGGCTGACGGACTAAACGCGCAAGACTTGCGTCACCGGTTCACCGGCCTGCAAGCGTTCGAGCAAGCGCGGCTCGCTGCGATCCGAAGCCAGCGCCTGATCGATGACTGCCACCGCCGATGTCGTGTCGAGAAACAACACGCCGTTGTCGTCCGCCAGCACCCAATCCCCCGGCTGCACCGTCACGCCGGCGCAGTGGATGGGCTGATTGATGGCGCTGTCGCCACGGCCGTGCAGCTTGGTGGTCAACAGGCTGGTGCCTCGGGCGAACACCGGCAACCCGGCTTCACGCAGCTCCAGCAGATCGGTCACTGCGCCGTCCACCACAATACCCACAGCGCCGGCAAAGCGTGCCGCGCAACTGGTCACCGCACCGACCGGCGCATGCCGATGATCGCCACCGGTGTCGATCACCAGCACGTCGCCCGGCCTGATTTGCGCCAGGGCACGGTTGACGGCAATGGCATCGGCGCCCACCAGTTTCAGGGTCAACGCACGGCCAACGACTTTCACATTGGGCACCATGGCCCGCAGTTGCGGATCGGCAAAACCGTCTTCGAGAAAGTGCCCGAGGGTCGGAAAGCTCACGGCCTTGAGCTGTTCGATCAGTTGCGACTCATCCATGCTGCGGCTCCCCGGCAATCAGTTCGGCAACACAGTCGATCTCCAGCGATACGCCCCACAATGCCACGCACACCGTGGTGCGCGCCGGTGGCGCATGGCCGAGGAACTCGCGGTACACGGCGTTGAACGGCTCCAGTTGCGCGGGGTCGGTCAGGTAGGCATTGACCTTGATCACATGGCTGAAACCGGAGCCCGCCTCGATCAGGATCGCTTCGAGGTTGCGCAAGGTTTGCCGTACCTGCTCGGGGAAATCAGCAGGCTGTTCGTCGAGGCTGCCGTGGGCCGGAATCTGCCCGGCGGTGAACACCAGGTGGCCGCTGACCACGGCCTGGGAGTAAGGCCCGACCGGGTCGATGTAGCCCGGGGCCGATTGAATTCTGCGCATGTTGTAGAACTCCAGATGTCAGGCCGTAGCCGATTTGAAGGGTTTACCGGGGGCCAGATCGTCTGTGGGAACGACGCTGGGGATCTCGCTGATGTCCTTCTTGAAGGTCTCGGTCAACAGCAACAGGGCCACCAGTGAAATCAATGCCGCACCGATCATGTACCAGGCCACCGACGAACCTTTGCCCGTCGCGGCCAGCAATGCCGTGGTGACGATGGGCGTCGCCGCGCTGCCGAGCAGGCCGGACAACATGTAGCTGATGGACAAACCGGAATAACGCACCCGGGTGCCGAACAGCTCGGCGAGAAAGGTCGCGATCGGCCCGTAGTTGGCGGCGAACGCGGTCATCAACAACAGATAACCGAACACCACCATCGACAGCTCCTTGGTGTCCATCAGCCAGAACATCGGGAACGCCACCAGCGCTTCGGCGATGATGCCGCCGACAATGATCGGTTTGCGTCCGAAGCGGTCCGAAAGCGCACCGAACACCGGCAACATGACAATGCACCAGGCGCAGGACAGCAGCACCACACCGAGCATCACGCTGCGGCTGAAGCCGAGGTTCTGTGTGCCATAGGTCAAGCCGAACGCCACGATAATGTTGAACGAAGCGCCCGTGGACATGGTGGCAATACCCCCCAGCAGCACTTGCTTCCAGTACTTGCGGAACACTTCCGCCAACGGCATTTTCACTTGCACTTCGGCTTCCTTGACCTTGTTGAAAGCCGGGGTTTCCGAGATGTTCAGGCGGATATACAAACCGACGGCAATCAGCAACACGCTGGCCAGGAACGGAATACGCCACCCCCAGGCCAACAGATCCTCCGGGGACAGCCACGCCGCGATCAACAGGAATGCCAGGTTGGCAATCATGGTCCCGGCCGGCACGCCGATCTGCACCCAGGAGCCGTACAAGCCACGCTTGTTGGCCGGCGCATGCTCCACCGCCATCAGCACCGCCCCACCCCATTCGCCCCCCAATGCCAAGCCTTGAACGACCCGCAGCAGCAACAACAGGATCGGCGCCCAGATACCGATGGTTGCAAAGTCAGGCAACAAGCCGATGGCGAAGGTAGCCGCGCCCATGGTCAGCAGCGAGATCAACAGCATCGACTTGCGCCCCAGGCGATCACCGAAATGCCCGAACAACGCTGCGCCGACAATCCGTGCCAGATACGCCGAAGCGAAGGTGCCGAACGCCAGCAGCGTTCCGATCAGCGGCACGAAATCCGGGAAGAACACTTTGTTGAACACCAGCGCTGAAGCCGTGGCAAACACGAACAAGTCGTACCACTCCACAGTGGTGCCAATCACACTGGCCACCGCGACTTTTTTCATGCTGATTGCAACTTCCGGTGGTGCGCCGGACTTTTCTGCGGACGATAGATCGCTCATCACTGTCTCCAGGAGTTTATTTAATTGTTTTGAACTGGCAGTAAAACGGTTGAGGCGACGGTTGTTGTTATGGCTTACGGGAAGCTGGTTCCTATAGGAGCGAGCCTGCTCGCGATGAACTCAAGAACACCGCGTTTAACCGGCAAACACGCGAAATCGTTAACGACCATCGCGAGCGGGCTCGCTCCTACAGGGGGTGTGTTAGTTCAATATCCCAATGCTCGGTCGGCACAGTTGAGTAACGGCTCGCCGGCATTCAATCGACGAAAGTTCTCTGCCACTTGCTCGGCAATACAGTCATGGGAAGCCGCCGAAGCCATGTGCGGGGTGATGGTGACACCGGGCATTGTCCAGAGCCGGTGATCGACCGGCAGCGGTTCCTGCTCGAACACATCCAGCAAGGCGCCGCGCAAATGTCCGCTCGCCAGGGCCTGTTCGAGATCGTCGATGTTCAAATGACCGCCCCGGCCACAGTTGATCAGTGCCGCGCCGCTGGCAAGCTGTTCGAAAGTGGCTCGTCCGAGAATCCCGCGGGTTTCGCTGGTGAGTGGCAACAGGTTGATCAGCAACTCGACGCCGTCGAGAAAAGGATGCAACGCATCACCCCCGGCGAACGTGCGCACACCGGGCAAGTCCTTGCTGCGCCGCGCCCAGCCGCGCACGTCGTAACCGGCTGCGACCAGATCCAGAGCAATCGCGCTGCCCAGCGATCCGAGCCCCATCACACCGACCTTGAACTGCCCCGCCGCCCGTTGCAGCGGCCGCTCCCAGCGTTGCTCCCGCTGGTGCGACAACACCTGATCGAAACCGCGGTGATAGTGGATCACCGCCCAGCGCACGTACTCGGTCATCCCCTGGCGATGGCCCGGGTCGACCACACGGCAAATCGGCAGGTCCGGGCACGACGGATCGTTATCGAGGTGATCGATTCCGGCGGCCACCGAGTGAATCACCTGCAGGTTCGGCAATGCGCCGAGACTGCCCGGCAAGGGAAACCAGCACGCCGCCATCTGTGCATTGGTGGCCCGGGAATCGTCGGCCAGCACGGCGGTGAGCTGCGGCGCACTGCGGGCAAACGCCGCCTGCAATTGCTTGAGCAGCAAGGTGTCGCGGGAAAGCAGAACCACAGTGTTGATGACGGCGTTCATGACAAATAGGACTCGCGCTGGGATTCGATCAACGTCAGGGCGGCCTCCCAGGCCAGATCGATGATGTTGTCCTGCTCATCACGGTCGAACTGCTCGGCGGTGTGCGCGCAGACTTCCGGCGACGGGTAATGCAGTGCCGAACCACCGGCCAGCGCCTGCACCTGGGCCTGACAGGCCCGTTCCAGGAAGTGGATTTCCTGGAACGCCTGGGCCACGCCCGAACCACCCACCAGCAAACCGTGGTTGCGCAGGATCATCGCCCGGTGCGGACCGAGGTCGGCAATCAAGCGCTCGCGCTCATCCAGCGACAGCGCGATGCCCTCATAGGTGTGATAGGCCAGCTTGCCGTAGAACTTCAGCGCATGCTGACTGATCGGCAGCAAGCCCTGTTTCTGCGCCGCGACCGCCATGCCGGCCGCCGTGTGGGTATGGATCACACAGTTCAGGTCCGGACGCGCCATGTGGATCGCCGAGTGAATCACGAAGCCGGCAGCGTTGACCCGATGGCCCGCGTACTCCGGGTCGACCACCCGCCCTTCCTGATCGATGCGCACCAGGTCCGAGGCGCGCATGCGGTCGAAGATCACCCCGTAGCGGTTGATCAGGAAGTGATGCTCAGGCCCCGGAATCCGCAGGGTGATATGGGTGTCGATCAGGTCGGTCATGCGAAAGTGCGCGACCAGTCGATACAGCGCAGCCAGTTCGCAACGGGCTTGCCATTCAACCGGGTCGATGTGTGCAGGTTTACTCACGAATACACCTCTTTAGCAGCGTGGGTGACGACCGGGTTGGCGCGCAGGCGGGCCAGGCCGCAAACACCGATCAGGGACAGGGCCGAGAGCAAGGTGAAGAACACCGCCAGCGGCAACCATTGTCCGGAAAACTTGCTGGCCAGCAGGGTGCCGATCAGCGGCGTGGTGCCGCCGGCCACGGCGCAAGCCAATTGGTACGCGATGGAAATGCCCGAGTAGCGCAGGTGCACCGGGAAGGCCTGGGTCATGTAGCCGGCGATCACCGCGTAAAGCGCCGAGAGAATCACCACCGCCAGGGCAATGCCGGCAGTCATGAACACAATGTTCTGCGTGCCTACCAGCAGGAACATCGGGTATGGCGTGACCATGCAAAGCAACGCGACCCATTTGAGAAAACGACCTTCGCCGATACGTTCGGCGATCAGCGCCGAGAGCGGTTGTGAGAGCAACTGGATGACTGTCACCAGAAACAGGCAATCGAGAATCGTCGAACGGGCAATGCCCTGATATTGGGTGACATAGGTGATCATGAAGGTGTTGGTGAAGAAGAACCCGGCCGAGCCGATGGTCACGGCAGCGGCGGCGAACAGGATCTGCCGCCAGCAGGTACGGATCACGTCCATCACCGGGTATTTGGCGGTCTCGTTGTTGTCCTTGGCCTTGGCGAATTCCGGCGACTCGTGAACGCCGGAACGGATCAACAGCCCGACCATCATCAACACGCCGCTGGCGAGGAACGGCAAGCGCCAACCCCAGGCGAGGAAATCCTCTGGCTCAAGGGACGTCACCAGACGGAAAGCGATCAGTGCCAGCAACAAACCGGCGGGACTGCCGAGCTGGGCGAACGATGCGTAGAACGTCTTGCGCTTGGCCGGCGCGTGTTCGCTCGCCATCAACACCGCCCCACCCCACTCACCACCGACCGAAATGCCCTGAATGACACGCAGCACGATCAGACCAATGGGTGCCCAGATGCCGGCACTGGCGTAGCTCGGCAACAGGCCAATACCCGCCGTGGCAACGCCCATCAAGGCCATGGTCACCAACAGCATTTTCTTGCGCCCGAGACGATCGCCCAGATGACCGAACACCATCCCGGCCATGGGACGGGCAATGAAGCCGACCGCGAAACTGCCGAACGCCGCCAGGGTACTCATGACCGGGTCGCTGCTGGGGAAGAACACTTGCCCAAGGACCAGCGCCGCCGCGGTGGCGTAGATGTAAAAGTCGTAGAACTCGATGGTCGTGCCAATGAAGGCAGCGGCCGCGGCTCGGCGCGGTTGGGGAGTAGTGTGCATGCAAGGACCCTGTGTACTTATAGTTTTTGGGCAGGTGTTAAGGCTGATGACGGTTGCGCTCTGTGGCGCTTGTGGGCTTTATCGCTTCCATGCCAGGATTAGTCAATTTTCAATTCCTTATCTTTACTATTAGCACTGCTACTGCATGAGGTTTTATGCCTTCCAATTCCAACCCGTGGGTCGGGCGTCGCTTTCTCAATGACCGCCTCGACTGGAACCTGCTGCGCACCTATCTGGTCATCGGCCAGGAAGGCAGCATGAGCCGCGCCGCCGCGCGACTGCACATCACCCAGTCGGCGGTCAGCCAGGCGCTAAAACGACTGGAGGAACAACTGGAATGCGTGTTGATTGCCCGCAGCGGACGACGCTTTGATCTGACGGAAACCGGGGAAGAAGTCCTGCGCATAGCGGCGGATATCTACGGGGATATTTCACGCCTGGGGACGGTAGTGGAGAGTCGTCACGACGACGTGGTGGGCAAGATCCGCATCCTCACCGTCAGCGGTGTGCAGGCTCGGCATTACGATGACTTCCTCGCTGATTTCCATGAAACCCATCCGAAAATCGAGCTGGAAGTCGAGGTCATGGGCAGTTCGAACATCATCAGTTCGCTGCTGCAAAAAACTGCGACAGTCGGCGTTGGCCTGTGCCGCTTGCCACAGCCACGACTGGAACAACGGGTACTGTTTCGCGAGACCTATGCTTACTTTTGTGGCCAACGTCACCGGCTGTTCGGGCAACAGAATCTGACCCTGGAACAACTGGCGGCGGAAAACTTCGTCAGCTTCACCAGCGATCAACTCGGCGGCAATCTTTCACCCCTGACGCTGTTCCGCGACCAGCAAGGTTTCACCGGCAAGATCGTCGCCTCCTCCACCAGTTTCGAAGAAATTTACCGCTTGATCTGCGCGGGTTACGGCATCGGCGCCTTGCCCACCCATCTGGTGCGCCGGGATGTCGAGCAAGGTCTGCTCTGGCGCTTGCCGCCGGAAGACGGGGTGGTGGATTTCGATATCCAGTTGTTGTGGAATCGCGAACAGAAGATGAGCCAGGCCGAAACGGTGTTCCTCGAGAGCTTCCAGCACATGCTCAGCATCCGTGAGCCTGTGCTGTGAAGCCATGAAGGTTCAGACGTGAGGTTCGCCCGGTGCCTTGCTCGGCGCTGCGTACTGCGGCTTGAGGTGCCCGTCCTGATCAAGTAGCCAGGCGTCCATGATCTCCCGCACGACCGGTCCGGCGACGCGACCACCGGCCTCGCCGTTTTCGATCATCACCGAAATCACGATTTTCGGGTGCTCGGCCGGGGCAAAACCAACGAACAAGGCGTTGTCGCGGTTACGCTCGCGGGTTTTCT
Organism: Pseudomonas sp. GW823-FHT06E10; assembly: GCF_058794995.1. Classification (NCBI taxonomy): domain Bacteria; kingdom Pseudomonadati; phylum Pseudomonadota; class Gammaproteobacteria; order Pseudomonadales; family Pseudomonadaceae; genus Pseudomonas; species Pseudomonas sp. GW823-FHT06E10. The sequence goes on along the minus strand of NZ_JBXAHJ010000018.1, from coordinate 1,965 downwards.
CCCGGTTGTAACGCTCACCCTGCCTGATCGCCACCACTTGCGCGGTACCACTCTTGCCGGCGATACGGTACTGCGCGCCTGCGGCTGCGGCCCGGGCAATCCCGCGGGCATCGTGCATCACCATCTGCATGCCATGGTTGACCTGCTCCCAGTCGCGAGGATCCTTGAGCAGAATGTTCGGCATCGGATGCTCATCCACCGGCGCGACACCGTCCACGGTTTTGGCCAGGTGCGGGCGATTCCACACGCCTTTGTTGGCAATCAGCGCCGTCGCCTGGGCCAACTGCAGTGGCGTGACCTGCATGTAGCCCTGGCCGATACCGAGAATCACCGTCTCGCCTGGAAACCAGGCCTGACGACGGGTGGCGCGTTTCCAGGCCTGGGATGGCATCAGGCCGGGGGACTCTTCATTCATGTCCAGGGAAACTTTCTCACCCAGTCCGAACATGGCCATGTAGTCGTGCAGACGATCGATACCGAGCTTGTGTGCCAGGTCATAGAAGTAGGTGTCGTTGGAACGCATGATCGCCGCATCCATATCCACCCAGCCGTCGCCGCTGTGGTTCCAGTTGCGGTATTTGTGATCGAAATCCGGCAGCTGGTAATAACCGGGGTCGAACACACGGGTCTGTGGCGTGACGACACCGGCATCGAGGCCAGCGATTGCCATTTCCGGCTTGATGGTCGAACCCGGCGCATAGAGACCGCGCAGCACACGGTTGAACAGCGGTCGGTCGATGGAGTCCCGTAGCGTGGAGTACTCCTTGGAACTGATACCGGTGACGAACAGATTCGGATCGAAACTCGGGTTGCTGACCATGGCCAACACTTCACCGGTCGAGGGATCCAGTGCGACCACCGAGCCACGGCGATCGCCCAAGGCTTGCTCGGCGGCTTCCTGAAGCTTGACGTCGAGGCTCAGGACAATGTTTTCGCCTGGCACCGGGTCAGTGTGCTTGAGCACTCGCAGCACGCGGCCCTGGGCATTGGTTTCGACTTCCTCATAACCGACATGGCCGTGCAGTTGCTTCTCGTAGAATTTTTCAATCCCGGTCTTGCCGATGGATTGGGTGCCTCGATACTCCACGGTATCCAGAGCCTTTGACTCTTTCTCGTTGATACGTCCGACGTAGCCGACCGAATGGGCGAATTGCTCGCCCAATGGATAGTGCCGAACGAACTGCGGCTCGACATCGAGGCCCGGCAAGCGGAACTCGTTGACAGCGAGTACGGCAATTTGCTCTTCGCTCAGTTCATAGAACAACGTCACAGGTACGAAGGGGTGACGTGCCTGCTTCATCGCCTTGTCGAACTGCGAGCGGTCTTCAGCGGGCAAATGCAGGAGATTGACTACCTCGTCCAGCTCTTCGTTTACATCGGTAGCACGTTCGCGGGTGATGGTCAGGTTGTAGCTGGGACGGTTATCCGCGAGGAGTACGCCGTTGCGGTCGTAGATCAACCCGCGAGTCGGTGTAATTGGCAGGACATGTACGCGATTGTTTTCGGAGATGGTCGAGTGATAGTCGAACTCGACTACCTGCAGGACATACAGGCGCACTACCAGCGCACAGGTGACAGCGGCAACGAACAAGCCGCAGGCCATCAGCCTTTTATTGACCAGGCGTGTCTCTTTCTCGTGGTCCTTGATGGGTATCGGTTCGGGCATTTCTACAGCAACTCTTTGAAAAGAATGCCGATCCGTGGGCGCAAACTCAGTCCATTAAAAATGAGCTGCACCTTAGCAAAAGCGCGGAGTCAGGTTTATGTGATTTTTTTTACAATGACCTTGTAGGAGCGAGCTCGCTCGCGAAAAACTTCTGGACACCCGGCGGCATCAGACAGCCAGTGTCATCGTTAAAGACCATCGCGAGCGGGCTCGCTCCTACAGTGTAGTGGTCTAATGAAACCGGACACCCATTTAGGCGAGAATGCTCGCCAGATCGAGGTGTCAGATGACCAAACAAC